>NZ_JAMYUQ010000003.1:0-438171 GCF_040323095.1 Mesorhizobium sp. M0058
TGGAGGCCAACCGATACATCAACATGGACGACCTGCGCGAGCACAAGAAGCTCGCTCTGCGCCAAGCCGCATGACCAGCATCATGATCGCCCATTTTGCAGAACTTGACGCACACAACCCCGGCCGCCGCCCTGAATGCGCTCCTTTTCTCGTTTGGCATGATTTCGAGAAGGCGATGCGACAATCATCGAGCACAAATGAACGAACTCCCCAGCCGGCGCGCGGGACTTGCCTGTTTGTGGACAACCGGTGATGCATTGGCCGATTGGCTGAAGCCAGGCTTCTTGATCTCGATAGTGGATCATCTCGCTCGGGTTCGGGCGCTCGTAGTTTCGGACCGATCGCCCAATCCGATGTCGCTCACAGCGACAGCCAGCGCGCCACGATTCCGCCGACACGCATATGTTCGCGCCGCAGCGGCTTGTGACAGACGCCTCTCAAATGATAGCTCCATCTCCTCTAAGCATTGCGTGAGACCGGCATTTTTGTCGAGTCCATTTGCACCCTCGGGTGAGTGGTGAAGCCTGGTTTCAAGTCTCCTCGTTTCGATCCGAATAGACAACCTCCTGAAGCTCACAGCTAGGGGCGATCAGAGTACCTAGATTTAAGACATGTGTGAGGCCCCATCTAATTCTTGGATAGATATGATATCGATTCAATATTTGCCCGCCAGGAATCAACAAAGTAGCTATCGACTGATAGAAATCATGCTGCGGACCCCAACTGATGGGCGGATTAAGCCCCTAGGCTCGATCTGCGGGAAGCGTGCCTTTTTAGCGGACCGGTCCGTGCGGTAAGAGATGAGGGTGTCGAGTCGGCCGCACATGCGATCAACGCTCGGTGCTGTCTAGCTTGCCCATTACTTCAAGCACCGGACCTGGGCAGGGAAGGGCAAGGCCCGACTCTCTGAAACCCTTCTGCGCGGTCACCTGACATTCGGCAACCTCACACGTACGCGTATTGGGCCGAAGACAGATATGTTCACTGCCTTCGCTCGCTTGAGCTGATGGATAGAATTTGCTGGGGGACCAATTGCCCTTTCGGCCACCGTTTGAGAGCAAGATTATGAAACTAAAATCCGGCCCGGTGCAACTAGACACTTGGGATCTACGGATTCTCTCAGAGGTCCAATCCGATGGTCGGATTTCGAAAAGCGAGCTCGCAAAGCGTGTTCACCTTTCAGCTTCAGCATGTTCGGAGAGGCTTCGTGTGCTCGAAGGCGCAGGGATCATTGAGGGGTTCTACGCGCGCCTGAGTCCAGCCCTCATCGGGGGCATCATATCTGTAATGGTGGAGGTGGTTTTGGACCGCCATCGGCTTGAGGATCAACGGCACTTCGAGACCGCGATCCAACAGATTCCGGAAATCCTCGACTGCTGGGCTATTGGGGGGCGGGTTGATTATCTAATGCGCGTTTCATCGCCTTCCATGGCCGCGTATCAAGACTTCATGGAGGGACTGCTAGAGGCCGGCTTGGGGATCGAGCAATACTACAGCCTTGTCGTTACGAAACCAGTGAAATCCAATTCACCAATTCCCTTGTCCTCCCTAAAACAGAGATAAACGCTTGAAGCGCTGATTCCACGGTGGTCGGCGCCAATTCCGGGAATCTTAGGGCCAAAGACGTACATTCCCGCGAAATCTGAGAGGCATTTGCGGTATAAAGAGCGGGTCGGCCGGGTGTACTCCACAATTTAGGGTGCGCAAGCAACGATGCGCTTGAGACAATGGCTACCGAAAAACTACGGAAGAAGGACGAAGGTATGGCTGCCCACGAGAAGTACAAATTCAAAATCGAAAACGAGAGTTACGAATGGAGCAATCGGTTCATAACGGGCTCCGAAGTGCGAGGCCTTGGTCCTGGCATACCAGACGGCATGGACTTGTATATGAAAGTAGCCGGCCATCCCGGTCGGCTGGTTGGGGGGGATGACCCAATCGATCTGGGACAGCCGGGGATCGAAAAGTTTTACGCCCAGGATGCAAGCTCCGAAGCCGGAAATGCATAATGGCACTGTTGTTCAATTCTGATTACGAGACACTTAAAAAATCTGGTGTAAGTTTTGAGGAACAAGAGGGTGACCGATTTATTATTTTCAAAAACTTTCCGTTGCCCAAGGGTGTTTATGTGTCCGACGAAAAGCCCGCGGATGCGGTCGATGTATTGTATGTCATTCCGCAGAACTACAATGTCTCGGGGGGGGACATGTTCTGGGTACACCCGCGATTGTATAGGGCTGACGGTGGGTTGATACCAAACACTGGCGGCCCTGGTCCCAATGAGGATCCGCGCACTCACGCAGGCGTGGTGTTTTGCCGCTGGTCTAGGCACTGGAATGGAAATCCTTGGAAAGCAAAAGTCGACAACGTTCAAAACATCATGGACCGGATTTCGTGGGCGTTTAGATACCCTGACGCGAGGCGTTCTTGAACGGACCTCGCATTGCCATTACCGGTTCTCTCGACAGCAGGCTCAAGGGTTGGTTGACGGGGCACCCCGACGGTCACGAGCGCGGCGCGCTAGTTCTCTTCCGCAAAATGGAAAGGACCGTAGCGGGACTATCGCCGTCAACGCGTTTTGTGGCGGTTGACGTGATTGAGATGGATGGCGACTGGATACTAGAGAGCTCCCCGGTTCACTTGCGCATCAATCTGCGCAGGTTGCAGGACATCTACATTCGTTGCGAGCGGGAGCGGCTCGAGTTGGGGTTCGCCCACAGTCATCCAAGAGGCGTTTTGGATTTCTCGACGAAGGATGATCTGAACGAAAAAAGCATTCTGAGGGGATACGCTGGCTGCAACGGCCGTGATGTGTCGCTTATCGCGACCGTTTTGGCTGACGGGCAGTGGTGTGCGAGAGTTCGGTCGGGTGCGTCGCCTGACCGCGTGACTGATGTCCGGCATGTCTGTGTGCTCGGGGCTGACTTGGCAGTTCATCTGGGCAAGACAGATGAAGCCACTCCATCGGAAGTGCTCCGGCGCCAGGAGGCTGCCTTTGGCAAGCCTTTCAACGATAAGCTCAGATCGTTGCGTATCGCAATCGTCGGATGTGGTGGAACGGGATCGTCGGTCGCCACACTCGCCGCCCGGGCCGGCGTTGGCGAACTCATCATTATCGACGGGGATTTGCTCGAAGATAGCAATCTCAATCGCGTGCGCGGATATCGCAGTTCCGATATCGGCGAGAGTAAAGCAGCCACGTTGGCCCAATACATACGAGACCTAGGTTTATCGGTAGCTGTCGCTGCCATCCCGGCATATGTGAACGAGTCCCCGGAAGCGATTGATGCGATCTCCAGCGCTGACCTAGTGTTCGGCTGTACTGACGATGTTGCTGGAAGGGAGGTCCTCAATCAGGCAGTGTACTACTACTGCCAAGGCCTTATTGACTGCGGACTCACAGGCAAGATTGATTTCGACCAGGAGCGTCAGCCTTATCTGCGTGACCATAGAGGCCGGGTTAGCACAGTTCTGCCCGAATTTGGTGCGTGCTTGAGGTGCCAAGGCGTCGTCACTGAGGAAAAGCTCAGCTACGAGAGTGCGCTAAAGGAACGTCCGGAGTTGGCGGAGCTGGATCCAGAAACGCTTCGGACGGAGTTCTATCTAGTCGGGGGCGGCGAGCGGGCTCCCGGCGTGGGTCCTTTCACCAGTGCGACTGCCGATATGGCCGTAGCGACATTGTTTGATCTGGTGCGCCCCTACCGACGGCTTCCTACCGACATTAGCCGCGACAACATATGGTACGACTTCGTGCATATGGCAATTCACAGCAATATGCCAAGGGACAATGCCGAATGCTTTTGCTGCGGTCCGAATGGCTTATTGCTCAAGCCTGAGGATGGCTGCCGGCTCGATATGCCGTCCCTAGGTAAGGCGAGTTAATTGGTATGTGGTCTTGGCTGCTAAGGCTCGTGTGGCGGCTGGAGGAAATCATCCTCGGTCTTCGTACTCCAAAAGAACCCAACAGGACTCCTTCTGAGGAGCGACTTCCGGGTATACTGTTCGCTCGGAATGAAGTTTTCGAAAAAACACCTCCGAATGACAGGGTCACGCCAGGACAGTTCATCACGATCGTGCACAAAGGGCGGCCATACTGGTCCCTCTTTAGGTGTCCCTGTGGCTGTGGCGAGGTCGTTTCGTTACCGATGCATCCTCCGCATGACCCCTGGTGGCGTATCCAACTGAGCCAATACGGGAGGCCGACTTTGGATCCCTCTGTCTGGAGAAACAAAGGGTGCATGAGCCATTTCTGGCTTAGAGACGGAAGAGTTTACTGGTGTGGGGATACCGGTGTCGAGCCTTGGCGAGCCCGTCCAGATCTATACGAAAGGAGGATCTAGAGCACGCTCCTAGGATCGTGGACCGATAGTGACGAGATGTGGGCCTTCGCTGGTAGATGAGGAGACTCCGGGCGGCCTTCTTGAGTATGCCTGCCGCATCACTCAGCGATCCGAACGCTCATAACCATAACGCTGCGGATCTGTTTTGAGAGCACGGTGGTAATCCTGATCAGCGCAATGGGTGCTGCCACGATCGCGCGCATCAGCTCGTGTGACACGAAGAAGGCATCGCGGAGATTCCGCTGGGGATCTGCGATGGCAGCCCGGGCGGTGCTATCTCGAAATACGACGCCCTCGGCTACGCATGCGCTACCCTTCGCAGATATCCGCCGGCGATCAGAGCACGGCGGCGTGCCTCGATACGTCCGCATGAAGGCAGGGTAACTCGCGAGGCCCAAGATCCGGGTTTTTCACGGCGTTCGAGGCCGATTTTCGCGAATTCGTCGGCTAAAGACGTGCATTCCCGCGAAACTCGAGAGGTGTTTGCGGGTATGCTTGTTTTTAATAGGTGGCTGGGTGAGTGTCTTCTGCCTACTGCTCGCGAGGAGAGGAACTATGAGCTTGAGTAATCTGGGAACCGAGCAACTGCGGGAGAAGGATCGAAGCTTCGTCTTCCATCCGTCCACGCACTTGGCCAAGCACAGCCGCGGCGAGACGCCAAACCGGATCATGGCCGGTGCGGAAGGCGTGTACATCTGGGATACCGACGGCCGAAAGAGCCTTGACGGTTTCGGAGGGCTTTACTGTGTCAACATGGGATATGGATGCTCGGAGATCGCCGAAGCCATCGCTCGGCAAGCGCATGAGCTGCCGTTCGCGCATGTCTATGCCAGTCAAGGCACGGCGCCGGTTGCCCTCTTGGCAGAGGCCGTGGTCGAATATTTCGGTCAGAATATGCGAAGGGTCTATTTCGGCCTTTCGGGTTCCGACGCCAACGAAACCAACATCAAGCTGGTCTGGTACTACAACAATATCCTCGGCCGCGCTGAAAAGAAGAAGATCATCTCGCGCAATCGCGGATATCACGGGTCCGGGCTGGTCACCGGAAGCCTGACAGGGCTTCCGTTTTTTCACGATTTCTTCGACCTGCCTCTGAATTTGGTGCGCCATACGACGACGCCCCACCATTACCGCCAAGCGCATGATGGCGAAAATCAGGAAGCGTTCGCCAGGCGCTGTGCCAACGAACTTGAAGCCCTTATTCTTGCTGAGGGTCCAGAGACGGTTGCCGCCTTCATCGGAGAGCCGGTACTTGGGACCGGCGGCATCGTTCCGCCCCCTAAGGGATATTGGGCCGCGATCCAAGGAGTGCTTGACAAGTACGATATCCTTCTTATCGCCGATGAGGTGGTCTGCGGCTTCGCGCGAACCGGTGAGAAATTCGGTTCCCATCTCTATGGCATGCGTCCGGATTTCGTGACCATCGCCAAGGGCTTGAGTTCAGCCTACCTCCCTATCTCCGGGTCAATCATCGGCGATCGCGTCTGGTCGGTGTTGGAACAAGGAACGGAAAAGCACGGCCCACTCGGCCATGGCTGGACATATTCCGGTCACACGCTTTGTGCTGCCGCAGCGCTTGCCAACATCAAATTGCTAAAGGAAAGAAACATCCTGGAACATGTTCGGGACGTCGGACCCTATTGGCAAGCCCGTATGAAAGCCGAACTGGAGGGACATCCCATTGTCGGCGAGGTTCGCGGCATCGGCATTTTAGCCGCCGTGGAGCTGATGGGGGATCCGAAGGGCCGGGTGCCATTTGAACCCGGACTTCAGGTCGGCGTGCGGGTCGCCGCTGCTTTGTTTGAAAATGGCGTCATAGGCCGCGCCATGCCGCATGGGGATATTCTCGGCTTTGCCCCACCTTTGATCATTACCCGAAAAGAGATCGACATCATCGTCGATGCGACTGCGAAATCACTCGATACGACCTACCGTGCGCTGCAGGCGGAAGGCGCGATATGACCTGGCGTGAGACGACGCCTTCAACTCGGATCGCCGGGATATTCACGTGCGGCAGCCGTGTAGCATCATGAGCAGGGGCGCAACAATCCGCTCCGTTTTTGAAGGCAACTTGCATGGAGGGTGTGCCAGCCGATGCCGAAATACGACGCCAGTCTCGAAAGACACAGTGCCGCCTTCGCGTGCGAAGACGCTCACGTGAGCTGCTGCAAGAATGTAGAGGTGACGCTCTCACACCCCAATGTACCGTGAGGCTGAGCTCCTCCATCTCCAGCCGCACGCAAAAAGACAGCCCGACCGCAATGAAGTGCAAACCCAAGAGGACAACTGCACCCTGCTAACAGATGGCGCTGGAATGAGGTCTCGACGTCGATAACAGCGCCGTCGAGCACGTATCGCCCTCCCAAGGCGCACGGCCCGGCACGGAGCTCAGTCTCCGGCCGGGCCTTCACCCAGAATGGCTGCGCATTCGCCCGCCCGTCTTGGCTCCTGGAGGGGCCAGAACTCACTGCAGTTTAGCTATGCAAGACGCTTTTCATAGATTTGTAGGGCAGATCGCAGACAGCGCTGACGCGACTGACCTGCGCAACGCTCTGGGCGAGATTGCCTCTTCGCTCGATTTGCCGTCTTTCGCCTATTTTTTCCCTTCTTCTGGCAAGGGCCGCAACGTGCGCCTGATTTCCACCTACCCTCTATCCTGGACATCTCACTACCTTCACAGTCGGTATGAAAAGATTGACCCGGTAATTCATCGAGCGCGTGGTGGTCAGGAACCATTCAACTGGGATGCGCACGGTGCTGATCTCGAACTATCGACGCAGCAGCGACAACTGATGGATGAGGCGACGCAATTTGGCATTCACTGCGGCTTCACGATCCCGATCCATGACAGAACCGGTAAATTTGCAGCACTGACCTTCGCCTCCGATGAAAGGCGACCACCGTTCTTTCGCCTGATTAATCGATATGACCGCGCGCTCGAACTCATCGCGATCTTCTTCCATATTCATGCCTGTCGCAAGCTGGCCGACGGCAGGACCGTGGATGGCGTTACCCTCTCTCCAAGGGAAATGGAGTGTCTGAAGTGGGCGGCTCGGGGCAAGACGGCGTGGGAAATCGGCCGCATCTTGGGAATCAGTCGGAGCACCGCAGCCTATCATCGGGATAACGCCAGGAAGAAGCTTGGCGTGAAAACGGCTATTCAGGCAGCTGTTCGGCTTGCACTGTCGCGGCCATCTCTCTTCATCTGACCTCCCGGAACCTGGGCACATACACAGGTTGTTTCAACTCCGGCCTTTGCCTTCAATCGCAGGTGCTATCCATGCGAGGAGAAGGCCATCATGTTGCAGTTGATCACGCCGGGTTGTTACGCTGAGTTCAGCGACGAGCTCGAGCAGATGCATCGCTTGCGGTATCGCGTTTTCAGGGATCGACTTGATTGGGACGTTTCGTTCAGCGGCGGCTTTGAGGTCGATCCGTTCGATGCGCTTCGTCCCCATTACCTATTGCTGCGTGCGCCCGCCGGACGCATCGACGGCTGCGTGCGCCTGTTGCCGACTACAGGACCGACGATGCTGCGTGATAGCTTCTTCGCTCTTCTTGCCGACCGTCCAACGCCGGAAGATCCACGTGTTTGGGAAAGCAGCCGTTTTGCGCTTGATCTGCCGCCTTCCGCGCCCAAACAGGGGGGCATCGCAATTGGCACCTACGAGCTGTTTGCCGGAATGGTCGAGTTTGGTTTGTCACGCGGTCTGCGCAGCATCATCACCGTAACCGATCTGCGCATGGAGCGGATTTTGCGTCGCGCCGGCTGGCCACTCGAACGACTGTCCGATCCGCAAACAATTGGCAACACACGCGCCGTTGCCGGATATCTCGACGTCTCGAGAGAGAGCTTGGAAGCCCTCCGCCGCAATGGCGGGCTCAAGGGCCCGGTCCTGTGGACCCCGGTCATTAAGATCGCCTGAGCCTGCAATCCAACCCTTTTTGGACATGATGCAATGGACGAAACAAGACCTGGCCCTGCTTGGCCGGACAGGCAAGATGATCGTGCCTATGGCTATGTCGACCAGCTCACAAGCCGAGGCTGGGCCTGGGAATTCCTCAGGCGCAATCCGGACTTCCAAAAAGATCTGGCGAACGCGCTACGCGGTGCCGAACGCACGAACGCCCGGTCCATGGACATTATCAGCCTGGCTTCGAATACTGTTGATCTCTCGCGGTGGGGCCTTCTGTTTTGCAAGCTCAAAAGGAACTGATGCGAGCGTCTTTTGGTGCCCCTGCCAATGTCCGCATGTTTTGCCCATTGTGGCCGAAACGGCGGCGCGGCAGCGCGGGGTCGACTTGCTTGATCTCGCCCGGCACTCCTGCCGCATCTCCATGCTCGTCACGCGGGACGGGCATCAGCACCTCCTGGTCGAGGACAGTGGCAGGAGCTTGCAGCTGGCTGCTTCCGGCGTCAGCATCCTCGAACCTGTGCAATTGACATCCTCCGTCCTCTGGTCGCCAGAGGAACTGAAGCAGCGCCTGAACGCGTTGGAATGTCTGAACAGCCTCTGTTGGACCGGCAGGCTGCAATCAGGATTCTTTCCGACCGAGCCCCGTAGCTCGCGGTTGCGCCGAGTCTTGCATGCCCTCGACGGCTTCATCGCTGGCATATCACACCGCGAAATCGGCCTTGCTCTCTTCGGCAGAGCCCGTGTCGAGCAGGACTGGGCCGACCCCGGTGACCATCTTCGAGACAGCGTCCGCCGTGCAGTCAGACGCGGGCGCTCGCTAATGAACGGTGGTTATAAGCGTCTTCTTCTATAACGCCACCATCAGGCCTTTTGGCGGCCAGAGAACAGCTCCTTGTACCCCGCCACCACCAGCCAGTGGGCGCGCGCGAGATGGCTGCGAACCGCCCTTTGGGCGCGCGCAGGCTCTTGCACCGGATCGATTCCCAATATCGCCTGGGCCATCTCTTCTTCGCTGGCATTGCCGGCGCATGCATCTAAGAGCTTCAAATATGTCGTGAAGTGCTCATCGTCGTAAGCGGTCAGGCTCTCCGCCCATGGGACCTCGTCGGCAACAGCAGGTTTGAGCAATCTGTCTACCATTTCATCTCTCGCCGTAAGACCTATCCCGCGCCGCGCAAATCTTTGACCGCACAATATCCTAAGATGGGATAATCCGAAACTGGGATTAGTCCATGAGCCGGTTCCTTCTTGGCCCGGTTCGTCTGATGCCGAAATCACTTCGATCAGCTCGCCAGCGCCGGCTGCTGCAACGACTGATTGCGGCGCGCAAAACCAAAGGGGCCACCCAGACCCAGGTTGCTGATATGTTGGGCCGGCCACAATCGTTCGTGGCCAAGTACGAGGGTGGTGAACGTCGGCTGGACGTCATCGAGTTTCTCGAGGTCGCCGAGGCTCTCGGTATCGATCCTTGCGAGCTTCTGGCACAATTGCGTCGCGCTCGTGACCTGTAGATGGCGTGCGCTTTGTTTGGCCGACAAACTTCACGATTCCCGTCCTTGAGTTCACGGCTCAGGGGATTTGCCCTCGCGAAATGTTGTCGTGCAGCCGCTCGCCCTTTGATGTCTCTGATCTTTGTAGAGAATACACCGTGGTGAAATCCTCGACAAGAGGGTGGCTTCTCGTGCATGGAAATCCGAGAGGTCTTTGCCCGCAATCTGCGTAGGCATCGTCAAAAAAAGAAATTGTCCCAGGAAGCGCTGGCGCATGAGGCTGGCGTTGACCGAACATATGTCAGCGCACTTGAGCGCTCGGTCTATGCCGCCAGCATTGATACGGTGGCGAAACTCGCCAGAGTGCTCGGAATCGATCCGGCCGATCTACTCAACCCTCATTCTGAATAAATCTGGAAGCGGGGATGAAACGCGGTTGATGAGACTCGGCCAGAAGGTTTTCAGGCATTCATGCTGCTGACAGGAACGCCCGCGCGCCTTCGCAGCCGGTGCTCGTGAACCGAGCCCGCTTTCTTCGGCAAGTTCAGGCGGTCTCGGCCATTCGGCTTCGCCCCTTGGCGTGGGCAGCCTTCGGGCTGTGACGGCCACCGCCTTTGCGGCGGCGCGGTTTGTCTGTTGGCCTTTCCCGGTGGGCGCGGGGTGGGCGGCACTCCCTTCTAGGCCCGCCGCGGCAGCCCGCAACCCTTCGCGTGCCGCTCAGGGTGCTCCTCTTCGTTCCGGTCCTTCGGGTGCGGTCCGCCTACTACGGCGGGCCTTTCCGGTCGCGACTCGCCGCCCACCCCGCTAGCGGGGAAAGCCGCGGCGATTGGTGAGCGGAGGATGAAACGGCGCATGCAAACAGTAAGCGTTGTGCCTGCACAGAGGCTTGCGCAGGCAAGGGCATGCGCCCCGGCGCCAGCCTTTTATCAGGAGATCACCGACCGCATCATTGCCGAGCTGGAGCCCGGCACCGTGCCATGGGTCAAGCCATGGGGCAGCGCAAAAGCAGGCCTCGTCCTGCCGAGGAATGCAGCCAATGCGCCAGTCGCCGCTCCTGCAGCAAAAGAACAGCAGCTGCCGCAGCGTGGCTGACAAGGCATCTTGTCGGCGTCGAGGAGTTCCGTGATTGCTTAACACAGGCGCATAGCTCAAACATGACGTCCGGGAGAATGATGCCGCGCATAGACCTAACTTTGGTTTCCATCAACAATATCCAATAGCCATCCTGGTCCGAAGCGCATCTAAGCACCTCCATTTCAGGCGTTAGTCGAGCCCGCATTGACCACGAGGTTACCCTTCTTGGTCCGCTGGAGGAGGGCGGCCGCCCCTCGACAACGGCTTCTTCAGGTCGCGCGTGCAGGGACGACCGTAAATAAGGGCGCATGAGGCGCCCTTATTTCCGATCGGCGATCAGCAGCCGTCTTCACCTTTCGTAGTTAGAAGCGGTAGGTGACACCTGCGCCTATCAACCAGGGATCGAGCTCCGCCTTTCCCGTCAGCTTCGCGCCGTCGACCGTGACGTCGAAGTCTGGCTTAAGGAAAAGCTTCTTCACGTCGAAGTTGACGCCCCAGTGCTGATCCACCATGTAGTCGAATCCGACCTGCAGCGCGGTGCCGAACGTGTTCTTGACCTTGAGAGCATCGGCACTGCCGGCACCCTGGTTACAGAAGATCGTGTAGTTCACGCCGGCGCCTACATAGGGCTTGAACGCGCCTAAATCGGTAAAATGATACTGCAAGGTGAGCGTGGGCGGCAGCAGCCAAACCTTGCCGATATTGCCCAGCCCGCCGATCGTACCTTGGCCCCCGATGTTAGCATAGGTGGTGCCGAGTATGAGCTCGGCGGCGATGTTGTCGGTGAAGAAGTAGGAGATATCGAGTTCCGGCGTCACGGTGTTCGAATACGAAAGATCGGAGCCGGGCACTGCATTGACGTAGCCCGAATCCTCAGTGACGACCCCCAACGCACGCAGGCGGAGCTGCCAAGGGCTTGGCGCTTCCGTCACCGAGGCTCCCGCCTGCGGGACGCTCGCCGCTTGCGCAAGGTCCGCCGCGACGGCCTGCTGTCCCATCACAATGAGGACAACGGCCGCTGTTACTCCCCGCGCCGCGCGCATTTGGTTTCTCGCCATGATATTCTCTCCTTGCTCTTCAGAAATGTGGACTGAATTACGAAAAATCCTGCTCGAATTGCTTGATAGTGGCGGAGCGCTCATTGCCCAGTCTGCTTCGCGGCTGCGACCGCATGTTCGGCGCGCTTGATCATGGCATGATTTCTCCTCAGTCCGTGCCGCAGCGCGTTTTGCGGACTCCTTTGCAGGTGTCGTGCCAAATGAGAAAACCATTTCAGAACAATACGATTAACCTGATTGCGCTGTGTCTGATGTCCGACATCGTCGAAGATCCGACAACGAATGCAGCCGTGACCGCCTGATGAGAACCTCCTGTGCGAGCTCGGTGGGCACTGCGGAATAAGCAGTGAAGCTCACTGCGAAACTGGCCGAGCTTCGGATCGACATCGGCGACGGGGCGATCGACGGCCACTACGTCGCCGGTGTCGGGCGCGGCACAGTCTGCGGACTCTGCGGCGGCGATCATCGAATAACTGCGTTTACGGCTCCATCCTGGCCGACCGGTGGGCGCGCAAAAGACTGCTGTGCGGCCTCATCCCCCCGCCTGGATTGAGTCGCAGGGACCGAATGGCGTCGTGCTTTTGGAACCGGCAGACTGGTCAGAACGCAATTCTCCTTCCCGCTATCTTTACAGAGATTCGACAATCCAGTTGGTGAAGGCCCCAGATCGCGCAATCATTGATGCGCTCAGGTCTGGGCATGCGCCCATCCGCAACCATGTCATCAAGAGCATCGATCCGACACCAACACAGAGAATTGGTTCCTCATGAGAGAGGCGTCGCGGCGGACATGAGATTGCGTCACTCTTCATGATCGCCGCCTCCGAGGATGTCGGGATCGAGCCAGTGCAACGGCACGATAGGGCGAAGGATCTGGCAGCTCTTGCAACTGCCGACCTCAATGGGAGAGGCACATCGCGATTTGTCCGGCAGAGACACAAGGTTCTGCACTGTTAGTTATGATGCTGGTCTCCATGAGAAGTATTCTGGTGCAGAAGGTGCCCGATTAGCTATTCGGAAAAGGCGACATCGACTACAAATCGGGCACCGCCCTGAAGCGTCCCCCTCAATGTCGGATTTCGGACAGGACGTAAATCCGCCAACCCGTTGTTTAAAAAGCTTCCTTCTCTGGCACGGCCTATGCATGGGACTCTGCGAACGCATCAGCGAGACGCCGTCCATGATCATGCGCACCGAAAATGCCGTCGCCGTAGTGAACACCGCGCTTTCGCCTGCCATCAAGCCGCCGAAAGGCCGGCGCGTCATGGTCGGGCCGGCGATTGGGCCGGCTTCAAACACGTTAATGGGCCTGCAAAGCGTCTCGCGTGACGGCGACGCGGGCATCCAGACGAACGGAAAGACATACGTCGTTGCCCCACGTCGCCGGCCTAACCCCTCGATTTCACCGCGCTGGAATGCTCCGGTCTACATTCGACGACGCGAACGCGCTGGGCAAATTCTCGCAAACCCGGTCGGGACCGGTGCTCCGAACGTCCGCGAGGGGGGCCAGCGGCTGCGGCCGATATTCGCCGCGAACAAACCGCCTAGTGAGAAGACTCTATAGGAGGAAGCAGTGGAGTTATCTTGCGTTGGGATCGGTGCTGGCCCGTCCAATTTGAGCCTCGCGTGTCAGTTACACGAGCAAGTTGGGAAAGGGGCCGTGTTCCTGGACCGGCAGGTCGACTTCCGCTGGCACCCAGGCAGTGCATTCGATTCCTCGGAGCTCCAGGTCAGCCACTTCAAGGACCTGGTCACTCTAGTGAATCCGCGATCAGCCTACACTTTCGTAAACTTCCTGCACGAGAACGGGCGTCTGTATCACTTCCTGAACGCACAGTTCGAAGCCGTGCTCAGAGTGGAGTTCGAACAATACCTGAAATGGGTCTTCCACAGGAACCCACTTGTGCGTGGCGGCGAGACAGTGCGCGAAATCCGCTTTGACGGCGAGTTTCGGGTGCGGACGGATAAGGCGGTTCTCGGCGCCAGAGACGTCGTGGTCGGCATTGGCAAGCAGGCGCAAATTCCGCCTCAGTTCCAGGGCTGGACTGGACGCAACCTGTTCCACTCATCTGTTTTACTGCACATCCACCCTGAGGTGCGGAGAAAGCATGTCTGCGTGGTCGGCGGAGGACAATCGGGAGCCGAGGTGATGTTGCATCTTATCGGCCTGCCGAAAGAACGGCGGCCTGCCTCGATCACTTGGGTCTCGCAGCGCGAAAACTATCTGCCTCTGGACAACAGCCCGTTCACAAACGAGTTGTTCATGCCCTGCTTTTCGGATCGTTTCGCGGCCATGAGCGAGTCGCAGCGTAAGCTGCTCCTGCGGCGTTTCGTGCTTGCCTCGGACGGCATTTCAGAAAGCACGTTGCGGGCGATCTATCAGGCGCTCTACCGCCACGCATTTTTCGAGCCAAACCGATCCGACATCACACTGCGGCCGGGCTGCACCGTCTCGCACTGCATCAACGCCGGCGCGGGTCACAGGCTGACCCTGCAGCACGGCATGGTCGAGGTCGAAGAAGTCGCGGCTGACATCGTCGTGCTGGCCACCGGTTACGAGAACGCGATCCCAGACTTCTTCGAACCTATCGCGCACCGGCTGGAGCATATCGACAATGAATTAGCTATTCGCGAGGATTTTTCGGTGAGCTGGGACGGACCGCGTGACAGACGCATCTTCGTACAAAATGCGAGCCTCGGGCAGCGCGGCCTGGCCGATCCGAACCTAAGCCTGCTGGCCTGGCGCGCGCGCCGCATCCTCGATAGCCTTATTGGGCGCGCGCCATGCGCGAACCCCGAGCATCCTGGCTTCATCAGCCATACCTCGATCGAGAGCTGGCCCGCCCCCGCAGCCGAAGAAATGGGCAGCGGGATATGACTCGTAGACTTTTGATCATCGGCGGTGGCATCCTAGGAATGATGTCCGCCTCCGCTGCGGCGAAGGCCGGAGGCTTCTCCGAAATTGTGACCGAACAAGTTCTTGGACCAAGCGGCGCATCGCATTATTCTGGGGGCGTGCATTTCCCCTACGGTTGTCAAGACCGTACCAGGTCGCTCACTCGAAAGAGCGCCGTGGTGTTGGCGGCCATGGCTGGGTCGGCGGTCGGATGGTGCCGGCCTTTAGCGACGCGTGTCGCGGCTGGACCGGGTGAACCGAATGATCCGGCCCAGTTTACCGAAGCCCTGGACCCGGCTGAGCCTGACATAGGCAGTCTCGCGCCGAGCTTCTGCGGACAAAATCCGTCGGAGCGGAACGCACTTAGCATCGCCGTCCCACATGCGCGGGACCGTCTCCGTGGACCCGCAACTTCCCCAGCGCCCGACTGCCCTAATTGGGATGTCCGACCAACCAGTCTTTCCAACAGGAGGCTTTTCGCATGTTGACTGATGCACAAAGAGACAAGTGGAAGAAAGACGGATACGTCAGGCTCGAAAGCTTCTTTGCGCCAACGGCTCAGGAAGATATCTCTAATTTTGTCGAAGATATGTCACGCTGGGATGTCAGCGATGATAAATGGCTCATGTGGTTCGAGAAGACGACGGACAATCGAAAGATCATCTCCAAGATCGAGAATTTTCTCGATTTCCATGATCCATTGCGCCGTTTGCTCTTAGAAGATCAGCGCATAAAGTCAGCGGTCGAGGATTTGCTTGGCGAAGATTCGCGCAGGCTCAAGGAGTTGCTGATTTTCCACTACCCAGACAGCGGCGGCTATCTCCCGCATCAGGACATTTATCATATTCCACACAAACTCCCCGGCCGGATGGTCCATGCGGTGGTTGCCATAGCCATCGACGATTCCGACCCGGAAAACGGCGGGCTTTTCTTCAGCCCCGGCAACCACAAAAAGGGGGTCTTTCCCATGGATGCCGGTGGGGTGATCTATCCTCAAATAGCCGAAACGTTCTCCTGGGAACCCGTAGTATGGAAGGCTGGCGACATCTTCATCTTCGACGATTACGCACCGCACTACTCA
This sequence comes from Mesorhizobium sp. M0058, assembly GCF_040323095.1. Taxonomy (NCBI): domain Bacteria; kingdom Pseudomonadati; phylum Pseudomonadota; class Alphaproteobacteria; order Hyphomicrobiales; family Phyllobacteriaceae; genus Mesorhizobium; species Mesorhizobium sp. M0058. The sequence goes on from NZ_JAMYUQ010000003.1 coordinate 15,856, forward strand.
CGACCGAACAAAAGCAATCGTTCTCGGCGGACACTCTACTTGGTGTTCCAGCGTGCCTCAACCGGTGGGCCGACCCGCGCTGAATATAACGTGCTTAAGCGCGCCCTTAACCCGCCCGAGGGCAAAGTGGCCGATCTCGACAATCTCAAGCCCCCAAATGGGATCTTCTATCGCGATTGAGCTCACGCAGCCAGGCGGAGGCATGCACACTAAACTGATCGACCGCTCAAAAAATGCGCGGACGGTATGGCGGTCTGATTTGCGGGCTCGCGGAGCATCGGACGCTTCGGCCACGTGGATTGTGGAGGTGGTCGCAGGCGGTCTTCTGTGTGCCTACAGCCCGACTAGCGCCCCCCTTGGTCGCCCGCCTGCCGGCCCAGAGCTGCACTATCCTGGCCGGGCCGCCAACGGGTCGGACTGCCGTTTCTCTCCATGAAGTGCACTTGAGGCTGTTCGTTGCAGCCGAAGGTCCGGCCCACTCTTCAACACCTTAGGTTCGTTGTCATGCGCAAATACACGTTTTCTCGAACGGAGCTGTCGCGGGCGTTCGGTATCGACACGGCCACGCTTGGAACGGGCAGCGCTCGCACGGGGTTTTCGTTCGGAAAGGTTGGACCCGGGGTCACATCCGAGCCCCATCGGCACGACGAAATCGAGGCCTTCGTGGTCCTGTCTGGTGCGGGCAAGGTCACCACCGACCTTGGGGAAATCTCGGTCGCGGCCGGCGACGTCGTTCTGTTCCATCCTTTTGAAGCGCATGTGCTGCGCAACGACGGGAACAAAGACCTGGATTTCGTCGATGTCTACTGGCGAGACGGCGAGGCGGCCCTTCATGCCGCTGAAAAGACCACGGTTCCACGCGGGCCGACCTTCGTCTTCTCCACGCCGCCAACGCCAAATGGCGATCTGCATCTGGGGCATCTTTCTGGCCCCTATTTCGGCGCTGACGTCTATACTCGTTTCCTGCGCATGAAAGGAGTCGAGGCGTATCACCTGACCGGAAGCGACGATTACCAGAGCTACGTCGCGACACGCGCCGCTACCGATCAATGGACGCCTGCAAACGTGGCGCGCTACTACTCCGACGAGATTCGCGCCACGCTTGCACTTCTCGATTGTGACGTCCACAGCTTCCAAGCCACAATGAGCGATGACGGTTACCGCGAATTTCAAGCCGCGTGTTTCCGAACTCTTCTGAGCAGCACGGCGGTAGATCTGCGCCAGAGCCCTGCGCTTTTCGATGCTGTGACAGGCCACTATCTTTATGAGCCGGATGTCAGAGGCCTCTGCCCCGATTGCGGCGGCTCCGCCGCCGGCAACATCTGCGAGGAATGCGGCGCCCCAAACCTTTGCCACGACTTGGGTGCAGCGCGGTCACGGCAGTCTGCCGAAGCGCCGCTGGTCGGCTCCCTCCGCCGTCCGGAACTTGCCCTGGACCGCTGCTACGACAATATCGACCGGCATCTAAGGGCATCAGGCGTCCCGCTACGCATCTTGGATGTCTTCGCGCGCCTACGCCAACGCGGCGAATTTTCAGTGCCCATTACCCACCCCTCGGACTGGGGCCTGCCGGCCGAAGGGTTCCCGGGTCAAGTGATCTGGGTGTGGCCGGAGATGGCCTTCGGTTTTCTTTACAACATCCAGGCGCTCGGCCGCTCGCTGGGTCGTGACTGGAAGGCGGAGGTGCCCGGCAGCGATTGGCAGATTGTCCATTTCTTCGGCTTCGACAATTCCTTCTACCATGCGCTACTCTACCCCGCTCTTTACGCCGAGGTCTTCTCCCACTGGACGCCGCGCATCCACTATCACGTCAACGAGTTCTACCTGCTCGACGGCAAGAAGTTCTCGACCAGCTGCCGCCATGCGGTCTGGGGTAAGGAGGTTCTGAGCCCAAAGACAGTCGACGTCGTGCGCCTCCATTTGGGCCTGACACGCCCGGAAGGGGAGCGGACGGATTTCACGCTGGACGCGCTGCGCCGCACCGAGAAGGAGGTCTTCCAAGGGATTTGGCTGAACTGGCTTGATGCGTTGGACCTGGAAATCAAGCAGGATTTTGCCGGCCGTGTACCCGATGCAGGCGACTGGAGCCCAGTCGACCGCGCCTTCTTTGCTCGAATAGAGATCTATCGCGCGGCGATGGAGCGGGCATATTCGGACGAAGGCTTCTCGGTCCGGCGCGCGGCCAATCAGGTCTGCGAATTCGTGCGCGATTGCGTGATGTACCGTCGGGCGCGAAACTATGCGGCGGCGCGACGTTTCTATCCCGCCCGCAATCGGACTTCGCTAGCTCTTCAGACGACGGCCGCTGCGACCCTGGCACTGACGCTCGCTCCGCTGATGCCCCGATTCGCCAGAACGCTGGCGCGAGGCATCGATGGCGTCTCAATCGAAACATGGCCCCGGTCCGTCCAGCGCCTTGCGCCCGGGACGTGCTTTGATCTCGGACCCGTGTTGGTGTTCTACGCCAAATCCGGCAATCCTCATCTTGATGAGGAGGAAGCACTATGAGCCCAAAGATGCATTAGTGAGCTGTCCCAATCTCGACCAGATGCGAGGCAATCAAAGCCGATATGCCAATATCTTGACTCGCTGCCGCTGGCGACCGAAGCCGCTATCAAACGATAGAGACCAGATTAGCGGACCTGAACCAACGCGTCACAACCCTGACCTGCGCCTTGGAGGACCGGCCGGCCGATCACTTCCCAGCCCTTGCTGTTCGTGCCGCAAATGCTGTGTGGGCTCGACTGCGCTGACCATCCTCTTCGGCATCGGGATTTCCGTCCTCCAGCCGGTCAAGGCTGTCATGCGGTTCGACCCGCTTGGTCAAACTGGCGCCCTGGATCGTGCGCCGACCACCAATGCGAATGCCTGCCTGATGGTATCTTCGGTTCTGTCCGAGCCTGTACCGGCGCGGCCGTCGGCCGAAGAACAACTGAGCTACTGACAATCGGAATATGGCAGTCAAATTCTGCCCACGAAAACCAGCGTTCACGAAGCTATGGTGCACAAGCTTCCAACCATACCCGCGCAACGACAGCCCGTCGCCTGTAGATAGTCGGCGAGGGCCACTAAATCGCAAGCGTATCCTCCGTACATTGCGCGCCGTCTTCGCCGACATGCAGACGCTTGTCTCGTCGAGAGGCGCTCCTCAGGATTGCGTGTTGCTCGGGTACGGAGCCGCCCCTCAGTGCCCGATCGATCCTACAATTCACATATTTGGAGATCGCTCGCTAGGTTACCCCGTCTGTGAACCCTGCAAGCCGATGCTTCAGATGCCGCCCATGCAGAGGTATTTCAATTCGAGGTAGTCCTCGAGGCCATGGCGGGATCCCTCCCGCCCGATGCCGGACTGTTTTATCCCACCGAACGGCGCCGCTTCCGAAGACATCCGGCCGGTATTTACCCCGACCATTCCATATTCCAAGGCCTCGGCGACACGCCAGACACGCTTCAGGTTGGAGGCATAAAAATACGCCGCGAGGCCGTAGATCGTTTCATTGGCATCACGCACGACCTGATCCGCATCGTTGAAGCGAATAATCGGTGCGAGCGGCCCGAATGTCTCTTCTTGCGCCACGGTCATCTCGCTGGTGACCCCGGTCAGGACCGTTGGTTGGAAAAACGTGCCATTCGTGCCGGCGCGTTTGCCCCCGCATTGAATTGCGCCGCCTTTAGCTACGGCATCGGCAATATGGGATTCAATCTTGGCCAAAGCCTGCTTGTCGATGAGAGGCCCGATGTCCACTCCGGGAGCGAAACCGTCACCAACTTGAAGTTGGCGAGCCCGTTCCACGAATTTCTCGACGAACTCGTCGTGAACGCGCGACTGGACGTAAAGGCGGTTCGCTGAAACGCAGGTCTGACCGGCATTGCGGTACTTCGCCTGGATCGCACCGTCAACCGCGGCATCGATATCGGCGTCATCGAAGACGATGAAAGGTGCATTGCCGCCAAGCTCTAGGCTGACTTTTTTGATCTGGGCTGAGCACTGGCGCATGAGTAGGCGCCCGATCTCAGTAGACCCGGTGAAGCTGATCTTGCGGACCTTGGGATTTGTGCAAAGTTCGCGGCCGACCGCGTCAGCTTCGGATGCGTAGACCAGGTTGACGACGCCTTCGGGAAAGCCTGCCTGATGGGCGAGGGCGAACATTGCTCCAGCCACGAGCGGCGTCTGTTCAGCGGGCTTGAGGACGATCGTGCAGCCCGCCGCCAAGGCTGGGGAGATTTTGCGCGCCACCATCGAGGCCGGGAAATTCCATGGCGTTATCGTGCCGACGACCCCGATGGGCTGCTTGATCACCAACATTCGGCGGTCGGCCGATGGTGCGGAGATCGTCTCGCCATAGACCCGATTTGCCTCCTCGGCATACCATTGCAGATACGCCGCAGCATGCGATATCTCCGATTTGGCTTCCGCAAGCGGCTTGCCCATCTCCGCAGTGAGAATTGCAGCGAGATCGTCGGCGTGGTCGATGATCAACTGATGCCATCGCCATAGAACGTCGCTGCGCTCACGTGCGGTAAACCCTGCCCATCCAGGCTGCGCGACATAGGCCTTGTTGATCGCAGCGCATGTCTCCTCGACACCCATATCGGGTAGCTCTGCCAGCACTTCGCCGGTCGACGGGTTGAGAACCTCAAATGTCCGCTCGCCCATCCGCGTGCCAAGTGCCGGCAGGCGATCGATGGGTCCAAACAGGTCAGGGGATCGCAGGTGACGGATCATCGGCGGGCACAGGGGCAATACCGGATTCCTCCTCAACGCAGCAGGTGTATATAGTCGGTGGGGTGTGTATTCCGGACGTAAAGGTTCCTTATAGGGCCTCGGCCATACAGCTAGCAGACCACGGTACCCAAGTGGCAGGGAGAATATCTGAATTCGCTACAAGACGCCTAGCGGTTCTACTAGTCGGGCTCGACGGTCGGTTGCGCGGTGGCAGGTCCGGCCCGCGCGCAACCTTTCCCTAGGTCTTCGCTGCCAGCGCCTTCACCGTCTCAGGCTCTGCGTCGCCGGCCACCACCAGCACGGCGTTGTTCGGTATCCGTTGGAGATCGAGAATGCGTCGGTGCCGTTCAGCTTCTGCATCTCCTCTCCAGCCGTTGACCGGAATGCGGTAGGGCTGATTGGCCGCAACGTCGCGTTGACCTTCCCGTCCAGCAGTTCGTCTCTGTGCGGCAACGGCGCTCCTTCAGGATCGCGTTTCGCTCGCTCTCGATCATGGTCGTTTAGCGGCCTCGAAGCCCATCATCTCGCCCAAAGCGATTTATAGGCGGTGAGGGCGGTATTATAGCCGCTGACTGAGACGGCTCCGTCGAACTCGCTGTCGGCGTGGTTGGGCGTCGCCCTAAAGATCAGACGCTCGAGGGAAGGGGCAAGTTCGGGTTTGCCCGGTGGCTCGTCGGCGCTGCGGACCTTGTGCCAGATCATATGAGTGACGATTTGCGCGGGGTCATGTCGACCGTTCCATGCCATCATCGAGCAGGAAATCCGTAATCTTGCCGCCGTCGGTGGCGGCCAGAGCCGGAGCGGTCGTCGCCAGGGCCAGGGCGGTGGCAGTGAATGCCTTGCGCAGCCAGGGGGCGATCGATGGCTCCGGTTGGAAAGGCAAGTTTCGAGGCAGTGATTTGTTCCTCATTTTCCTGAACGGGCTGCGTCTTCGATCCCCGTGGGAGGATCGGCGGGCAGGCCGAGCCAGATGAATCATGCGGCCAAGGCTCACTCGAGCCTCATCTTGGGATGAGTCCAGGAGACCGGCGGCGGTGTTCTTGGGGGGATGGTCATTGGAGGGATTTTCCTTGATCCGCGACGCCTTGCGGACGACCACGCATGCACCGTGCCAGATCAGAAAACATTCGAGGCATGTGGACAAGTCAGTCTGACATGTTGTGCATCCGACATTGTGGGCCATCGAACGGGGCTGAAGGCGACGCGAGCACGGCTGAGAATATCTTCTTCATTGGAAGACGATTGGGCGCGCTGCTGGGGAAGGGGGACAGGATGCGCTTCGAAGGCCGCTGCACCGATGGTCAGAATTGAAATGTTGTCGCTCCAGCGGACCGATGTCCTCGACAGTCAGACCGGGCGGTACTGAAGGGTAGAGGCGTGAGCAGCGTAGCTAAGTGGGCGCGGACCCAGCTCGCGCGCGAAGACGGACCTGTAAAAAAACGGCGGCTGGCGACATTCGCGAGGCGCTGGAAAACGAGGTCGTAGGACTGGGCGGGAAAAACGATGCCGTTGCTGTCTTCTGGCGTGATGGCCTGCCGCGAGGCGGTTGAACAGTGATGAGTTGCTGCGGAAAGGGGAGTGTTTTCGCGGGACCTTGGTCAACGTAAGAAACAACGTCGAGCTCGCCTTGGATGGGGGCATGCAGCACATTTGCCGCTGCAGGACAGCAGCACGGAAGCTGTCCGCGCTTGCCGTCGTCCATGGGAACCAAACAGCAGAATTTAGCGGTCGCGATTGATTTCATGTGCGTAAAATACCGCCCGGTGCGCTCGGCTGCAAATGCATGCCTGGCGGAGTGGTCGCTTAGGTCAAGAGCATCGCGTGAGTAACAGCCTGACCTTGCTCAATCTGATGCGCGCTAACCGCCTCGCCGGATTGTGGAACTGCTCGCGCGTGGCTTCTACCACAAACAGCAAGGTCATGAAATCAAGCAGGAAGTCGTCAATCGCTTGGGCGATTGTTTCTGACTTGCCCTTGAACTGGTCCAGCAAAACGCGCGCGCTATCGATCGCTTCCACGCTGGTCGCATCGATCAACCCCTCGACCCTCTTGAAACAATCCAACTCGAAACTCCTTAAGGCGCTCCCAAGGTGTTATGCACGAAGGCAGCTCCGTGAACTACCCGGCCTTTGACCTGACGGCACGAGCAGCAATCGGCCTTACGTCTCGTGCCAAAGCACGAGCCATAGACCTGGGCGCTGAGGAGCGTTGGAAGATCGAGCGCTTCCGGCCTGGTCGAGCGGTAGTGTGGACAGTGCTTGCTGGCGGCTACGCCAACAATGGAGTGCGCCAGCTGATTGGGGCTTAACAATTTTTCGCTTTTTGCTGCGCCCAACTCTCGGCTATGACTCGGACAGGCCTAATGGCCTGCCCACGTTGCATTGTAGAAGAAGGAACAAGTATATGACGACTGGAACGGTAAAGTGGTTCAACAGCACCAAGGGGTTTGGATTTATCCAGCCCGACAATGGCGGGCCGGATGTTTTCGTCCACATTTCCGCTGTCGAACGCGCGGGCCTCTCGACCCTCGCTGACGGCCAGAAGATCAACTATGAAATCGAGCAGGATCGCCGCACTGGCAAGTCCTCCGCTGGCAGCCTGAGCAAAGCTGGTTGAATTTTCTCCTGCGAAGTCGCAAGAGTGGGCGTGTAGGCCCGGAAGTGCTCACGGCCGCTCGATAGGGACGAGCAAAAGTGAGGGCAGCAGATTGCTGCATGGGTCGCGAATTCCTCATGAAACAAGTTGTTGGAAAGGAAGGCGGGGTTGGCCCCGCCTTTTTTATGCGACGATTAAGCCGACGGCTGCAACGCTGCAGAAGGGATTTCAATTGCCGCAATCAAGCCGCGACCTTCTTGCGAGTTCGCTTCGTCGGCACCGGCGCTTCCGGCTCTTTCGGCGCTTTCGGTTTGCGGCCGAGCCCCATCGATTTCGCCAGTGACGAACGCTTCGCGGCGTAGTTCGGCGCCACCATGGGATAATCCACCGGCAGGCCCCATTTGGCCCGATATTCACCCGGCGTCAGCCCATAGTGGGTCGACAGATGGCGCTTTAAAGATTTGAATTTCTTCCCGTCTTCAAGGGAGATGATGTAGTCCGGTGTCACCGACTTCCTGATCGGGACTGCGGGCGTAAGGGCAACCGGCTCTTGTGCAGGGATACCTCCGGCCGTCGCTCTCAGAGCCGCATGCACTTGGCCGATGAGGGCAGGGAGATCCCCCACCGGGATCGGATTGTTGGACACGTAGGCCGACACGACGTCGGCGGCAAGCTCAATGAGGGTGTCGACGTTTTTTCCGGCTTCTTCTGTCATGAAACTCTCCAGGCGGTGAAACATAGTCAGCGAAGCGTCGCTTCATAGGGCCGGTTGCCGCTGAAAGCAACAATGTCTCTGACTGCGTTATTGCCAATGCTCGTCCAGAAGCGACATCGATGCGCCATATTTCGCGTTGTGACCGCTGAGCCACTCGTTGTTGGCGACCCTGCCGAGGTGCGTGGCGCGTTCCGCTCTAACTTTGCGCCGAAGTTCCTAGTAGCCTCGAGGCTAAGCGCGCTGTTTTTGTCGCGCTTTGCTTCTTTGGACTGTGAAATCGAGCGATAGTGGTCGCTTGATGGTGTGGCGTCAGGGACGATGGAACAAACGTTCATTGGCAACGGCCAAAGTGATGTAAGTTCATCGCCGGTGAGCCGCTCTTGCAAGGGGCTGGGAACCGCCGCTGATAAACCTAGGACATCAATGTATTTCGAGGCGTTTCTTAGCCGGTCCTGGAGAGGCGGCAGTGGCTGCGGATGACACCTGTTCCACGATATCAAACAGCGCGGCGACCGGCAGCTTCTCGAATCTGGAGCGGCTTCTCGCAAGTTGGCGCCGCGCCGAGAGGCCGGGCAAGGACAGTGAGCCGCCTGCATCAATCATACGCATCAACCAGCCAGCGACGCGTCCTCATACAGAATGCCGCGACCGGCCGTGTGATCTCGCCGGTAGTCGCCGAGGCCCTCTGCATGAAGCCTCCGGATGTGCTGACGATCAACCAGGCCAGAAAGGTCGACGTCCTGAAGCAGGGATGACATGAGTTTGCCACTATGCGCAGGTTTGCCATGCCCTTCCGCGGCATTTTGCGGGGCCTGTGAGTTGGGCAAGCTCGGCACTTCGATCGACTTGGCGTCACCCGGCTCATTGCCATCACGCGTTTCGGTCTGGTCCTACGCCGTGACTCCGTTCGCGATGCCATTGAACTGCCGTGGAGAACGGCCGAAGCGGAAGGGCTGATCAACCGCCTGAAGACGATCAAACGTACCATTAGGCAGCGCCGGCTGCGAACTCCTTAGGCACGCATGCTGCCACTCAGCCGGCCTAATCACCACACGAAGCGAGGAAGAACCTGGTCAAGTGCAAAGCGACAATTGCCTCGACAGCAGGTCTCGGAAGGTTTATGCTGCCCGATGTTACCGCAATCCTGAATGGCGATTGAGTACCTTCACGAGTGAAGGGAGTGGAACTGCTTTGTCGGCCAAATTGTTGACGGAACGCCCGGCGCCCATTGTTGCTACATGTCTAGATTCTTGGGGCGTTTTGGATGATGCAATCCACCAGCTCACTCCAAAGGGCAGTGGAATCTGGAACAATGTCGCTTTTGTACGCACGACATCCTTCGTGCCCGATTGGCATATTGTCTTTAACTCTGCTTCTCTTTTTGGGCTCCCTGTTGATATCGAGGCGAGCCCAAACAGGACAATTTTTGCAATCGGCGAACCGCCGACGAAAGCTCATCGTGCATTTCATGAAGGGCAGGGGAAAAATACTATCGTCCTGACGTCTGACGCAGAGCTGGTTGCTCGGCAGAATGCAGCTCGCCGATTCGTTTTGTCTCCACCGATCACTCGGTCTTGGTCTGTAAACAAGACATATGACCAACTTCTGGTCAGCGAAGTCATGGATAAGCCACTTCGGCTCTCATGGATTACCAGTAACATCGCCCTGCTTAAAGGACATCGGTATCGGCTGGCGTTTCTGGAACGGCTAAGAAAGGAGCTCGATTTTGACCTGTTCGGCCGAGGTTTTCGGCTGATTGGAGATAAATGGAACGCGCTCGCACCTTATCGTTACAGTATAGCGTTCGAGAATACTCGTGCTGATTACTATTTTACAGAGAAGCTTATGGACTGCTTCGTCGCTGAAACAATGCCGATCTATTACGGCAGCCCGGCAATCACGAGGTTCTTCCCTTCGGACTCTATGGTTCTGATTGACCCAGAGGACAAGAACGTAATCCAAAAAATTCAAGAAATCATCAACTCAGACCTCTGGAAGGAACGTCGCGGCGCAATAAGAGAGGCGAAACGGCTAGTCCTCGAGAAATACAATACGTTTGCTTATCTCGCGGGCTTCATCGAAAGCGTTCAGGATAAACCCTTACCGCCAGAAATTATACACATCGAATCGCCTGAAGTTGATTTTTCGATAGACGAATGAAGTACTCCAACGCGCGATTCGCGTGCCCAGCGGTTGGTGGTCTGGCGAGATCGGTGCGGAACGCTCGGCGGAGAATGCCTGCTGCGCAGACGGGCCGGCACGGGCGCACAAGGTCATGCGCCCCGGCTGCCGCTGATCAGACGAACTGGGGAAGGCCAGGAACGGAATTGAGGACCTCGTCCACGAGTTCGTCGCCGGCATGTTCCTTGGCGCAGGCGATCGTCTCGTTGGCGAGGGCGGCGATCTTTGCCATGCTGAGACCCTCACCCATCAATTGCTGCCCGAGCCCCATAAGGCCGCCACCCTCTGGGTCGTCGCCATGATACTTCGCTACTAATTCCGAAGCTCCCGGAATGGCCTCGATCATGCGCGCGCCGGGACCGTCGGCCGCGTGGCTCCGCAGGAACCCCAGCATTAACCCAACGGCCTTCTCTGCGAGAGCCGGGCCGATGCCGGCACCAGTGGCGATGCGCGGTAAGATTTCTTCCATGCAGGGTCTCTCTCTCTTTGATTAGGTTTACAAGGGGCCGGTCCGGCGCCCCGCGCCCTTGGCCGAACCACAGTTGAACTCCACAAAATAGGCCAGCGGAAGTGCTATTGCGCCTAAAAGCGCCTCTGTCAACGCAAGCTGCGTCGGAAGTGCGTGTTTCGCAAACCGAAGATCATTGCAATTCACTTCATTACGCATTGGCAACCGCACAGTTTGCGTTGGCTCGCTTATGGGCCAATGCCCCCCGCCCGTCAAATGATGACGACAAACTGGTCAGCGCCTAGGATCTGTGGATCAAGGTGAGGCAGTTACAGCGGGTGGACCTGCTCGATCGCGGCGCCGTCGACACAAAGGGCTAGATTGGCGATACTGCGCGTGTTGGCCATGTCTTTCCTCGCGTGATGGGATGTTCGTGGAAGCGGAGCTATATGCCGGTGTGACGGTCCACAAAGGCGGAACGCCTATTCCGATACGACATCCATACTGTCACATAGACCGTCGCTGCTTAGGTATTGAAACCGCCATCGCTGGTGACATCACAATGTGCAGTCGGCGTGTGTCGATAAGGCCGATTCACGCAACGAATGAACCCTGACGGTTCAGAAGCTCACTTTTCGCAAGGCGTGCAGCGCACCTCGTGCAAGAGATTGCCAGTCTTGCGCATGCTGTGACTTTCTCAACCTTGGCTGAAAGATCGCAGTGACCGAATCTACGAAGCCGCCCTCAGGGCGTGCTTTGATGCATAAAACCGGTTGCCAACCAGGGATACTCCTCCTCCCTGAAGTCCAATCGAGAAGAGCGATCGCTTCCAAGAGGGTCCCAGCTCAGCTGCGAAAACAGGTGTGAGACCCCGTCCTCTCCCTCAAGCTGATCTAGCTCAGGGCGTTCATGAGCCGCAGATCGCATAATGGCTGCGTGGACGACGCAGGAAGACCAATTATGAAAATCCTATTCAGTACGATGGCTGTCACCTTGCTGGCACCCACCGCCTTTGCTGCGGATTCGATCCCCACCGACCTCAGAGATACGGCATTGGCCACCTTCACGGCTTTGCCATCCACCACGCCGACAGTCGCCAACAACCCGATCACCCCGGAAAAGATCGCTCTCGGCAAGGCACTGTTCTTCGATCCACGCGTCTCGGCGTCAGGCGTCTTGTCGTGCAATTCATGCCACAACCTGGCCACCGGCGGCGACGACAATCACGAAACCTCGATTGGCCATGGTTGGCAGAAGGGACAGCGCAACGCGCCGACTGTACTGAACGCTGTCTTCAACATCGCCCAGTTCTGGGATGGTCGTGCCGAAGACCTAAAGGCTCAGGCGAAGGGACCGGTCCAAGCCGGGATCGAAATGGCCAATACACCGGGCCAACTCATCGCCACTCTCAAGTCCATGCCGCAATATGTCGAGTGGTTCGATGCAGCTTTTCCGGCTGAAGCCGATCGGGTCACCTTCGACAACTTCGCCAAGGCGATCGAAGCCTTCGAGGCGACACTGGTCACACCTGCCCCGTTCGACAGCTTCCTGAATGGTGATGAGGTTGCCATGACTTCCGAACAGAAACAGGGCCTGGTGCTTTTCATGGACAAAGGCTGCTCGTCCTGCCATGCCGGCATCAACGTTGGTGGGCAAGCCTATTACCCATTCGGCCTCGTGGAACGGCCCAGCGCCGAAGTCCTGCCGGACAAAGACAAGGGCCGATTTGAGGTCACCAATGCAGCCGACGATTCCTATGTCTTCCGCGTGGCGCCGCTGCGCAACGTTGCACTCACCGCGCCATACTTTCATTCGGGCAAGGTTTGGGATCTGAAACAGGCCGTCGCCATTATGGGGACCACCCAGCTCGGCGTAGTACTGGCGGACGAAGAAGTTGACCTGCTTGTTGCCTTCCTCAACTCGCTGACCGGAGAGGCACCTGACGTCGCCTATCCCATCTTACCCTCAGAAACGGCGACAACGCCCCGGCCTGTAACGCAGATCTCAGGAAAATAAGGGCCAACTGGCTGCGGACTTGCAATCGAAAATGATTGGCGATTTTTACTTGGCGACACGAATTGCGACGTCCATCTCCGAATTGGCGGGACGCTAGCGATACCCGAACCCTGCCACCTCGCCCGTAGTCTGCGCGATCAACTGGGGGCGGACAGACGCAGCACCATATATTGTCGCTGCCTGAGCGAACGCGCCAAGCAGTCTACTTTGAGAAACGACGCGTGTCCGATTTGTTCGAGGCGCGGGGCCTGTATGTCCCCAAGGAACCGATATTATAGCGTAGTGCCACATTTATATTTCTGCGGGATTAAGACACGTGCCGTAGGGAAATTGCACATTTGCGCCGAGTGGCTCATTTCCAAGAGTGTGATCGGTTTGGCATATTCCCGGCCGACATCCGCCAGCCGGCAACTCCCCACACGGTGAGGAAGAGAAGCCTCACGCCTGCACTTTCTGCCGGAGCGCGCGTGCTGCAGCGACCATGTTAATGAGGGCAGGGCGGACCTCCTCCCATTTGCGTGTTTTGAGGCCACAGTCCGGGTTTATCCACAGTTGGCCGTCGGACAGTCGCTCGCGGGCAAGCATGACTAAGTCCGAAATCTCGCCGACTTCCGGGACGCGTGGTGAGTGAATATCATAGACGCCAGGACCGATTTCGTTCGGATATTTGGAGCTCGTGAAGGCGTCCAACAGTTCCATCTTCGAGCGCGACGTCTCAATCGAAATGACATCCGCATCCATTCCAGCGATCGCGTGAATGATCTCGTTGAACTCCGAATAGCACATGTGGGTATGAATTTGAGTCGCGTCCTTTACACCCGTTGAAGCGATCCGGAAACATTCGACAGCCCAGTCGAGATAGACTTTCCAGTCAGATTGGCGCAGTGGCAATCCTTCGCGAAACGCGGCCTCATCGATCTGGACCATCCTTGCGCCGGATCTTTCGAGATCCGTCACTTCGTCGCGGATGGCGAGCGCGATCTGGCGGCAGGCTTCGGAGCGGGGTACGTCGTCGCGAACAAAAGACCAGTTGAGAATGGTGACTGGGCCTGTGAGCATTCCCTTCACGGGCTTTTCCGTAAGCGACTGGGCGAATTGCCACCAGCGCACTGTCATCGGATTGCGCCTCGATACGTCGCCGAAAATGATGGGGGGACGCACGTAGCGCGACCCATAGCTTTGTACCCAGGCATGCTGGGTGAGCGCGAAGCCGGACAACTGCTCGCCGAAATGCTGTACCATGTCGTTTCGCTCGAACTCACCATGCACCAGCACGTCCAGCCCGATCTCTTCCTGCCAGCGAATTGCAGCCTCGATCTCCTTCTTCAGGAACGTCTCATAGTCGACATAGCTCAGCTGGCCCTTCGCATGAGCGGCCCGCGCCTTGCGTACCTGCGGCGTCTGCGGGAAGGACCCGATGGTCGTCGTCGGGAACGGCGGCAGCCCGAGTGAGCCGGCCTGGACTCTGGAGCGCTCGCCAAAAGCGCTCTCTCGTCGCTTCGCGCTGTCCTCAATGCTAGCGATCCGCCCCTGAACAAGCGGGTCATGGATCCTCGTGGATGTCACGCGCGTGGCGGCAGCCTCGGCAGACGCTTTCAACGCGCCTGCCACCGCATCCCTGCCTTGGGACAGGGCCCGGGCCAGCAAGACCAGCTCGTCGGTCTTCTGGGCCGCGAAGGCGAGCCACGACCTGATGTCCGCGTCGAGTTCCGTCTCCATGCGCAGATCAATCGGCACATGCAGCATCGAGCAAGAAGGCGCGATCTCGACGCGGTCCAAGGGCCAGCCGGCGACGATCGGTTTGATGCGGTCGAGAATGGCGGGCAGGTTCGCACGCCAGACGTTGCGGCCATCGATCAAGCCAAGCGAGAGCACCAGATCCTTCGGAGCGAGCCGAGCCACCGTTTCCAGCTGCTCGGGAGCGCGCACGAGATCAATATGCAGGCCGGCCAGGGGCAGAGAAATCGCGGTTTCGAGATTGTCTCCCAGCGACCCGAAATACGTAGCCAGCATGATCTTCAGCTCGGGCGCGGCTTTCGACAGCTGGCCATAGGCGAATTCGAACGCAGCTCGTTCGTTCGGGTTCAGATCGAGGACAAGCGCTGGCTCATCGATCTGCACCCAGTCGGCTCCCGACAGCTTCAGCCTCTCCAGAAGCTGCTCGTAAACCGGCAGCAGCCGCGGTAGGAGCGCGATGGGACCGAACCCCTCGGCAGGCGATTTCGCCAGCTTGAGGAAGGTGATGGGTCCAAGGATGACTGGGCGTGTGTGAATGCCGAGAGCTTTAGCCTCGAGGAAGTAATCGACCGGCTTCGATGACGAGAGGGCGAACGTCTGATCATCATCGAGTTCCGGCACAATGTAGTGGTAGTTGGTGTCAAACCACTTGGTCATTTCCATCGCGGTTACACCAGGTCCATGAGCCTCCTCCTGGTAACCAGCGTGTCCACAATCCTCCGTCTGACCCTGGTTGCCGCGCGCCATTGCGAAGTAGATGTCAAGTGGGACCTCGCCGCTATTCCAGCCGTAACGGGATGGAACGGCCCCGACCATGGCTGCGGTGTCGAGCACATGGTCGTAAAGCGAGAAGTCGTTCGACGGGATTTTCGACACGCCGCGATCGCGCTGCTCTTCCCAGCTAGCGGCACGGAGCGCCTTCGACGTCGTGAGAAGGTCGCCAGCGGACGATGTTCCGGACCAGTAGCTTTCAAGCGCGAATTTCAGTTCTCGCCGACGACCGAAGCGCGGCACGCCGAGCGTTGCTACAGGAATTTGCTGAGAGACAGTCATGTCATACCCCGATGATTGGGGCGTCGGTGACAAGGAAGGCGCTAGCAGGCCGGCATCAACGCCGGGTTGCAGCGGCCACCGAGACACCCCGCCCGTGGACGTAATTCGCGTGGCAGGTCTCCTGGCTCGCGGGGTCATAGCCTCTACCCGTCTTCCTGAGGGTATTCGCCTCAGTGACGTGATTGGGGTTGGCTCGCCGCTAACAGTTGCGGGGGCAGCGCCGGCATCGCACCGGCTTCCCTCTTAGCTCCGCTGCGGCAGCGCCGCACGCGAGAACCACGACACGCAGACAATCACAGCAGTTCGCTCTTTTGTCAATGACGCATAACGAAATGTTTATGTTGTTATGTGATCGCGCTTTTACGCCTTTGTCTAGCATTGTGAAATATTCAGTCTGCTGCCCGTATTCGGCATCGTGGGACGTGATCGCAAGTCAAGTCCGACGGACGCCGCGAGTTCTCCGTTACCTCAGGAACCTTACTGGCCTTCCCCAAGCTGAGCTTCTGGAAAATGCTGGTGACGATCTGGATGACGGTGAATGCCGTCATGGCAAGCACGCCTTGCACCGCTCCTCCAGCGAGCTTCACGGCAGCAGCATGGGTCAGTTCTCCGAAGCGAATGGCTGTCGCTATCAGCGAGCTTTGACACAGTTCCGCCACTGCGGTCATCGCGTCAGTAGGGCGGCTGGTTAGTTGCCGGCGCATCTACAGCAACCCAGCCCCTTCCGCCTCGCGGCGCAAATTCTGCCTTGGCCTTGGGCCGATCTGCTGGATCACCAGGCCGGCCGCCAGCGAGCCAAGGTCGCCGCAGGTCTTGAGGTTGCGGCCCTGCGTGTAGCCATGCAGGAAACCGGCGGCGTAGAGGTCGCCGGCGCCGGTGGTGTCGACCAACTCCTTGATGGCGGTCGCCTCGATGACCACGGTCTCGTCGCCGCGCACGATCACTGAGCCTTTTTCGGAGCGGGTGACGGCGGCAATCTTGCAGTCTTTGCGGATAGCCGCCACCGCCTCGTCGAAGGATTTTGTCTGGTAGAGCGACTTGATCTCGTGGCTGTTGGCAAAGACGATGTCGACAGTGCCCGAGCGCATCAGCTCGAGGAACTCGTCCCGGTAGCGGTCGACGCAGAACGAATCCGACAACGTCATCGACACTTCGCGTCCGGCCTCGTGTGCGAGCTTCGCCGTCTGCCGGATCGCCTCCTTGGCGCGCGGCGGATCCCACAAATAGCCCTCGAAATAGGTAACCTTGGCGCCGGATGCCTTGTCGGCCTCGACATCCTCAGGGCCAAGCTCGACGCAGGCGCCGAGATAGGTGTTCATCGAGCGCTCGCCGTCGGGCGTGACGAAGATCATAGAGCGCGCCGTCGGCGGCTCGCCCTTGAGCGGCCTGGTGTCGAAGGCGACACCCTGTGCATGGATATCGTGCGCATAGATTTCGCCCAGCGCATCGTTGGAGACCTTGCCGAAGAAGGCGGCGCGTCCGCCGAAGCTGGCTACGCCGGCCGCCGTGTTGCCGGCACTGCCGCCGGAGGCCTCGATCGCCGGGCCCATGCGGCTGTAGAGCAGTTCGGCGCGGCGCGTGTCGATCAGGTTCATCGCGCCCTTGATGATGCCGTTGATCTCGAGGAATGCCTCGTCGCACTGGGCGATGATGTCGACAATGGCATTGCCGATGCAAAGCACGTCATAACCCGGCATCAATGTCTCCGCCAAAAAACCCGAGCCGGCTTCTCGCCACGCCTGCCAGGCGCGGGTCTGCCCGGTGGAAATGGGCTTTCCGCTTGCCAATCCGTTCGCCGGCGGCTCTCACGGGGCGGCGAGTCCTGCCTCGCGACGCAATTCGTCCGCCCTGTCTGTCTTCTCCCAGGTGAAATCAGGCTCTTCACGGCCGAAATGGCCATAGGTCGCTGTATTGCGGTATATAGGGCGTAAGAGATCAAGCATCTTGATAATGCCTTTCGGTCTGAGATCGAACAACTCAAGAATGAGGCGCTCGATCCTGCTTTCCTCAACCCTGGCTGTCCCGAACGTGTTGACCATGACGGAAACCGGACTGGCCACGCCGATTGCGTAAGCAAGCTGCACCTCGCACACGTCCGCAAGTCCGCTAGCGACGATGTTCTTTGCGACATAGCGGGCTGCATAGGCAGCCGAGCGGTCAACCTTGGACGGGTCCTTGCCCGAGAAGGCGCCGCCGCCATGACGACCCATCCCGCCATAGGAATCGACGATGATCTTGCGTCCAGTGAGACCGCAGTCGCCGCGCGGCCCGCCGACTACGAACCGCCCCGTCGGGTTGACCAGAATTCTGACGCCTTCCGTCTCCAGGTGGGTCGGCAGGACAGGCTTTATGATTTCCTCAATGACGCCCTCGCGGACAGTCTCTTGCGAGACCTGCTCGTCATGTTGCGTCGACACGACGATGGTATCCAGGGCGACCGGGCGCAACCCCTCATAGCGCACTGAGACTTGGGATTTCATGTCAGGACGCAACCAGCCAAGCTGTTGTGCCTTCCGGACATACGCCTGCCGTTTCGTCAAGCGATGAGCGAGCTGGATCGGCAAAGGCATCAGGGTATCGGTTTCGCGGCATGCGTAGCCGAACATGAGGCCCTGATCTCCCGCTCCCTGCTGGAGGTCTTGCCCTCTTCCCTCGTCAACGCCTTGGCTGATGTCGGGCGATTGCTCGGTGAGGGCATGAACGACGGAGCAACGCCGGCCGTCAAAGCCGACGGCCTCGTCGTCGTACCCAATGTCGAGAATCGTATCGCGCGCAACTTGGCTGTAATCCACCTGGGCATCGCTGGTGATCTCGCCAGCCAGAACGACTATCCCTGATTTTACCAACGCTTCACAGGCGACGCGCGCCTTGGGATCTGTGCGGAGGATGGCATCGAGGATGGCATCCG
This sequence comes from Mesorhizobium sp. M0058, assembly GCF_040323095.1. NCBI lineage: Bacteria > Pseudomonadati > Pseudomonadota > Alphaproteobacteria > Hyphomicrobiales > Phyllobacteriaceae > Mesorhizobium > Mesorhizobium sp. M0058. Next base: position 34,235 of record NZ_JAMYUQ010000003.1, read on the forward strand.
AGATGTTGTCGGCCAACTTATCCGGGTGCCCCGCGCCAACCGATTCGGAAGAGAACACGAACTGCCTAGCCATGAATACCTCGCTTCGGATGTTGGATGTGGTATGGGCATTTTGCTTGGCCCACCTTACTTGTCGGAGATGCCCGGGACCTCGAACGCAGCGCACAAGTCGGCAACGTCTCTTCGCACGCAGGCATGGAGATCTTCGTCGTCTGGCCGCTGGAGGACGGAGTCAATGAAGCCAGCAATTTGCACCATTTCCACATCGCGCATGCCCATTGACGTCACTGCTGGCGCCCCCAGGCGAATTCCGCTTGTGACCGCCGGATGCCGCGGGTCGCCAGGCACCATATTAAAGTTTGTGATGATTCCTGCCTTTGCTAGTCGCTCGGCATAGGCCTTGCCCGATAGTGGCCGATCGCGAAGATCAAGGATCAGCATGTGATTGTCCGTCCCCCCGGTAACCAGGTCATAACCTCGCTCAAGCAGTGCATGTGCCAGAGCCTTGGCATTCTTGACCGTCTGTTGGCCGTAGCTTCGGAAGGACGGGTTCGCGGCTTCGTGCAAGGCAACCGCTAGCGCAGCGATGGCATTCATGTGAGGTCCGCCTTGCAGGTGAGGGAAGACCGCCCGGTCTATTCGTCTGGCGAGATTGTATTTGCTCTTTGTATGATACAGGGCCTGATAGCGATCTTCGTTCCTTGACAAAATGAAGCCACCGCGGGGACCGCGGATCGACTTGTGGGACGTGCTGCTGACCACGTCGCAATGGCCCACGGGATTCGGGTGCGCTCCCGCGGCAATCAGGCCGCTGATGTGCGCAATGTCGGCTACGAGATAGGAGTTCGCTTCCAGGGCAATTTCTGCCATTGCCGCGTAGTCAAAGACACGCGGGTAAGCGGTTCCGCCGACCCAAATGAGCCGCGGCCGTTCCCGCTTGGCTGTCTCGCGCAAGCGGTCATAGTCAATCTGCTGTGTCTTTTCATCTAGTCCATAGGGCACGCGTTGATAGTCAGTTCCGGAAAAGTTGATGGCCCAACCATGAGTCAGATGGCCCCCTTCCGGAAGGGGCAAGCCCATGACTTTGTCACCGGGACTCAAAAGCGCACGATAGACAGCCTGGTTGGCCGGCGAGCCGGAATAAGGCTGGACGTTGGCATGCTCGCTGCCAAATAGCGTTTTCAGGCGCTCAATGGCCAGATTCTCAAGCTCATCAACGATCTCGTTTCCAGCGTAGTAGCGCGCGCCGGGGTACCCCTCGGCGTACTTGTTCGTGAAAATCGAGCCGTTCGCTTCCAGCACGGCCGAGGACGCAAAGTTCTCTGAGGCGATGAGCTTGAGGGTCGTCCGCTCCTGCCGCTCCTGTCTCAGAAGCAGCTCGTGGACGCGGCAATCAACCGCGGCCAAGGAAGACCGCCCGTGGGTGTCCGGCTGTGCGATCGCGCCGTCTGCGGAGTTGTCCATGGTAGCTTCGCGCTCCAATTGGATTGACCTATTTCACGATCAAGCACGCGGTCCCTTTCGGCCGCGTGTCTCGTACCGCTTCGAGCCGCTGCAGGTCCTGTTTATGATAGCCGTCGCGATGGGGCAGGAGATCGATCAATAATTGAACCAGCCCGCCGTCGTTGGATCCTGCGTTGAGATGGTACGAGCGCCACGGAGGCTGTTCGTTGCAGCAAAGAAAGTCGGCTCTGGCGAGCAGCCGGACGTGTCGCGCAACCCGCTCTCGACACACGCTCAGAATCTCCGCTAGCTCGCAGACAGTTAGGTCCGCATGCGCACAAAGGCCCAGGATTCGAAGGCGGTCAGGATGCGCTGCCATGCGTAGGCGACTAACCAGTGTCATCATGGCTCAGGACCAAGTCCTACCGAATTTCTCATTTCGCGTTCTCCGCAGAAGTTGCGATTTCGAAGGGTTGTCCAACGACCGGACAAATCTCGGTGGCCGTGACGACCGTCGATATCCTGTGTCGAACAAACAAATGGGCGCTCTTCTTGCCTTTAGCCGAAATTGCAAGCAGGTCGGCCAGTCGAAGACAAGCGGGGCCACGGTTTGGAACCACTGACCTCAGACGTTGCAATAAGCCTACCATTCACAGCGAGCCGGAGTTGCTAAGAGTCTATGAATTTCCTTGAAGGATCTGTTGCAACGTTTGCCCAGCCTGGCCTGCTCCCGGTTTGCATCGGTCACGGTCAGGCGATCCATCGCCTCTGCGAGCACGATCAGGAATTTGCCCTGCATCGCATCGCTGATCAGCTCCTGAAGGCCGGGACGCAACAGCGACCCCGCCGCAGATCGCGCGGTGGGTATTGCTGTCGACGATTGTCCAGCCTTGCTTTTCAGCACGCAAGCAGCAGAGCCGCAACTGATCCTCGATCGAGGCGTCTCGGTGATTGTCAGTTGAGTAGCGAGCGCCAAGCGCGACCTTCATGAGGCGGCCCCTTACTCCGGGACGCGGTCTCGCGTCTGGCCATCCGTTTCGGCTTGAACGAAATCCCGTGCGGCCTGTCGCGCCAGCAGCCGGACCAGATTGACGAAGCGTCGATCGGGCTCCGGCGACGCAGACACAGCCAATTCGCGGGCCGCGCCGGCGACCACACGAAGCTTTTCGGCTGTTGCCGTTTCGGCGCGCTATGATCGCGTTCCTGTCCTGACGCGAAATACTCCGTTTCGCGACAATGATGCCAAGTCACAGTGCTTCGACAAGCTGGAATTCTATCAATAACGCGCGTCGCGCAGGAGCCAGTGCTGGCCGATGACGGGGCACCTTGTGCTCCGAAGAAGCCATGGCTATATATCCGGATAGAGAACGGAGGCACGCGATGGGCAACACTGCACAGAAGAGAGCCATCGAGAATTATCGCTCTCGCCTGGCTGAGCGCGGCATCGCGCGGTTCGAGATCCAGGCCTTCGACGCAGACCGCGATCTACTGCGAACTCTTGCCCGAAAATTAACGGAGAGCGGGCCGGATGCCCGACAGCTTCGTCGGACCATACAGCAAGCCGTGGCGGGTGAGCCACCGAAAGCGGGCAGCATTCTCGCCGCGTTGCGTCGCTCGCCTCTGGTTGGCTCCAATCTCGACCTCAGCCGGCCGCGCGAAGAGGGGCGCAAGATCGACCTGTGACGCGCTACCTTCTTGATACCAATATCATCAGCAATGTCATAAAGCCGGAGCCTTCGGGCTCGTTGCTGGCCTGGATGGGCGCGCAGAAGGACGAAGACCTCTTCATTGCTTCGCTTACTGTCGCCGAAATTCGCCGAGGCATCCTAGAGAAGCCGAAGGGGAAAAAGCGCAGCAGCCTTGAAACTTGGTTCGAGGGCTCCGAAGGCCCGCAAGCGCTGTTCGCTGGCCGCGTGCTGTCGTTCGACGAGAAAGCTGGCCTCGTGTGGGCGCGGCTGATGGCCAACGGCAAAGCCAGAGGCCGTTCGCGGAGCGCCCTAGACACAATCATTGCCGCTGTAGCCGAAGTCAATGAGTGTGTCGTAGTGACCGACAATGAAAAGGACTTCGAGGACGTTCAGGTAATCAACCCGCTCCGTAGCTCTGGAAGCCAAGCGGGTGATGATAGCTCCAACGGTCCGGCCGATTCAATTTGAGGATTTCAGCGGCACGGAGTCCGAACGTCTCGTTCGCCTACCTTTAGCGATGGCTGGATTGATCTTGCTTAGTTCGGCCAGGGACGTCTTTTACAGTTCCGCTGAATAGCATCCCGGTTCATCTAGTCAGCTCAACCTACTAACAGTTCGCACGCACGAGCGCCGCGGATAAGGGGCGATCGCAGGGACTGCGATTCGCGTGTCGAGCTCGTCCATCTTACACTCGATCTCGCCTTCGAAGGCCTCTCGCCAAACGCCGCTGTAGTCGATCCCGCGTGCGGCTCGGGGGGCCTTCTCATCGAGGCTTTCTCGCGGCTGGTCTGGCGCGCTACCAATGGCAAGTTCGCCCGCCGGGAACTTGTCGGTCTGTACTCCCAGCTCTGGGCGTCCACATCAACTGCGGAGCTCTTGCCATAGCCGTGTTCTGCCGTTAGCTGGCAGCTCTCGAGCTCGACGAGCAGCCGATCAGCGACACCCGCGACCTCAAGTTCGACCCGGTTGACTCGATAACACCCTATTGGCAGTTTCAGTCCGGGAGGATCTGCCCACTCCAATCACAAGCCGATCTTTCGACCCCGTAGTCGGGAATTCTCCATGGCCCTTCGTGAAGAAGGAATGCAGCGCCGAAAGCCGAAGCGCTTCCGATACATCGAAGCCCCTTCCGAGTCGGAGCCCCGATTAGGCATTCCTGCCACTCTATCTAGCCGACCCCCGTGGCCGCGTTGCCGATCGGTGCGCACTGGTCGCCTACATCGCCCCGGCACGTGAAGATCGTCTCTGCTGACGCTCGTTGACAATTCAGGCCGCCTCCGGCTGGCGTTTGATCAGCGTCAGCGTCAACCAGCGCGCGGTCAGCGCCGGCTTTTTCGAGCCCTCGATCTCAATCGTCACGCCCAGCGCCGTCTGCACCCAGCCCGACGGCCTGACCTTGACGTCGGCCAGTACGAAACGGGTGCGGATGCGCGATCCGGTTTTCACCGGCGCCAGGAAGCGCAGCGATTCGAAGCCATAGTTGACACCCATCTTGCAGTTTTCGAGCGGCCGCATGGTCTCGAAAGTCATCGCCGACAAAAGCGAAAGCGACAGGAAGCCATGTGCGATGGTGCCGCCGAACGGCGTCTCGCGCTTGGCGCGCTCCGGATCGCAGTGGATGAACTGGTGGTCATCGGTGGACTCGGCGAACTGGTCGATCATCCGCTGCGAGACCACCCGCCACGGCGACACGCCGACTTCCTTGCCGACGCTGGCCAGAAGCTCGTCGAGACTGATCGGTTCCAAGCTAATGTCCTCCATTTCAACCGTCCGAAGCGCGAGCGGCTTCATTCCGTGAACAGTGTCAGCCCATGCTGCACCGACTGCCGGCCATCCATCGGCAGGATGGCTCCGGTGAGATGACTGCCGTCACAGCTGCACGAATAGAGCGTTCCGCCGGCAATCTCATTCGGCGCACCGATGCGGCCGATCCGAACATGGCTGCAGACGAGCCGGCTTGTACTCGGTCGCGGTGCGCCTCGTGCAGGCCACTGAAAGCAGCTCGTCTTGCTACCGGTGATCATTCCGCCGGCGCCGCTATGCGGTATTGTCGCAGATTGATAAAATCAATTGTCTGGATAGGAACCATCCGTGTTTCGAATTTGGAGGAGTCCGGCAGACGGGGTGGCTTGGGGTCCTTGTTGAAGCGCGCCGGCCTCATTCACCGGTAGCACTGAGCCGGCAAGAAGCGCCAGTTCAATGACATTGGGTGTCGACACGGCAAAGCGGCATCAGATGCTACTTCATGATGCGGGATGGCGCTTGCTTCAAGAAGCGCTCGGCCTGACGTGGAAGCCAGCACCGGATCTGGACTGTCGATATGCGCCCGATACGCGCAGCACAGCCTGCAACCGCAGCGACGATGATCTCAGCCGTTGCGAGCATGCCAACCTTGGTGCCGGCCACTCTGTTAGCTTGAAGCGCAACGCGCATTTGACCCGTCACCAGACCGGGTTGCGTAACTTGGATTTCCAAGGCGTCTTCCTGGGTTTGCACCGTCAGCGCGCTGACAGCAAAGGCAGGTGCGCACGTCAAGGCAAGCGATCGTCTCGATCTCGCGGGCAATTCCAGCCCCACCGCGGGAATCTGACCCGACAACAACGAGCAGATGCGGTTCTCGCCTCGGCGCCATTGCTCTGTCTTTCGATCCATTCTCGCGTGCGCGCTTCTGGGGCGTCGTTCAGCGCAAAGTCGGTGACCACGGCTGCGCTTTCCGCGCCAGCCTCAAAAAACGCCTTCGAGACGGTCAGGTTGAGGCCGCCGATGCAGACCAATGGGATCGGCGCGACCTGGTGCTTCCACCGCTGATCCGCTCGAGTCCTCGCGACGCCCATTCATCTTCTTGAGGCTGTTGGATAGACTGGGGCGAGCGCCACATACTCCGGTTCCGCCACTGGCGCCGTTTCCAGTTCGGTGTGATCGTGGATCGACAGGCCGAGCTTCAATCCGACTTATTTCATCGCCAGCATCGGCGGCAGCCAAATCCTTTTGACCAAGATGGACGAAGTCGCAGCCTTCCACGATTGCCGTGCGCCAAATGTCGTTGACTCACTTGGCAACCATGGACCGCGCAGGCGTCGTTCGCGCGGCGGATTTCCGTCTGCAGTCCTTTCTCGTCCATATCCTTTATCCGGAGCTGCACCAGACTCACGCCGAGCGGAACCAGCCGGTCAATCCAGCCGGCACGTCCACGACTTCATGAGTAGACGGCCCTGCCGATCGTCGGTGGGTAGCGCCGTTCGAGCATTCCCGAGCTGAAAGCTTCACGACCGGCATCGACCGCTTTGCCGAACGCACGCGCCATGCCGACCGGATCGGCCGCCCTCGGGACCGCCGTGTTCAGGAGCACGGCGTCAAACCCCTCTATGACGGTCGCCGCGTACGACGGCCGTCCGAGCCGTGCATGCACAATCAACGGAATGTAGGGGGAATGTCCGCGCATCAACTGGACCTCGGAGCTCAACGCTTCATCGCATTAGAATGAGCGTTCGAAACGCAGGATACCGCCGACACTGCTCTTCTTGTTGGCATTGGTCCAGTTCACTTCGGAAGCTTTCACCTTTCCGACGGCGGAGCCTCCGTAGCGGTCATAGTCGAGTTCAGCCGTAACTGTGAAATCTGGAAGGAACGCATAGGCGACGTTCGCAGCGACACCATAGTTGTTGAGCTGATCACCCGAGAGCTGAAGGTTGAACGAAGCTGACTCGGTGAGCTCGTAACCGGCGCCAGCCCAGAAAGCCCAGTTCCCGCCCCAAGGTTTATAGAAACCGCGACCATGAGCGTCTACCGAATTCATCGAGCCGTAGTTGAGCTGGCCATGGGAACCGTAGCCCAACATTCCGGATAGCAACAGTTCGTTGGTGACATTGATGTCGACACGGACCTTGGCGGCCACCGATTCGTAGTTGCTATCATAAGCTGCAACGCCGGTGATCGCTCCCCAGCCATGTGCGTATTTCAAGCCGCCTACTATGTGGGGAGCGTAGCTGTCGATTGTGCCGACCACGTCCGAGCCTTGTTCCAGCGAAACCACGGCCGAAAAGCCGTTCCCTGCGTCCAAGTAGTACTGAACCACATTGGTATCGAAAGCGCCGTACGGAGCCGGCGTCTGGTTCAGTACATCACCCGCGCAGCCAATAAACATGTCGAAAGCCGACCGGTCCTTACCAACTCGCAGGCCACCAAGCTGAATCCAGGCGATAGTCAGGCCGCTGCCTCCGTTCAAGGCATAGGACCGAGAACTGTCCGAAACCGATGTCTGGTGGCTGCCGAAGTTCACGCGGGTTTCGGTGTAGGTCTTCAACGTCCCGCGTTCGGTCTCCTGGCCGGTCCAGGTTTTCAATGTGAAGCGTGTGTTGTTTTGCAACGCGCTCTGATGCTCACCAGTCCTCACATCCGAGGTTCTTGAGTGGTCAAACAATCCGACGTTGTAACGGACAGAGCCGCCGATTCGCAGGCAGGTCTCGGTGCCTGAAATGTAGACGTAGCCCGAGCCGTAGACGTCACAGATCTTGACGTACTCAGTCGGGTCAGGCTCGGCGGCGGTGGTGACGGCGCGAGCGTTGGAAACGGCAATCAGTGCCGCAGTTGAGCCGAGGAGGAGGCTCCTAATGGTCATTGTCGATCTCCGCTTTAATAATAAAGTGATGGACGCGAGTGATTCTGTGAACAACTTCGAAACGTGCGCAGTTTTGCTGCGCCGTCAGCTAAGCCCTGAAGGAAATCCTAGAATGTATTCTGGTGATTGCTGTCCAATATTTGGTTTTAGCTGCCGATTACTTAATTTTCGCCGAAATGGAGGTATGCAAAATTTTGTACAATCATCACAGTCAACTCAGCTGGTAAAGGTAGGCGTCACAAAGGGTCCTGCATTCGACCGCAAATGACGTGCCAGCCTGACGACCAGCTGCGGCTTGAAGCTCAATTGTGCGGGCGGACCTTGGTTCGCACTTCCTTGTTTTTGCCTTGCGGATCCACCCAAGCACGAACGGAAAACGTTCGGCTACAGTTCGACTGTTCGCTTCGCGACAGTTTCGTTCAATGGGGACAGCATTGTTTGTGGTGAGCCCGACGTTGAGGCATCATGCGGCGGCACCGCTCGGCACGACGCCGTCATGTTGGCGAGCTGATGCTCGACAACTACGCGCTGCAGCCTTGCACCAAACAGCGCTCGGCAATAAATCTCGACCAGCGCTCAAAGTCCCGATAGGTCCGGCCGTTAGGATGGAGTGCGCAGGCCACCCCTTCACGCTGGAATTCTTCGAATGTGATGGCGATACGCTTTATCGCGTGAAGATCATCTGTTCGCGGATTGTCGAGCAGAAGACCGAAGTTCGGGATCAAGCGCGATTCCAAGTTCCTTTGTCCCCTAATGATGGCGGTGCGCTGCTCGCCAAGGGTCCACCACGGTTCAATCCGATGATCGTGATTGACGCCGGTTAGAACAATGTCAGCGGTGGCGTCTATGTTGTATGTGCGACACAAGGTTTCGCGCGTTTCGAAGTGAAGCTTCTCGTGTTTGAAATCGATGAGATCGGGCAAGCGCAAGGCGAACACTTTGCCAGCGAGCGGCGTCGTTCGACTGCTTCCATGGTAGATGAGCGGCACGATATCCGCGCTCAATTGGGCAGAACAAACTGCCGTGCGTGGAATGTCCTCAAATCCGAAGCCGCCAACCTCGCGCATCTGCTGCACAAAGAGCTGCGGCTTATGCCGCCGCCAATGCTCACGATTGGCCAAATCTTTGGAAGTTGCTCTCCGGGATCGATGAATCTGAGAAATACGAATTCGCCATAGCGCTACTCCGGGACGCGGCACTGCCGCATCAAATGCGAAAACGTGATCGGGACCGCGCGGAAGCGCTACACCTCGCAGGTGGGCGTCCACCATCGCTCCGGAATCGCGCCGTTGCTCTGGCGCAAGAACGCGCGAGGTACGGACTCGCGATCTCACCGACGTCGGCATCCCACGGTGCTACCTCTTCCGGATGTGCGAGGAAGGGCTGCTCGTGAAGGTCGGCTATGGGCGGTATCGAGCCGCTGCCTACGTTGAAGCGAACTGAGCTGGCTAGGCGAGTGACTTCAGGATGATCCCGGAAGTATTATCAAAGAGATCGTTCCGGAAATTCAGATTGGCATGTGCTCAAACGTGATCCAGAATTTCCGTTGAGCAAAGTTGGTAGTGAAAGCGCGTGACCTCGTCGGCGTGTGGCAGAAGGCGATTTCAGCTGTGATTGACAAGACCGCGCCTGCTGGTCGCTGAATGGTCAGCGACAAGAGGCCTGGCACACTAGCACACGTGAGTTCAGGGCTCATGAAAGGGTAATGCTCAACAATCCTGCTCAATGAACGTCGTAATGAATGACGAGCTTGTTCTGAGTATTTAACACGTGAGCGATTTCAGGGGCGTGAATTCGGTTCATTCAGGTTGTAAGGTCCAAAAAGGTTGCAACTTACTACCGGCACGGTCCCGTCATCGCGCAATTGCAATTCGATCTAACCGGCTTATTCTGGCTGTCGGGGAAATGTTACAGCGGAGGGAAACCGTGAACGATTTGCTGAACAAACCGGCTACACCCAGGTCAAGACATTTCAATCTGAAACTGGCTGTCGCAGCCGTGTCTATCACTTACGCGCTTTTCGGCGTCTACGGCAAATCCTTCGGCGATGCATTCTTCGGCATCATTCTGGCGTTCATAGCCTTCCTCGACGAGTATGGATTTGACACGAACCGTTATGTCGATGCGGCGCGGCAAAAGTTGCAAAGGTTCTATCGGCAAGGTGATAAGATCGCGCGGGTTCTCGTCTTCACTATCGGAGTCGGTGGAACCGCTCTGATCGTGGACTGGATATTCAATCTCAACGTCATCCCGATCGATGCGATCGATCCATGGATAAAGCGTCTGGCGCCGGCGCTGGTCATTGCCGCGACAACGCTTTTTCTCGTGACTTTCTTTTCCAAGTTTTTCTATCAGCTCAACGTCACCGCCGCGGATCGAATATCGAACCGGATTGAGATCACGCTCTACCTGGCCACATCGCTCTTTATTGTTTCGAACATCGTCTTCTGGATCGGGATTAATGTCGAAAACGCGCTTCCCTCCTCCTCCACCGATCTGAACAGGTATGATCCAGGGCAATGGGCAGATATTTCTCCGTGGTGGCAGAATTTGCTTCTGTCCCTTGTCCTAATCTCCCTGGTTTGGCTGACCGCCAGCTTCATTTGGGCCTTCTCGCGCTACGCGGAATATTATTGGCGCGACGTACCGCTGAACTCCAAGCCCAAGAGGGCTCAGAACCAGGACGGCAGAAGTACGAAATCCAAGTAACAGCCGCAGGTTGGCGGCAGCGATTGATCATCTTCGACCGGAATTGCCGGTGTTAGATAGGAGTGGCTTCTTCGATGTAAAAATGGGCGAACTCTTGTGGTTGCGTGGAGCCTGAGGTCGGTAAGGTCCGAACCCGGCGCACTGCGGGACGTCGCTGAACTCAAAGCGTGCGTCGACGGTGGGATGGACTACAGCCTCCGGATTGGTCTCTCGGAGTTTGACCTTGTAGCCTAGTTTGGCGGTCAACCATGAGAGCCACGTAGGGGTCCGGCAAACAAAGGCCTGTGATCTTGAGCCGAAGCCAGGGCTTGTTGGCTCGCTTGGCTTCGCCCAGTTTCAGCCTCAGCTTGTGCAGGAAGGTTTCGAGAGTGCCCTCGTCTTTCGGCCAATCCGTTGGCATAGACGGTCTTTAAGGCGGAGTCCTTGTAACGGACCGTGCGGCTACGAGCCGGCCTCGGCTACTTTGCGTCCGAATTGGCGTTATGCTAGTATCGGGGATTTATTTGCTAGGAGTGGGACATGGGCATTAACGATATTTCGACAGATCCATTGGCTGACCTCGAGGACGCTTGTGACCTTAAGGATGGCAGTTGCGCCGGGCGCACTCACTTCATCCTCCACCAGACCGTGGACGGAAAGCTCACCTACGACACAGTGAAGCCTTGGATTGGGAAAAAGCGTAACAAGTCGCACGCGGTAATTCTCAAAACGGGAGAGGTGGTCCATTTGTGGCCATTCCAAGAGACGAACGTGTGGGCGACGAAGGCAGAGTCCGGCTTGAAGCCAAAGAACGGAAAGCTGCCTAAGTTCGATCTTAAGGGCAAGGCAATTAACATTGAAATAGACTACGAGGAGGGGGGCTCTCCGAACTCGGCGCAGTACACGAGCCTAGCGGCTTGTTATATTGGCGCTTGCCGTACGGTCGATCGAGTTCTCACGATCGTGCCACATATAGAAGTCGATCGCGGGATTCCGGACGGCCACAGTGACCCGCAGAACTTCAATTACACGGGATTCTACGAGCGATTGAACGATCTGGGCGTGGACATGGATCGGGTTCCTCGGTTCGACCATGACCGATATTGGGCAAAGGAGTCGTACAAGGTCCCGTACGCGGATGATTGGTTTTCATGGCCACCGGTGCTGACCGGCGACCCGCATGCCAAACCCAAGGGGGTCGAGCGAGTGGCGAGCCCGCACGGCGATCAGCGCGAGTGGGCAGGGATGCTGTCGAAAGATGCCAGCTTTCACCTCGTTTCAACTGGCGCGATTGGGGTCAAAGAGATCGATCGCCTTATTCGAAGACTTGAGCAGGAGAGGGAGATTCTTGCCGAGGAAACCGAGGAGCGGGATGAAAACTGAGACGACCACGCGTCATGATCTTCCAAACGTTGATCATTACTGGGGCAGCGGCATTCTGAGGCGAGCCAGTGCTCGAGAAGGGTTCGCGTTTCTGCGCGGGCAATCGGGTGTATTTGGGAATGGGCACGAATGGCGGACGGGAGCTAGCATCTTGTGAGTCCTCTAGGAATTGCTGAAACTCCGAGCGCAAAGATGCCACAGGTGGGCTGCTGATAGCTACGCCTGAAGGAGCGCAATTCAGACAGTCGCTTATCGATGTATGAAGTTAGCTCCTTGAGATAAACGCCTTTGGCACTCTTCTGGCTTCTTTCCTGCTCTGGCTAGCGGAAGCTCAATTTTTCCAGCGCTCACTGTACGAAAAAATTGGTGAGCGTCTGTTGTTCGGCAGCCATCGGCTAGCGCTCAGAGGCGCCGAAGGCGCGTTCGTCATGTTGCTCCCATCTGGGCGCCGTCGCCCGATTGCAAAGGAGCAAAGGGCGTGATCGCAAGCTAGTCGAGGTGCTCGGCAAGGCAGCTCCGCCGGTTGTGTGCGTCAAGTTCTGCAAAATGGGGCGGCCATGATGCTGGTCATGCGGCTTGGCGCAGAGCGAGCTTCTTGTGCTCGCGCAGGTCGTCCATGTTGATGTATCCGGCGGCGCCGGGACCAGGAGCCCATCGTCGGCAGTCGTTGGGGCGGCATCCTCGTCCACGAAGGGGCTGTCGCCAATCTCGACCTCGATGCGGATGCGGTCATTGTGGAATGGGCCTTCGGAGCCCGAGGATTCCTCGTCACCCTCCAGCACGAAATAGTGCTCGGAGGCATAGCTCTCGAGATGCCACCAGCCGGGCGCGGCTAGCCCATTGCTGTCGCGCTGGATCAGCCCTGTCAGGGTTGGATTGCGGCGCTTCGCTCTTAGCCCTGTGCCGCCCGAGCCGAAGGCCACCATCTTCTTATCATCGAGACGACCTTTCAGGAGGTCGGCCAGCTGATCGTTCAGGGGCCGCATGGGCGTTGTCAGATTTACCGGCAGCGGCGCGCGAGGCGGTCCGCTGTCGGCGCTGGGCTTCTGCTTCACTGGCGTCGCGGGCCGACGTCCGTCGCGCCAAAGACATACGCCGTCGAGGGTGAACTCGGCGACTGGTTCGCATACCAGCGTCTGCGGGTCGCAAACCAAGCGGCGTGATCCCGAAGCCCGCCAAGATCTCGCGTGCTAACCTTGAGAAGCAGCTCCGCGACTGGCTGCGCTACATCGGCTGGTAATCGCGCCTTTCAAGATGCAGATCGGGGCTCGTTCCGCGCCACCGGTTTTGAGGGGCGCCAGTCCCCCCAGGATCCGATTGAAGAGCGGATCCGTCACGCTTGCCACCGGCAACACCAAATCGACGCTGGCGCCCTGGTCAAGGAGGTCCTTGCCCCCCGGCGTCGGCGCGAAGAGCCGCTTGAGGGCCCGGAGCCGGCCGGACGCTCGGAGCGTCGACGCGTAGTGGTCGATTCCCAGTCATCGGCGTCCGGGGCCTCGTAAACGGCGTTCAGGGTGCCGTAGCGCGAAGTGATGGGCAGCGGCGCCTGTGGCCCATTGCTAAAAAGATCTAGATTCGAGCCCAAACGGAACGGACTGACATAGCGCAAGGACCCAGGCGGGCGCGGTGGGTAGGGTTGGTTGTTATCAGTATGGGATTGTGCCTTTGCAGACCACGAAATATCGAGAGGCCCGGCTGCCTTGGTACACTATCTATCCCACTGTGTCGGAGTTCTCTGCGGCGGTCGGGGCCGAGGCTTATGAGGAATGGCTCGGGAACTTGCCGGCTGATGATCCGGTGTCACTCTATCTGCACGTTCCGTTCTGCCGATCAGCCTGCTGGTATTGCGGATTCCCAACCACCATCACCCGCCATGATGCGCCCATCCTCAACTATCTGGCGGCGGTGCGTGACGAGATCCGTCTGGTTTCGGAGCGAGTGCCGAAGACGCTGCCCGTGAGCGACATACATTTCGGCGGCGGAACGCCGTCTCTCATCGGACCAGCCGAGTTCCTCGCTCTGATGGAGTTCCTGCGACGCCGCTTCGCCATCTCGAAAACAGCTACGGTCGCCATCGAGATCGATCCACGCACGTTCACGCCCGAAATGGCAGAAGCCTTGGGAGCGGCCGGCGTCAACCGCGCTAGCCTGGGCGTCCAGAGCTTCGATCCCATTGTTCAAAAAGCGGTCAACCGAATCCAGAGCGAGGCCCAGACGTCGGCTGCCCTGGAAATGCTGCGCCGGCATGGAGTAAACCGGATCAACTTCGACCTCATCTACGGCCTGCCGCGTCAAACGGTGGAGTCGTGCGTCGAAACAGTGAGGGCGGCGGTCGCCATGCGCCCCGACCGACTTGCCTTGTTCGGCTACTCGCACATCCCATCACAAATAAAGAATCAGTGCCTCATCGATGAGGAATTTCTTCCCGACAGCGCTGCCCGCGCTGAACAGTATGCGGCTGTCGCCGTGACGCTGATTGCCGCCGGCTACCGAGAGATCGGGCTCGACCATTTCGCCTTGCCGCACGACGAGCTCGCGCTGGCACAGGAAACCGGTCGCCTGCGGCGTAACTCGTTGGGCTACTCGGCCGACACCTGCAGAACCCTGATCGGTTTCGGCGCGTCCGCTATCGGCCGCATGGGCGAAGGGTACGTCCAAAACGAAGTTACACGGGATTTCTACATCCAGCACATCGCAGCTGGCCGACTGGCGACATCGAAGGGCTATCGCCTCACAGACGACGACCGCGTGCGAGCCGCAATCATCGAGCGATTAATGTGCGATTTAGAGGCTGACGTGCCGGCAATCTGTGCCGCCCACGGATCTGATCCGATCCGTCTTCTCGATTCAGCTGAGCGCTTGGCGATGCTGGCCGAGGACGGGATAGTGGACTGCGAAAACGGTTTTGTCCGCGCACGGCGGGAGCATCGCTTTGGGATTCGCGCTGTCGCTGCCGCATTCGATGCTTTCTCGATAAACAGGGCCTGATGTATACCCCCCAGGTGAGGGCAAGCACACAACGCCGAAGCTAAGACAGGGAGTATCTTTTGCCCGAGAGAACGAGCCGCCCATCCTGTGGTGCTGGGTTGCGTCACAATCGGCACTCGGCCGCAGGATTTGCGGCGGCGTGCGCGCCAAAATCTTGACTCGACTATCGCGAGGGCAAAGATCGATGAGACTGGCCTGGCGCTGCTATGGCTGACGCTGCATGACCGCTATTGGCGAAAGGGCCGCGTGGTCGAGCATGGCGTCGGCAGGGATCGCCTCAGCCGCGTTTCTCGTCCTCCTCAGATGACGCCTCAGAGACATCCATACCGCTGAAGGCCAGCAAATTTGTAGGTCGAGGCCACCTCTTGTCTTGGTTCCTACCCAACTGTTCCGCTGCTGAGCGAAATCCTTCAACTCCAAATCGGCCGAGCGTTTTTCCTCCTATTGCGTTGGTGCGCAAGGTTCGAACGAGATCCTCTGGGACTGCACCTCCAAGGTGTCGATCATGTTCGGCACACAAGGACAGGGCGGCATTGCTGCCGCCCTGTCCGCTGTAAGTTGATAGGGGCTGGATTAAAAATCCATACCGCCCATCCCGCCCATGCCGCCCATGCCACCGCCGGGCATACCACCAGGCATGCCGCCGCCGGCCGACTCCTTCTTGGGAGCCTCCGCGATCATGGCTTCGGTGGTGACGAGCAGGCCGGCGACCGAAGCCGCGTCCTGGAGAGCGGTGCGAACGACCTTGACCGGGTCGACGATGCCCATGGCGATCATGTCGCCATACTCGCCGGTCTGGGCGTTGTAGCCGTAGGTCGCGCCCTTGTTGTCGAGGATCTTGCCGGCGACGATCGAAGCTTCAGCACCTGCGTTCGAAGCGATCTGACGGGCCGGAGCCTGCAGTGCACGACGAACGATGTTGATGCCGGCAGCCTGGTCGGCATTGACGCCGGTGACCTTGATGTTGGCCGAAGCGCGCAGCAGTGCGACGCCGCCGCCTGCAACGATGCCTTCTTCCACGGCCGCGCGGGTCGCGTTGAGGGCGTCATCGACGCGGTCCTTCTTTTCCTTGACTTCGACTTCCGTCGCGCCGCCGACGCGGATCACCGCAACGCCGCCGGCGAGCTTCGCCAGACGTTCCTGCAGCTTCTCCTTGTCGTAGTCCGACGTGGTCTCTTCGATCTGCTGCTTGATCTGGGCAACGCGGCCCTGGATCTCGTCCTTCTTGCCGGCGCCGTCGACGATGGTGGTGTTCTCCTTGGAGATCGACACCTTCTTGGCGCGGCCGAGCATGTTGAGGCCGACATTCTCGAGCTTGATGCCGAGGTCTTCCGAGATGACCTGGCCACCGGTCAGGATGGCGATGTCTTCCAGCATGGCCTTGCGGCGATCACCGAAGCCCGGCGCCTTGACGGCGGCGATCTTCAGGCCGCCGCGCAGCTTGTTGACGACCAGCGTGGCCAGAGCCTCGCCTTCGACGTCTTCCGAGATGATGAGCAGCGGCTTGGAGGTCTGCACGACGGCTTCGAGAACCGGCAGCATGGCCTGGAGGTTGGACAGCTTCTTCTCGTGCAGGAGGATGTAGACGTCCTCGAGCTCGGCAACCATCTTGTCGGCGTTGGTGACGAAGTAGGGCGAGAGATAGCCGCGGTCGAACTGCATGCCTTCGACGACTTCCAGCTCGGTCTCGGCGGTCTTGGCTTCTTCAACCGTGATGACGCCTTCGTTGCCGACCTTCTGCATCGCTTCGGCGATCATCTTGCCGACCGACTCGTCGCCATTGCCGGCGATCGTGCCGACCTGGGCAACTTCCTCGGAGGTCTTGATCTTCTTGGCAGCGTTGCCGAGAGCCGCGACGACTTCGGTCACGGCCAGGTCGATGCCGCGCTTCAGGTCCATCGGGTTCATGCCGGCGGCAACCGCCTTGTTACCTTCCTGGACGATCGACTGCGCCAGAACGGTCGCGGTCGTGGTGCCATCACCGGCGATGTCGTTGGTCTTCGAAGCAACTTCGCGGATCATCTGCGCGCCCATGTTTTCGAACTTGTCGGAAAGTTCGATTTCCTTGGCGACGGTGACGCCGTCCTTGGTGATGCGCGGTGCGCCGAACGACTTGTCGATGACGACGTTGCGGCCCTTGGGACCGAGCGTGACCTTCACCGCGTCGGCGAGGATGTTGATGCCGTGAAGCATGCGCTCGCGGGCATCGCGGGAGAATTTTACGTCTTTAGCAGCCATTTTTAGCTCCTGGCAGGGGCTTGCGATCAAGCCCGAAATTCAGTTGACGGTGAGGCCGATAATCAGCCGATGATGCCCATAATGTCGGATTCCTTCATGATCAGAAGGTCTTCGCCATTGAGCTTGACTTCGGTGCCCGACCACTTGCCGAACAGGATGCGGTCGCCGGCCTTGACGTCCAGCGGGACCAGCTTGCCGGCTTCGTCGCGAGCGCCGGAGCCGACGGCGATGATCTCGCCTTCCTGCGGCTTTTCCTTTGCCGTATCCGGGATGATGATCCCGCCGGCGGTCTTGGATTCGGATTCGACCCGGCGTACGACCACGCGGTCATGCAGCGGCCGGAAATTCGACTTTGCCATTTTTGGATTTCCTTGGTGCGGATGTTGAACGGTGCTCCGTTGCCGGAGCATGCCTAGCACTCAGCCGAAGCGAGTGCTAACGCGGCAATGAGATAAGCCGCAGGCTCCTGCTAGTCAAGACGGAAGAGCAAAGAGCAAAGAGAAAAGAGAAGACAGCAAAGAGCAGCCAGAAAAGAGCGTGTAAGCATCGAGCCTTTTATGTGAACAATGTCGGGTATCCGACATATATGGGGCGGCTCACCCTTTGTAATTGAGCTTTATTCAGATGGTACGGTTGGTGCAACGGGTGTTGCATTTGAACTCATCCAGAGGCTCGCACGGGTCGTGCTGCGTCAGCTTGGTCATGTCGAGCTTCAGAAGGCCATTTTGGCATTGGTTCTGTTGCACCTATTGCCATTCATGACCAGTCCTGCGCGCGTGAGCCGGCCGACTAGATTCCAACCACGAGAGCGCCGCCGCTGAGACCCGCACCGGCCGCCGCCAGAAGGATTTTCTCTCCTGGCTGGAATGGCTTCATCTGGTTGGCGAGCGAGAGCGACAGCGGGACCGTCGCGGCCGAAGAGTTGCCGTATTCGGCAATCGTCTTGACAATTGCTTGGTCAGCAATGCCGAGGTTTCTTCCGACCGCGCCGAAAATCCGAGTATTGGCCTGATGCGGCACAAACCGGCCGACATTGTGTGGCCGCACTCCCGCAGCGGCTAGCGCGGTTGTCGAGCAATCGGTCATCATCTCGACAGCCTTTGCGAATATTTCGGGCCCGTCGGTCATCGTCATCCGGGTCTGCCCGAGGTCGAGGTCGCCATGGAACGGCGTGTTGCTTCCTCCTGCGGGAATCTGGATCAGCCCGTAGCGCGAGCCGTCCGAAGCCACCGAGGCACCGAGAATGCCCCGATCAGCATCATCGCACTGACCGATCACCAGGGCGCCGGCGGCATCGGCGAACAAGACTGAGCTCGCGCGCTCGGCTGGATTGATGCGGCGGCTGAGAATGTTGGCGGCGATGACCAGCGCTGGTTTGCCATGCAGGCGGGTGAACCCGTCCGCAAACATGAGCGCATAGATGAAGCCAGCGCAGGCGCCGGTCAGATCGACCGCGCCTGCGCGGCCAAGGCCAAGCTTGTGTGCGACCAGCGGCGCGCTGGGCGGCAGAAGATGGTCGGGCGTCGAGGTGGCAAGCAACAGCAGACCGATGTCGTGGCGCGCAATACCGGCGTTCACCAGCGCCATGTCGCCAGCCCGGGTGGCAAGACCCGACAGCGTGTCTTCGTCCGTTGCCCAGAAGCGCGAACGGATTCCGGTACGCCTTTCGATCCAGCCCGGCTCGAGGCCGAGATTGCTCTCGATCTCGGCATTGGCCACCTTGCGCCCAGGCACGTGATGGCCAAGTCCGAGAATGCGCGACGACTTGCTCATGGCCTGGACCCGAAGCGTTCCCCGGCCTCCTCGATGGCGTCATAGACTCGTTCGAGCTCGTCGTCTGCGATGCAATAGGGTGGCAGAAGGTAGAGGACATTGCCGAGCGGGCGCACAAGCAGGCCGCGCTCGAGGAAGAAAGCGCGCAGCTTCGGACCAATCTCGGCGAGATAACCTGCGGAACCGGTTCGCAGGTCGAGCGCCGCGATCGTTCCCGTGGCTCGACAGTCGGCAAAATATGGATTGTCCCGAAAGCGTTGCAGCCCGACGGCCTGCATCACGCTCAAGGCCGTGATCCGCTCGGCCACTGGCTCGTCGCGCCAGATCTCGACATTGGCGAGTGCTGCCGCACAGGCAATCGGATTGGCGGCGTAGGAGCTCGAATGGAAAAACGTCTTCTTCCGGTCCTCGGAATAGTGCGCCCGGAAGATGGCATCGGTGACAAGCGTTACGGCCAGCGGGATGGTGCCGCCGGTCAAGCCTTTGGAGGTGCACAGGATATCTGGAGAAATCGATGCCTGCTCGCAGGCGAACATGGTTCCGGTGCGTCCCCAGCCGGTCATCACCTCGTCGGCGATCAGCAGCGTGCCGGAGGCCTCAGTGATCTTCTTCAATTCGGCCAGAACCGATGCTGGATACATCAGCATGCCGCCGGCGCCCAGCACCAGCGGCTCGACGATCAAGGCTGCGGCTCGTCGATCGCGGGTCACAGCCTGGAAACGATCCAGCGTCTCCTGCTCGTGCCCCGCGGCCGGAAAGGGGACGATGTCGACCTCGAACAGCAAGGGTTCGTAGGCGGCGTTGAACACGCCACGCGCACCGACGCTCATCGTTCCGATCGTGTCACCATGATAGCTGTGCTCCATGACGACGATGCGCGAGCGCGGCGCGCCGATGTTGCGGAAATAACCGAGCGCCATCTTCAGCGCGACTTCGACTGAGGTCGAGCCACTGTCGGAATAGAACACCCAGTCGAGTCCAGCGGGAGCGAGGCCGACAAGCGCCTTGGCCAAGCGCTCTGCCGGCTCGTGCGTGAAGCCCGCAAAGATAATCTGGTCGAGGCTCGACGCGGTTGTCTCGATTGCCTTCATGATGTGGGGATGGCGGTGGCCATGTGTGACGACCCACCAGGAGGAGATGGCGTCCAGGATGCGGGCGCCGTCGGCCCTGTGGAGATAGGCGCCCTCAGTCAGGACGATTTCTGGGGTCGCAGGCTCGAGCGCGTGCTGGGTGAAGGGATGCCACACATGAGACTGCGACATCAGTCACCTCCAGCAATCGAGGCGAAGGCGAAGCCGGCAACCATTGCGTCCCTCAGTGTTTTGCCCGTCAGCACATCCAGGTGCGGCAGCCTGCCGAGCTGCGGCGCACCGCTGAATTCCACGATGGTCCGTTGCGTATCGGCCATCTCATCGCCGATGAAAGCGATGCCCGCCAACGGGATGGAGCGGGCGCGGAGCGCCTCGACCGAGAGCAAGGTGTGGTTGATGGTGCCGAGCGTGGTGCGGGCGCACAGAATAACGGGCAGCCGCCATTCAGCGAAGATGTCGATGAACCTTGTGCGCCGGTTGAGCGGCACCATCAGGCCGCCGGAGCCTTCGATGACGAGCGGCGTCGGTAGGACGGGAAAAGCAAGATCGGCAGCCTTGATCGCCACGCCGTCGATCTCGGCCGAACGATGCGGCGACAGCGGGCTCCGCAAGCGGTAGGCTTCCGGCAGCACGCGCTCTGAGGGCAAGCCGGCAAGCCGCGCGACCACCTCGCTGTCGGTCTCGCCGTCGAGGCCCGATTGCACCGGTTTCCAGTAAAAGCCGTCCAGCAAACCGGCGAGCCCAGCCGCAAACACGGTCTTGCCAACTCCGGTATCCGTTCCGGTGATGACAATGCGTTGGGTCATATCGCCTCTGGTGATGTTTGGGCCAACACCTCGACCAGCGCCTCGACCATGGCGGAAATGTCGGCTTCGCCGATGTTGAGCGTCAGTGAGATGCGCAGCCGCGACGTGCCCTCGGGTACGGTCGGAGGACGAACGCCGCGTATGTCGAAGCCGCGGGCCTGCAGGCGCGCCGCCACTGCCATGGTGCGCTTGACGTCGCCGATGACGAAGGGCTGGATCTGTGAGCCGCTAGGCGCCACGCCGCAGCGCTCGGCCAATTGACGGCCGGCGAAGGCAACGCGTTCATGCAGCTGAACGCGGTGCAGGGGCTCGTCAGACAGTATGGCGAGCGCTTCGCGTGCCGCTACCGCCATCAGCGGCGATGGCGCGGTGGCGTAGATGAATGGCCGGCAACGGTTGATGAGATAACCGCACAGCGTTCCCGGTCCGGTGACCAGTGCGCCGGACGAGCCGAGCGCCTTTCCGCAGGTATGGAGGGCAATGATGTTGTCGCGGCCCTCGAATGCGGCGGCCAGCCCCCGGCCGTCCGGTCCCCAGACGCCAGTGGCGTGCGCCTCGTCGACGACGATGAATGCCTCGTGCCGATCGGCAAGCGCCATCAGGCTCGCCATCGGCGCGCGGTCGCCATCCATGCTGTAGAGGCTTTCGACCGCGATCCAGATGCGCCCCATGCCGCCTTCAGCGCGCCAGCGCGTGATCGCATCCTCGACAGCATCGACGTCGTTGTGCGCGGCCAGCACGAATTGGGCGCGTCCGGCCTGCGCACCCTCATGCATGCTGGCATGGGCGAGCTCATCGAGAACCAAAAGATCGCCCTTCTGCGGCAGGGCGCTCAGCAGAGCGAAGTTGGCGATGTAGCCGCTGCCGAAGAACAGCGCGCGGTCGGCTCCAAAGAATGCCGCCGCGTCTGCCTCGAGCTGCTCGTGTTCCGGTGCATTGCCGCGCAACAGCCGCGACCCGGTGGCGCCAACCGGCGTGCCCCGCGCAATCGCCGCCACAACCGCATCGCCAAGTCTTCTGGACGCGGCCAGCCCGAGATAGTCGTTCGACGAGAAGTCCAGCCCGGCGCGGGGCGAAAGCGTCCGCAGCCGGTCCTTGCGCGCTAGCCCCTGCAAGGTCGCATCATAACGGGCAAGCGGCGCCCCGTTCATTGCGCCTCGAGTTCCATCGGATCGATGCCAAGGCGCCGGAACAGCAGGGTATCCTTGTCCTCACCGGGATTGTCCGCCGTCAGCAGCGTGTCGCCGACGAAGATTGAGTTGGCGCCGGCAAAAAAGCACAGCGCCTGCATCTCGTCGGTCATCGCGGTGCGGCCGGCGGACAGACGGACATGCGATTTCGGCATCATGATGCGCGCCAGCGCGATCACGCGCACGAATTCGATCGGCTCAATGGGCTTGGCGTCTGCAAGCGGCGTACCGGCGATCGGGATCAGCATGTTGATTGGAACGCTTTGCGGATGTTCCGGGAGATTGGCCAGCGTCACCAGCATGTCGATCCGGTCCACCGGCTCCTCGCCCATGCCGACAATGCCTCCACAGCAGACCTTGATGCCGGATTTGCGAACGTGCTCAAGCGTCTCGAGCCGCTCGGCAAAGCTCCGCGTACCGATGATCTCGCTATAGTAGCGTTCTGACGTGTCGATGTTATGGTTGTAGTAGTCGAGACCCGCCTGCTTCAGTCGAGCGGCTTGCTCAAGATCGAGCATGCCGAGTGTCATGCAGGTCTCCAGGCCCAGCGCCTTGACGCCTTCGACCATCGCCACCACGGCATCCATGTCGCGCGCCTTGGGGTTTCGCCAGGCCGCGCCCATGCAATAACGGGTGGCGCCGGCATCACGCGCCTTGGTCGCTTCGGCGATGACGCGCCTGACATCCATCAGCTTGGACGCCTCCAACCCGGTTTCGTGACGCGCCGACTGGCTGCAATAGCCACAATCCTCCGGGCATCCTCCGGTCTTGATGCTGAGCAGCCGGCTGAGCTGGACCTTGTTTGGATCGAAATTCTGCCGGTGCACCGTTTGCGCCAGGAAGAGGAGATTGTTGAAGGGGGCATGGTAAAGTGCCTGAGCCTTCTCCAAGGTCCACGCTCCAGGGTCAGGCGGGTCAGGGGATTGAGCCGGTGGCGATGTCTGCGTTGAACTTGCCGTTTGCATCTCCATGCTGTTCCTCCGGTATGACTTGCGGGTCTTTGCTATCTGACTATGATGATCGGAAAGGACAGTTGACCCGATCCTGTTCGTTACTCAGACAATCATGAGCCCCGATGGTCGAGGCCGATATCCAGGATCGGCGCGCTGTGGATGAGTCGGCCGACCGAAATCAGATCAACGCCGGTCGCGGCAACCGCTCGCGCTGTATGCGACGTGATCCCGCCAGAAGCCTCGGTGATAGCGCGGCCACCGACCATTGCGACGGCGCGGCGAAGATCGGGGAGGGACATGTTGTCGAGCAGAACCGCATCGGGAGCGAAGCCAAGTACCTCCTCCAACTGGGCCAGAGTATCGACTTCGACTTCGATCTTGACGAGATGACCGGCCGCTCTTCGTGCTCGCTCGAGCGCTGGCCGGACGCCGCCTGCGATGGCGATGTGGTTGTCCTTGATCAAAATTGCATCGTCCAGGCCGAAGCGGTGATTGGACCCGCCACCTGCGCGCACGGCATACTTTTCGACTGCCCGCAATCCGGGCGTTGTCTTGCGGGTGCAGACGATCTTCGCGCCATATCCACGAACCGCAGCGACGATCGATGCCGTCGCTGTGGCGATGCCGCTCAGATGGCACAAAAAATTGAGTGCCGTCCTTTCCGCTGTGAGAATGGCTCGGGCCGGGCCAACCACTGATGCAATGACCTCTCCATCCACGACATTGCAGCCGTCTGCCCGCTCCACGGAGATTTCGACACCAGGATCAATCATGCCGAAAGCGAGCATCGCCAGATCGATGCCGGCGACAACTCCGGACTGTCGCGCCACCAACACGGTTCCCGCTTGGTATTCCTTCGGGACGATGGCGTCCGTGGTCAAGTCGCCGGCTCTGCCAAGGTCTTCAAGAAGAGATGCCCGGACAAGCGGCTCAAGCAGGACCGTGGGGAGCGGTGAGAGCATCATCACTTTGCACCTTCGGAGCTTGGCGAGTGTCCGAGTGCCCGCGCAGCCGCCAAGGCGGCTTCGAGCGTGATTTCGGACCGTCGGGCGGCAGTCGCATGATGAGGAAAATCTGTCCGGTAATGAGCGCCGCGGCTTTCTTCGCGCAACAAGGCGGCAACAGCAATCATTAGCCCGACAGCCGCCGGATCCGAGACCGCATCCTTGCTTTCGGCGAGCGGCAATAAGGCACGCGCGGCTGCTTTCAACCCTTGACCATCCCGGACGATGCCGAGTGCGCGCGACAGAAAAACGCGCACGGCTATCGGAGCGGGCGGTGGGTAGACGTTCGCAAACGCAGGCCTTGTTCTGCGCGCAGGCGTTCCGGCGACGCTTTCAGCGACCCAGCGGGCGCACACGATTGCCTCGGTCAAGGAATTGCTGGCGAGCCTGTTGGCGCCATGCAGTCCTGTCGAAGCGACTTCGCCGCAGGCCCACAGCCCCTTGACGGAGGTCCTGCCCGAGCTGTCCACGGCAACGCCACCCATGTGGTAGTGTTGGGCCGGACGAATGGGGATGAGATCGCGCGCGGGATTGATGCCCGCTCCAAGGCAGGCTGATGCGATTGTCGGGAAATGTCGAGCGAATGCCGGGCCTGGCCGTTGTCGGGCATCGAGAAAAACATGGTGGCCGTCCGCAAGATGGTTCCACACGGCGCGGGCCAAGACATCGCGAGGCGCAAGTTCCGCCCCTGGCACGCTCTGGAGAAAAGCCTGGCCGGTTTCATCGATCAGGGCAGCACCTTCGCCTCGCACAGCCTCGCTGACCAGCGCCATAGGGCGTTCTGGGCCGTCAAGGGCGGTCGGGTGGAACTGGATGAATTCGAGGTCGGCTAGGACAGCTCCAGCGCGGGCCGCAAGCGCAAGGCCTTGTCCGCAACTGCCCCAAGGGTTCGTGGTGTCGAGAAACAGTCCCCCGATGCCACCGGTGGCGAGGACGACCCGCCGTGAGCCGAAGAAGAAAGGTGCGATCGAACAGCTCGCCCAGACGCCTCGGATCGCATTCTCTCGCACGGCGAGCCGGCGCGCTTCCACGCCCTCCACGACAACTATCGACGGAGTGGAACGCACAGCCGCGATCAGCGCACGCATGATCTCACGCCCGGTGCCGTCCCCATGCGCATGAACGATGCGACGTCGGCTGTGTGCGGCCTCCAATCCGAGGCACAGTGATCCTTCCGGCGTGCGGTCAAAGCGAACCCCAAAGCCCGCAAGCCCCTCTATGGCCTTGGGCGCGGCTTGGAGGATGCGGCTCGCCACGTCTCTGTCGCAGAGACCATCCCCTGCGGCAACCGTATCGGCCAGGTGCATTGCCGGATCGTCGTCTTCGCCGAAACTTGCAGCCAAGCCCCCCTGGGCCCAGTTGCTCGAGTTGTCAGCTCCCAGCAGCGACCTTGACAGAAGAAGCACCGGCTCCGGCGACAGTTGAAGCGCGGTCATCAGTCCGGCGATGCCGCCGCCGATGATGATGGGCCGCCCGAAGAAGCTGCGGAGGTCGGCGCTCAAACTGCCAGCATCCGTTCGACCGCTAGCCGCGCGCGCCCGGCGATCCCGGGTTCGACCGTTACGATATGGTGGTTCTGCTCGAGCGCGGTGCGGATGTTGGCAAGCGTGATCCGCTTCATGTGCGGGCACAAATTGCAGGGCCGGATGAACTCGACCTCTGGGTGCGCTAACGCGACGTTGTCGCTCATTGAGCATTCCGTCATCAGCACGACACGTGGCGGCCTTTGCCTTTCGACATAGTCGGACATGGCAGCCGTCGAGCCGGAAAAATCTGCTTCAGCCACGACGTCGGGCGGGCATTCGGGATGGGCGAGCACGACCACGCCGGGATGGCTTTCGCGCAACTCGCGGATGTCGGCCGGTGTAAAGCGCTCATGCACCTCGCAACGCCCTTTCCAGGCGATGATCTGCACATCTGTCTGGGCGGCGATATTCTGGGCCAGATATTCGTCCGGCAACATGATCACCCGGAGAACCCCAAGGGATTCGACGACCGCCTTGGCGTTGCCGGATGTACAGCAGATATCCGACTCGGCCTTCACTTCGGCGGACGTATTTACATAAGTGATGATCGGAACGCCGGGATAACGCTGGCGCATCAAGCGCACGTCTTCTGCCGTGATTGAGTCCGCCAACGAGCAACCGGCGCTGAGATCCGGAATGAGCACGGTCTTGCCCGGATTAAGGAGCTTGGCCGTTTCGGCCATGAAATGGACGCCGGCCAGCACGATGACTTGCGCCTCGACCGTCGCAGCCGTGCGGGCTAGTGCCAAGCTGTCGCCGACGATGTCGGCCACGCAGTGGAAGATCTCGGGCGTCTGATAGTTGTGCGCCAGGATGATCGCGTTGCGCTCGCGCTTCAGCGCAAGGATCGCCTCGATATCCTCGGCGAAAGCCGGCCATTCGATCGGCGGGATCACTCGTCGGACGCGCTCGTAGAGCAACGCGGCCGTAGGCAGCATGGCGCCCATCGACCCCCTCCCGCTTATACTCTAATTGAAAATAACCAGCATATACTTGCTGTGAGTATAAGGGATGTCAACCCCGCGCCAGCGGCAATTTTGTCCCGGCGATGAGCCTATCGTCGAGAACGGCGTGGCGGAAACGGAAAAGCTTCGCTGGCCGGCCGCCGGTCTCAGTGGTGGCCTCTCCGGTCTCCTCGACCAGCTCCTGCTGTTCGATCAGTCGGCGAAAGTTCGGCTTGTGGATGAGCCTGCCGGCGAGCGCCTCCACGGTTCGCTGCAGCTGCAAAAGCGTGAAGACCGGCGGCATCAGCTCAAAGACGACTGGGCGGTATTTGATCTTGGAGCGCAGCCGCGCAATGCCGGTCGCCACGATGCGGCGATGATCGGCGACCATGGACTTGCTGGGCACCAGCGGCGGGGGTCCTGCGTCCCGCCCTCTTACGGCCTCTTGGACCAGGCCTGCTTCGTAGACTAACTCATAGCGTTGAAGCGTGAGTTCCTCGTTCCAAAGGCGGTCGTCGAAGCCAAAGGCTATCGTCGCCCGCTGCCAGCGTTCACGTCGCGTGGCCGAATCGCCAACGCCGTTTGCCCATTCGATCAGGCGCGGCCGCAGAACGTCCAGCACGACCGCAGGCGTGCCGGAGCGGTGGTCCTCCCATGGAAAATATTCATACCAACTCTGCCATCCGCACTTGGGCGAGCCCGCTGCCTGTTCCTTGCGCGTCAATGCGAGATAGCTGATGGAGATGACGCGCTGCTGGCGCTCGGCGCCGATGCGATCCCGATCCGCGAACGTGTAGAGTTGCTCAATGTACCCCAGCCGATGGCCGGTTTGCTGCTCGACCCACCCCCTCAAGCCGGATTGCAGCGATCGGTGCTCAAGCGCAAAGGGACCGGAGGGCAAGGTGTCCGCCTGGCCGATGGTGAGGACACAGGGTTGACTGCCGTTTACGGCGACCACAAAGGCGATCAAGTCCACTTTGACGTTGTCGGCCTTGCCGGCGGCTCTGTCTTTCCTGAGTCCTATTGCCTGATCGTCCATTATTTGGCCAGCTCGGGGGCACCTTAATCGATTTAGTGTAAGCGTGCCAATTGGCACGTCAACACCCCGCAGCTGCATGGCCATTTTTTTGCTCTTCGCACCTGCACAAAAATGTGCCAAAGGCGACAGCTGCAGCTGGTAACGTAGGGGAAGGAGGGTCCCATGAGCGCTTATGGTGACACCAGGGCGATCACACCGCCGGATATTCGTTCGCGCAAAGGTGGGACGCCGCTCGTCTGCCTTACCGCCTACACCACCCCAGTCGCCCGGCTTGTCGATCCCCATTGTGATGTGGTGCTCGTCGGCGACAGCGTCGGCATGGTTCTCCACGGCCTGCCCTCGACGCTCGGTGTCACGCTGGAGATGATGATCACGCACGGCCAGGCGGTGCGCCGTGGCATCAAGCAGGCGCTGATGGTGGTCGACCTGCCGTTCGGTTCCTACGAGGAAAGCCCAGAGCAGGCTTTCCGCAATGCCGCGCGCGTCATGGCCGAGACCGGCTGCACGGCCGTCAAGCTCGAAGGCGGCGAAGCGATGGCAGAGACGATCGGCTTCCTCGCCGCACGCGGCGTGCCCGTCATGGCCCATGTCGGATTGACGCCGCAGGCCATCAACACCATCGGTGGCTACCGCGTACAGGGCAGGGGCGGGGATGCCGAGCGCATCAGGCGCGACGCAATTGCGGTGGGCGAAGCGGGCGCCTTTGCGGTCGTCCTGGAGAAGGTTCCTGAGGCGCTCGCCCGCCGGATCACCAAGGAGGTGGCGACCCCGACCATTGGCATCGGTGCCTCGGCAGCCTGTGACGGCCAGATTCTCGTCGTCGACGACATGCTGGGCCTCTTCGGCGACTTCCGGCCCAAGTTCGTCAAGCGCTATGCTGAACTCCGGGAGGCGGCTGCGGCTGCGATCGCTTCCTATGCGCGCGAGGTGAAGGAGCGCCAGTTTCCCGCCGCAGAGCACGTGTTTGCCGATGCGCGCAAGCCCGCCGACACGGACGCCACCAAGAGCGGAGAAGCAGCGTGAGCGTGCCGATCGTCAGGAGCGTTGACCAGCTTCGCGAAAGCGTCGCCGCATGGCGCTGCGAAGGTGTGAGGATAGCCCTGGTGCCAACGATGGGCGTCCTGCATGAGGGCCATCTCAGCCTGGTGCGCGCTGCACTCGAGAAGGCAGACCGTGTGATAGTGACGCTCTTCGTCAACCCGAAGCAATTCAACAGCCAGGCCGATCTTGCCGCGTATCCCCGCACCGAGAACGAGGATGCCGCCAAACTGGCACCGGTTGGCGCGCACCTGCTTTATGCGCCAGATGCAGAGGAGATGTATCCGGCGGGCTTCGCCACCACCGTTTCGGTTTGCGGTGTCAGCGAAGGCCTGTGCGGTACATTCCGGCCGGGGCATTTCGACGGCGTGGCGACCGTCGTCGCCAAGCTCTTCCTGCAGACCAGCGCTGACTTCGGCTTCTTTGGCGAAAAGGACTTTCAGCAAATTCACCTGGTCAGGCGCATGGCCCAGGATCTCGATATTCCAATCACCATTGTTGCCTGTCCGACAGTCCGTGAAGCCGACGGTCTTGCGCTATCATCGCGCAATGTGCGGCTCTCGCCAGCGGAACGCGCTGTTGCTCCCAAGCTATCATCGGTCCTGCTCAAGACGGCTGAGCGGCTTGAGCGCGGCTCACCCATCATGCCAACGCTTGCAGAATCTCGCGCAGCAATTCTGACTGCAGGCTATCGCGAGGTCGAATACCTGGAACTTCGCGATGAAGCAGATCTGCAGCCGATAACAAGCCTCGATCGACCGGCACGGTTGCTTGCCGCCGCCTGGCTCGGCGGCACACGGCTCATAGACAACGTCAGACTATTTCGGATTGGTTCAACAGATTAGCCACGTTCTCGGCACGCGCCGTATTCGTCCGGGATCATCTAAAACAAGGTCTCTGCCTGGCATTGAGCGTTACGGAGGTTACGCACAGGACACATGCATCGCGTGTTTGAGAACTTCGTCGAGCAACTGTCTGCAAGTGTTGATGCTGCCGATCTCTGTGAGGCAATGGCCTCCGCTGCAGCCGGCTTCGACTTCCCGCTATTCGCCTATTTCACCTACCCGTCAGCCTCCGGCGACGCCCCCCAATTGATTTCAAACTATCCTTCATCCTGGACGTCACGTTATCTGCAACAGCGGTACCACAGTCTCGATCCGGTCATCCTGCGCGGGCTGCAAGGCTGGGATACATTCGATTGGGGTGTGGATCGCGCTCGGCACTGTCTGCCGAATTCGCAGCAACAAATTCTAGAGAGTGCGGCTGAGTTTGGCATCTGCGGCGGCCTGACGATGTCCATGCATGATCATCTCGGCCGGTTTGCTGCCCTGACCTTTGCTTCCGACGAGTCCCGTCCGCCTCTGTTGCGGTCACTGGCACGTTACGAAAAAGCATTGCAGCTGGTGGCCATCAACTTTCATATCCATGTCCGGCGCAGGCTCGCCGATCATCGCGTGGTGGATGGTGTAACGCTCACCCCGCGGGAGTTCGAGGGCCTGAAATGGGCGGCGCGCGGCAAGTCGGCTTGGGATACTAGCCAGCTTCTCGGCGTCTCAAAGCGCACCGTGACCTTTCATCTGGAAAACGCCAAGGCAAAGTTTGGCGTTCGAACGATCAACCAAGCCGTTGCACGAATGGCTGCCTCCGGCCTGACGAGATCCTGATTCTCAGCCACGATACCTGTAAACCTCTACAGGCTGCATCGATGTCAGCTTTGCCCTTCGATGGCGGGAACACATCCCACATGGAGGCGACCATGATGCAACTGATAGCACCAGACTTTTACAACGAGTTTGCAGGCGAACTCAAAGAGATGCATGGGCTCAGGTTTCGGGTCTTCAAGGAAAGGCTCGATTGGGAAGTTGATACCGAAGACCAGATGGAATCCGATCCGTTTGATGCTCTCAAGCCTGTCTATCTGCTCCTCAAAGGATCCGACTGGCGAATTCGCGGTTGCGTGCGTCTTTTGCCCAGCACCGGACCCACAATGTTGCGCGACACCTTCCCGGTGCTGCTGGGTGCTGACGTCGTGCCCTCGACCACCGACATATGGGAGAGCAGTCGTTTCGCGCTCGATCTTCCTCCGTCGGCGCCCAAGGCAGCGGGCGGGCTGGCCCAGGCGACCTACGAGCTCTTCGCGGGCATGATCGAGTTCGGCTTGGCCAAGGATCTGACCCGGATCGTAACGGTGACGGACACGCGCATGGAGCGGATCCTCCGCCTTGCTACGTGGCCATTGTCGCGCATCGGAGAACCCAAGTGCGTCGGCAAAACGGAGGCGGTGGCTGGGTTTCTCGAGATTTCCCACGCGAGCCTTTTGCGAATCCGCAGCAGGGGACGTCTGAGCGGACCGGTACTGTGGCAACCGGTTCTAGGCCCGTCAGCATAGCGCCATTGTGGACACCTGTGCCATGAAGGATGCTGGTTTGCCCAAGGAAGCGACGGTCGGCCTTGTATGCTGGCCGGACTGGCGTCGCCAGGACGCTTACCACTACGCCAGACGATTGCCACGGACTGGCTGGGCCTGGGAGTTTCTTCGGCGCAATCCACAATTCCAGCGCGACCACGCCAAAATGGCACCGTCCGCCTGCTTTGTCGGAGCCCAGGCCGACATGAAGATAATCGAGTTGACGACAGAATCAGCTTTCCTAAGACAATGGAGCCTCCTTTTTCGCGGACGCGCCACAGTCGGACGCTACATCGGCGAGGGTCTTTTGGGATCCGCGCGATTGCGCCTGTATTCTACGAGCGGCCGCGGAGCCGCTGGGGCTCGACCACGATTTTGAACCGCTTCACCTTTCATCGCTCTCATGCTGCAAGGACATCCTGCTGACAGCTGCGGGCATGCAGCACGTGCTGCTGAGGGAGAACTGCCGGAGTCTGCAGATCGCCGTTTCCGGTGCGTCCGTCCTCCGCCCGTTGCGGCTATATGTCGACGCAATCCTTCAGCCGCAGCACCTCAAGTTCCATGTCGCTGCCCTTCAGTTCCTGAACGACATCAATGATTGCCGCCGCGTGTCAGCTGCTTGCTTTCCGCCGGAACACCGCGGAGCGCGTCTGCGTATTGTACTGCAGGCTTTGGATGGCTCGCTCGCGGGAGCATCTCATCAGGAGGTCGCCATTGCCTTGTTCGGGAGACGCCGTGTCGAAGAAGATTGGCGTCATCCAGGCGGCCATCTTCGCGATCAGGTACGCCGCGCCATCCAACGTGGCCGCTACCTGATGGGCGGCGGCTACAGACAGTTCCTGAGGTAATTGGGGTGGTTGCGATTGTCTTATCCGAACGCGCAACCTCCATTTCTCACTGCAATGGTGCGTTGCACAAAACGTGGCAAGCGCCTAGTTCTTCCGCGGCGAATCGGGTTTCGGCGAAACACCGGGACCCAACTTCGTCGATAAGTGCATTCATGACCTGAGGACCCCGATGACCGTTATGAACTCCGACAAAGCCGGCGCTGCAAGCCTTGAGACAATCGCGCGAAACGGCAGCATGCTGCGTCGCATAGCCGTACGCATTCCGACCTACCTGTCGGATATTCGCGAAAATCCGGCGTGGCTGCCCATGTTCATGTTGGCGCGCACCATGCCGGCACGGAGAATGCACTGGCGTGGTGCAAAGCCGGTCCGAAGGCCGCAAAGAGCCCAGGACACGATGTTTGCCGGTGTCAATTGCCACGACGTTGTCGACGCGCTGCGGATGGATGGGCTTTTTCCCGGCCTTGTCCTGCCTGCAATGGTGGCTGAAGATGTAGCCGCATTCGCAAGGTGCACACCTTGTTTCGGCAATTTCGATCGCCGACTCGAATTCATGCCGGCGGAGCATGCGGAGGCTGAGGCGCGATTTGGCCGTCCGTTGCTCAGCGGCCATTATTTCGAGCGCATTCTGGGCTGTAAGTCGGCCGTTGCCATCCAAAACGATCCGCTGCTCATGGATATCGCCGCGCACTATCTCGGCGGCCAGGCGACGCTGATCACGACGCGCGTCTGGTGGAGCTTCCCGACCGGCCAGGCGTCGGACGCCGACAAGAACCTGGCTTCGCTCGGCAAATACCATTTCGACCTGGACGACTGGCGGATGTTGAAGTTCTTTTTCTATCTAGTGCCCGTCGACGAGGGGACCGGCCCGCATATCTATGTTCGCGGCAGCCATGATCGCCGCGCCCTCAAGCACCAATTTACGCTTGTCGTCGGCCATCCAGCGCAAGAGATTCTGGACGTCTACGGCAAGCAGAGTCCGGTCACGCTGACCGGCAAGGCCGGTTTCGGTTTCGTCGAGGATCCGTTCGGGTTCCATATGGGCACCGTGCCGTCGCACAGGCCACGGCTGATGATGGAAGTTGGCTTCGGCGTTTCTCCTCCATCGCGCCGCCGCTTCCATGGCGAGCCTGTGATCCGCTGATTTCGAAAAGTCCCGAAACAGCCTTCCCGTTGTGAGGCAAGATAAGGCTATGCGGCTGGCGCAATGAGTCTCGCCATTGCTCCAGCTTCCTCGAGATCGCCTGCCGCGCGAAGCCTCAGATGCTCTTCGAAAACCTCCTCTACGGACCGAGTCATCTCGGGTCTCCTTTGGAGTCACCGGAAGGTGGTGCACAGCCGTATCGTGCTTCGCAATCCTGAACGACTGCGAGGGGCGGTTTGTTCCTCGCGTGGCGCATGCAGCGGTGCCGGCATGACAGCTTCGTCTTGGATCCCGATGCTCGGCAACGTCGGCGGTGAAGGCTCTGTCTAGGCGGCTTACCCGGACATGACTCCAATGCAGGAAATCGACCATCTCCTGTTCGAGCACATTCGTTGGCGATCACCGTCGCGGCGCTACGGACGCCGCGGCGCCTGCGGTCAATGCAGTTTGCCGACTAGCCGAGCGTATTCGGCTTCAGCCCTGCCATATGACCCATCTGCCAGCGCAATTAGACGCGCGCGATCAAGAATGACTACCTCTCCTCGCCTTGAGCGTATCAGACCTTGGCCCTCCAAGGTTTGCAGCGCTATGGTGACGCCGGGCCGCCTGACACCGAGCATAACTGATAAGAACTCGTGCGTAATCGCAAAGCTGTTCCCCTCGACGCGATCATCACACATCACCAGCCATCTTGAGAGCCTATCGACGATGTTCATCCGGGCATTGCTGAGCGCGGTGAAGCTTGCCTGGAGGTGAAAGTAGTGAACGTAGCGGAGCAGAAAACTTCGCAGGGTTGGGCTTGTCAAAAGCGCCTTGGTGAAGAGGCCCGCGTCGATAACAAAGGCTCGGGCTTCTAATTGGACGTAACAATCGTGCGTTGACCGGTCATCGCCCATGATAAGCGCTGAGCCGGTCATACCCTCACAACCTATGATTCCGATCTCAGCTTCAATACCAGGCCGCAGTTCGCCCACCACTGACCCGAGACCGCTCTCGAAGAAGTACACGGTTCTGATTGGAGACCCCGCCACTTCGAGATGCGTCTTCAGTCCAAGGGAGACGCTTTCCAAATGAGGTTGCAGCAAGGCCAAATCTGCCGAGCACATTCGAAGCAGCAGCGAATCGCGATAGATGGAATTTTGGCCGGTGTCGCATTGCGCGGCAGTGTGAGTTTGTGACCTGGAGTCTGTCATAGCTCCCTCTCCCTATTGGGGCGGAAGCATGTTGATCGCTCACACCGACGGACGCCCTTAGAGTTGCCGTCGATGCCACACTGTATGCCTGCGGACCGCGGATGTCCCATTTTAACTGCGTTGATCGGCGCCAGCCAGGGTTTGGCGCACCCGCTCTAAGGCCGCATTCAAATGCTCCAGAAATTCGTCATCGCTTTTGGTCGCCAAGCCGACTTGTCGAGCGCGAGTTACAATGCGCTCCTGGAGTGAAACCGCTGTCTCGTAGTGGTCGACGATCATCTGAAATGAAGCGCTCATTGGGGCGGATTCAAAGAGCTGTGCCATTGTGGCAATGTAGTTCCACGATGATGAGAGTCCATGCGGCCGCCGCTTGGGTAACAATCGTACAATATACCCAAGACTGGCCGCGCTCTTTGGTTAGCCTCCCAGTAATCCAGTAGCCTTGCGAGGCGCAGCTTCTCGTCGCCCTTCTCCTCGTGACCCGGCCGACCAGTCCCGGCTTCAGCCATTCCGCCTTGTCCTTCTTATGCTCCTTCGGGACCGGGACGCCGACCTCGCCCTGCACACGATCCCATAGCGTTTGCCTCTTGTCGGCCTTGAAGGCTAACATCGCCCGCCCTTGTAGGACCGCTTTTCAGCCATGATCACCTCGGGGCGCTGAACGAAGCGCGTGCTTGTCGACTCTGTCGGTCGTCGCAGACGCTTACGGAGGCCTCACCGAAGAGGGCGATGCGCACTCCGGCTCGACGACGGCTGTCGCAAATCAGACTGCTGTGGGATGCACCACCATCGATCGGTACTAGGATTCTCAACCTCGGCAATAAGCTCCTCTGTACAGCAAGCGACCTTCCTGCCTAGCAATACCAAAAGCCAAACCCCGCCGCAGATGCATATCCCTGGCAGCACGCGTCGGTCTTTGGCCACGCATCTGCCAAACCGAAATCAAGTAGCCCGCCATCGCGCGACCCTCAACGCGATCTTGATCATTGCAGTCGGGCAATAACTCATCTCTTTGGACTTGGTGGTGATATATAGGCGCCCAAGCCAGCGCTAATATTGCATGGAGCTAAAATGCCCGCTAAGATTTCTTGGGTGTTAGCTGGCGGGTATTTGATGGGGTTTGGTCGTCTAGGCGCGGTCGCTCTGGTTCTGGCGTTATTCATCAGCAGCGCTCATGGCCAAGAATCCTGCGACCCTAACTACACAGGCGCCTGTGTTCCAATCGCCAGCGATGTCGACTGTTCCTCCGGAAAGGGCAATGGTCCCGCATACGTACACGGGCCGGTCTCTGTCGTAGGCACCGATATCTATGATCTTGACCGAGACGGCGACGGAATAGGTTGCGAAAACGGCTAGAGGAGGCAAGTCGCCCTCCAACTTCATGACGGCACCAGCCCATCCGCTGTTGATGGTAACGGTCATCTCCGAGTTGAGGGTGAGCAACGTTCCCAGCCATTTGCATCAAATATTAGGACCTCGTAAATGCGACTTATGGCGACTCTGCGGTACGACGGTCGAACACCGTCCACGTCTCATCCGTCTCCTGCCATACGTTTGTCAGTTGGTAGCTGATTGTAGAATGTGCCAGTAACCGGGGATGCTGATCGCGTTCCACATGCGCGAGCCCTGATGCGCGTCAGTTATTTTTACTCTCCGAGAGACCACTGGCCCGGGCGATGTTTCTCCGAGAAGAACAAAGAGGTAGATGGTTCCGGCATGGTCCCACCAATGCTTTCCCCTTGTGAACGGCATCCAAACTTTTCGGCGGGCTTGAACAGCGGCCGCCTTTGGCGGCTGTCGTAGGGCTGATGATAGACTCCATTCCAGCTCTTTCTAATGTGTCGTCCGAACAGTGAACGAAAGTAGAACATGTAATTCAACGCGAATTGACCGTGAGAGGGATGAGCTCCAATTTGGGTCATGCCTGACGCTGCTGGAAGACGAAATTGCGGTGGCGACTGGAAGCTCAGCGATGCCCCAAATGAAATTGGGCAGCTGGTGCTGTCCGCTGCGGCGCTATGACGTCAGACGATGGTATCTGCCGAATGACCTGGGAATCTTCGGGGACGTCGAGGCCGGTCGTGGTCGGAAGCAAACTGAGTTGCAGGCGGTGCTGTAGGAACGAGTATATGCAAGCTGAGACGCCTGTCGCCGTCTCCGCGTTCCAGGCCGACGTTCTCCTCGTTCCGAGGCTTGGTGAGCGATACGGGTGCGCCTGAGTGTCAATGGCGCATTTAGCAACGGCCTGGTACACGATTCACCGCCCTGCGAGCTGATCGAAACTGGCTTGGTCGATTGCATCGTAATAGCGCCGCCCACCAGGAAAGATTTTTCTATCGTTTGCGGTTGGGGTCGCATGACGCGATTGTCGGACGCAACAAGCCAGCTTGGCAATAGGCAGAGGCTGTCCACACTGTACTCCCTAGTGCCCAATCCATACCTAACGAGACCGCCATGCCGTCACCTCCAGATTTCACCGACGATTTTCGCTCCGGGCTGATCACGCTGCTGCTGGCGCAGGGATGTGCGGCGCTTCGAGCCAACGGCTCTGCCAGAGGGTACGCTGGAACGCCTGCTCGAGCTCGCCAGCATTGCGCCCTCCGTTGGCCTCAGCCAGCCCTGGCGCTTCGTAGTGGTCGAGAGCCTCAAGCGGCGCACTGCCGTGAGAGACTGCTTCGAGCGCTGCAATGCCGAGGCGCTCACGCGCTTTTCGGGAGAGCGCGCCGCACTCTATGCCCGGCTGAAGCTTGCCGGGCTCGACGAGGCGCCCTGTCAATTCGCGGTCTTCGCCGACCACACGACCCGACAAGGCCATGGGCTCGGTCGCATGACCATGGCGGCGACCATCGACTATTCGGCCGTCATGGCAGTGCACACACTGTGGGTGGCGGCGCGGGCGGAGGGCATCGGCATGGGCTGGGTGTCGATCCTCGATGCGACCGAGATGGCCGAAATTCTCGACACGCCGCCCGAATGGACGCTGATCGGCTATTTCTGCCTCGGCTATGCCAGCGAGGAGCACGACATGCCGACCTTGGAACGCGAATGCTGGGAACATCGGCGGCCGCCGGTGGTGATCAGGCGGTAGTGGGGCTGCCTATCATTCGCCTCTTCCGTGGCGATGAGCTTGACGCAGATCGGGTCGCCCTTCGCCACGTTGCCATTCCGACCGAAGCCGAGGTTCGTGTTCTTGCAAAGGCTAGGAAAGAGCAGCATGACAAGCGCGACCGCAGCGAAGATGGCGCTTGCGACAACCGGGCTGAAGCCGGGCATGGAGGTGGTCGACCTCTGTTGCGGGGCGGCTGTGCCGATCGCCACAATCGCCCGCCATGTCGTCGCACTACGCCGACCAGCTGGAGGCCGCGCAGCGCCGGCTGACCGGCGCCGGCGCGACCAATTGCGAATTCGTCGCCGGCTATGCGCTATGAACTCGCTACTCTGGTGTCACGCCCCGTCGACTTCGTCTTCACGGCCAACGCCTTCGACGGCGTCCCGGACCGACCGCGGCTGGCACGTGCCGTGCGCGAGGCGCTCGCCCCCGGCGGACATTTTGTTATCGTCAACTGACACCGGCAGCCGCGCGAGACGACGACGGTCCTGAAGCGAACTCAGGCTGTCGCCAAGACAGACCATCGCCGATGCCCAAGTCGGCGGCACAATGCTCCTACCCGCAGGCCCGTCGTCCGTCCACTGTCCAAGGCCTCCTGGCCTTTCTGAGGCCGTGATCCTGCCGCGGGTGTGAGTTTGCGATCCTCATAAGAGCGTCAGGCGCGAATAGAAGTTTGGGTCGTGGCCCCACAGCGGCCGACCTATCCATCGGGTGGATGGTAGTTATCACAACAATCGATTTTACCAATATTATGGATTACTACTACAAGGCCGCCACTTAAAGCGGCCGGACGGTATCCGTCTCGCGTGGGCTGGTGCTGCCCGCAAAGATGCGGAGACGAACATGTGCGGGATTGTTGGCATCGTTGGGCAACAGCCGGTGTCGGATCGGTTGATCGGCGCGTTGAAGGGTTTGGAATATCGCGGCTATGATTCCGCCGGCGTTGCGACGATCATCGAGGGTGCCTTGCACCGCCGGCGCGCCGAGGGCAAGCTCGTCAATCTCGAGACGCGACTGAAGGAAGAGCCGCTGAGCGGCAACGTCGGCATCGGCCACACGCGTTGGGCAACCCACGGGGCCTCGACCGAACGCAATGCGCACCCGCACTTTAGCGACGGTGTCGCCGTAGTCCATAACGGCATCATCGAGAATTTCACCGAGCTGAAGGACGAATTGGCGGCGGATGGCGCCGAGTTCCAGACCGACACCGACACCGAGGTCGTTGGGCATCTCTTGGCAAGATACCGCCGAGAGGGCATGAGGCCGCAAGAGGCCACGCGTGCCATGCTGAAACGCGTCAAGGGCGCCTATGCGCTTGCCATCCTCTTCGAAGATGAACCGACGACCATCACGGCGGCGCGCAACGGACCACCGCTCGCGATCGGTCACGGCGACGGCGAGATGTTCCTGGGCTCCGACGCGATCGCCCTTGCTCCTTTCACCAATGAAATTACCTATCTCATCGACGGCGACTGGGCCGTTGTCGGCAATTCGGGCGCCCATATCTTCGATATCGACGGCCGTCCCGTCGAGCGTCCGCGCCATATCTCCACGGCCGCGGCCGATCTGGCCAACAAGGGCAACCATCGCCACTTCATGGAGAAGGAGATTTACGAGCAGCCCGAGGTCATCGCCCATGCTCTCCGTCATTACATTAACATCATAGACAGTCGCGACATGGTTCCTGGCATTGATTTCGCCAAGGTCCCGAGCTTGGCGATCTCTGCCTGCGGGACCGCCTATTTCGCCGGACTGATCGGAAAATACTGGTTCGAGCGCTATGCGCGCCTGACGGTTGAAATCGACGTTGCGTCCGAATTCCGTTACCGCGAGATCCCGTTGCCGCCGCAGTCGGCGGCTCTTTTCATCTCGCAGTCCGGCGAAACCGCCGATACGCTTGCGTCATTGAGGTACTGCAAGGAGCGTGGGCTGAAAATTGGCGCTATCGTCAATGCCTGCGAATCGACCATCGCTCGGGAGGCCGATACGGTTTTCCCGATCCTTGCCGGACCGGAGATCGGCGTCGCCTCTACCAAGGCTTTTACCTGCCAGCTTGCCGTTCTAGCAGCACTCGCCATCGGCGCGGCCAGAGCCCGCGGGACCGTCCCCGAAGACGAGCTGCAGGGGCTCGTCAGGAGCCTCGCCGAATTGCCGCGCGTGATGGGCCACGTACTCGAGAGCATCCAGCCGGAAATCGAGTTCTTGTCGCGCGAACTGTCAAAGTGTCGTGACGTCCTGTATCTCGGCCGTGGCACCAGTTTCCCGCTAGCGATGGAAGGTGCGCTGAAGCTCAAGGAGATTTCCTACATCCATGCCGAGGGCTATGCAGCGGGTGAATTGAAGCACGGGCCGATCGCATTGATAGACGAGAACATGCCAGTGATCGTCATCGCGCCCCATGACCGTCTTTTCGACAAGACCGTTTCCAACATGCAGGAAGT
The DNA here is from genome assembly GCF_040323095.1 of Mesorhizobium sp. M0058. Lineage (NCBI taxonomy): Bacteria > Pseudomonadati > Pseudomonadota > Alphaproteobacteria > Hyphomicrobiales > Phyllobacteriaceae > Mesorhizobium > Mesorhizobium sp. M0058. The sequence goes on from NZ_JAMYUQ010000003.1 coordinate 73,787, forward strand.
GGCTGCCCGTGGAGGGCGGATTATCCTCATCACCGATGAAAAAGGGGCAGCCGTATCAAAACTCGAAACCATGCACACGCTCGTGCTGCCGGTTGTCGACGAGATTATCGCGCCAATGATCTTCTCGCTCCCGATACAGCTTCTAGCCTACCACACGGCGCTCTTCATGGGGACGGATGTAGACCAGCCGCGCAATCTCGCAAAATCGGTCACGGTCGAATGATTGTGAACCTGTACAGGTGGCGATGCGCCTCCAGGAAAGCGGTACCCCTTGTCTGGATCCGAAGCCCGGATCAAACCAGATGACCATTGTTTGCTGCAATTGCGAAACTCGGTAGCGGTTACGAGCGGGTCTTTCGCTGCCTCGCCGGTGGAGATTGCCGAAGCTGGCAGTGTCCGTGCCGAAAGTTCGAGTTGCTGTTCAAGAAAGCCATCGGCGAGAATGGTCCACGAAGGATCGCAGGTCGCATGCGCTACGCCGACCAGGCTCTCAGCACGGGTAGCCTTGATACTTGATCAGAAGCAGGTGAGCCGCCATATTCCGGCCCGGCCAGTTCAGCGGCCCATCCCATGCATGAGGCCGGTTCGGCCGAATGGACGACCATTTTTTTTATTTGCTAGGTGTGCGCCGCGGGGAGGAATCTCCGAGGGAGCTCCCAGTTCTTGGAGATGTCTATGAAGGATTCGCGCATTCCCGAACCAGTCTTGACGGCTATGTCCCAGGGAACCCACATCGTCCGCGCTTATCGCGAGCACCTTGGATATTCGATCGACGACCTGGCGGTCGCGTGCGGGCTGGCCGCTGAGAAAATCCAAAACATCGAGCGAGGTCTGAGGTACAGCAAGGGCTATCGGGATCGGATAGCGAAATCGCTTTCCATACCTGTGGGAATTCTTGAGTCGGAGTTGGACGTTTCGGACGCCGCCTGATCAGTCGGATGACCTGCAATGGGTGGACTAGCTGTTGTGATGTGAAGCTTGCGGCTGATGTCGACTTTTGATTCGATTGGATGCGAATGCCTTCTGGCGCAGCTCGCCGAACAACAAAGCGATATAGCCGCCCGGAGTGCTACGAAACGTGCACGACGGCATCGGCTCGCGACGAAGGATTGTAACGGCGAACTCTTCCTAGTTCGGCAAGGCGATGCTGGCTTGAGCATCAACTCGGCCTACGGGCTGAATCGTCCAACATGGCGAGTCGCGCCGCTCTGAAATTGACATGGCGGGCATCCTGACGTTTCCGGGTTGACTATGGGCGTTCGAACCACGAAAAGGGGCCGCTCTTCGTGAGTGGCGTGCGCCGGCAGTCTGACCCCCAAGCCCCCCGCCCAGGCTGCCGGCGCGCTTCTAGAAAGATCGAAGTAGGCACTCGCTTGCGCTCTACCCGCTCACACCTTGTGGTTCCTCCTGCGGGTCCAGCGGACCACTGGGTGTCGCCAGTTCTGGTGGTTACGCGCGTCCATTTGCGATCTCGTTCAGTGAGTGCACCGCAAGCACCCTCTCTGCTAGCCTGAAAAATTCATGGGGGTTGGTGGATGTGGCGCAAGCCTTGAAATGACGTAGGATTTGGTTGCTTAAGCCGATCCGAAATTTCCCGGAGACCACACCCACCATGAACGATCTTGCGCTGCCGCTGAGCGGTTTGTCATCAGTCGGCGGCAAGTCCGTCGTCGCCCGTTTCGGCGGCATGCTGTCGTCCAACAGCGGCGTTCTGGCCTTGGCCGAGGTGGAAAAGCGGTTGCGGATGGCCGAGCGTCTGCCGCGTTGCATCGACGATCCGCGCTGCCCGGACCAGGTCGTCCACAGCCTGGCGGACATGATCGGCTTTCGCATGAAGATGATCGCCGCGGGCTACGAGGACGGCAACGACGCCAACCGGCTGCGCCGCGATCCGGTCTTCAAGATGGCCCAGGATGCGCTGCCGTCGGGTCGGGATCTGGCGTCGAAATCGACGCTGTGCCGGCTGGAGAACCTACCCGGCGTGCGGGAGTTGGTCGATGGGACGGGCGATGGTCGATCTCTATTGCGCCTCGTTCCGGCAGGTGCCGAAGCGGATCGTACTCGACATTGACGACACCTTCGACGCTGTGCACGGAGGCCAACAGCTTCGCCTGTTCAATGCCCACCATGACGAGTACGGCTTCCAGCCGATCGTCGTGTTCGATGGTGCGGGACGGTTCGTCAGCGCGATCCTGCGACCGGCCAAGCGGCCGAGTGGGGCTGAGATCCGCCCCCACCTGCGCCGTCTGGTGCGGGCGATCCGGATCAACTGGCCGAACATTCGAATCCTGCTCCGCGGCGATAGACATTATTGCAACCCGCAGGTCATCGACTGGTGCCGCGCCAACGACGTCGACTTCATCTTTGGCCTCGCGCCCACCACGACCCTGCGCAAGCATGTCGCGGATCTGGAGGCCAGCACGACGGCACGCTTGCAAGCGTCGGCCAAGACAGGCAAGGTCCGCAGGTTCAAGGAGTTCGTTGACGGCGCCCGCGGCGCGGCCGGGCCGGCAGCACTCAGGCGGCTATAACGGGCGCAGAGCCGACCCTGAGGCTTCCAGACATTGTCATGTACAGCTTCGGACCCTCAAGCCGAGCCCGCAGGGCCTCGCTTACCTTTTACGGGGCGGCGGTACGTCCAAGCCGCTTCAACAGTTAAGAATTTCGCAAAGACGATACCCCCGGATCGTCGAGCTTCCGCTGCCACTTCCCGCATTCGCCGAGGCGGTCAATGACCCGCCCTTCACAATAGTTATCTGGCAAGCATCTGGATGCGAAAGATAATGTTGCCGGAGGCATCTCTCATGGCTTCTACACCTGCCTGAACGCCAGAACCGCGTTCGTGCCGCCAAAGGCGAAGGAGTTGCTCAGTGCCACGCGCACCTTGCGCTCGCGTGCCACATTGGGCGTGACGTCGAGATCGCAATCGGGGTCCAGCTCACGATAATTGGCAGTCGGCGGCACGACGCTCTCGCGGATAGCCATCACGCAGGCGATCAACTCGAGCGCGCCGGACGCGCCGAGGCAATGCGCGTGCATGGACTTGGTAGAAGAAATGGACATTGAGAAGGCGTGCTGACCGAAGACTCGCTTGATCGCCGCCGTCTCGATCTGGTCGTTGGCCTTTGTGCCGGTGCCGTGCGCGTTGAGATAGTCGACATCCTCGGCGTCCAGCCTGGCATCGGCAAGGCAGGCCCGCATTGCTGCCTCCGGCCCCTCGACAGTCGGCGCGACGATGTCGGACGCATCGGCGGAAAGGCCGGCACCGGCAATTTCGGCAAGGATGGTGGCGCCCCGAGCCAGGGCATGCTCGTAGCTTTCCAGCACCGCCATGCCGGCGCCTTCACCAAGCGATAGGCCCTGGCGATCGGCCGAGAATGGCCGGCAAGCATCGGGCGAAAGCACGCGGATCGCTTCCCATGCCTTCAGCACACCCCATATGAGCGGCGCTTCGCTGCCGCCGGCAAGCATCACGTCGGCCCGGCCGTGCCTGATCTGGTCCACCGCGCAGGCAATCGCATGGTTTGCCGAGGAACAGGCGGACGTGACGCCGAAGACCGGCCCGCGCAGGCCGAGACTCATGCTGACCTGGCCGGCAGCGGCACCCGGCATCGCCTTGGGTACAGTCAAGAGAGCGGCACGCTTACCGCCCAGCAGGATGGCGCGGTAGGTTTGCTCGATCGCATCCCACCCGCAGCCGCCAACGCCCACCGTCGCACCGAAGCGATAGCTATTTCCCTCTTTGGAGGAAAGTCCGGCCTGACGCATGGCTTCGCGCGCCGCAAGAACAGCGAGCAGGCTGAAGCGGTCCATGGAGATGAGTTGCTTGCGGTCGATGTCATGCTCCGGCAGCGCTTTGATCTCGGCACCAATCCTGACCCTCAATTCATGGAGCTCGGAGTTGACGATTGGGCCGATGGCGGAGCGGCCTTCTCGCATCTCTGTCCAAATGGCGGCGGTGTTGGTCCCAAGCCCGCAAATCCCGCCAATCCCAGTAATCACGACGCGCCTGTCCATTCACACCCCCGTAGCGAGCAAGCTGCGCACGGCTTCCACCATGTCCCCAACATTCTGGAGATCCGACCATGCCTCGGCCGTATTCATCTCGATCTCGATGCCGTAGGCCTGCTCCAGGTCCCAGAGAACGTCCGCCAATCCCAGTGAATCGATACCGAGCGAAGTCAGTCTCGTGGCAGCCGTTATCTCGCCGCCTGTGGCAGGCGCTATGCCGCCCTCCGACGCGGCGCGCTTCTTGATCATGGCGATTATTTCGTTGGCGAGTTGATCTGCCATCTTGTTCCTTTCCAGCTTGCGTTTTCGGCGTCGTTCAAAACCCGAGTCGCGTCGCGTTGCCAAAATTGCCCCTCATGGAGCCCTGTGCGCCGACCAAGCCCAATGCCCATAGGAACCGGACGAGTTCCGGCTTCTGCGGCGTCAGCCCGATGACGAAGAAAAGTCGCCGGCCTCCCGCTTTTGCGCCAGCACATCAAGAATCTGCGTGTAAATGGATAGGAACCGTCGTCAAACGTCAGCTAAACGCTGCGACGGTGGGTGCTGTCAGCGTATTCACTCGGCACCTCATATGTAATCGAGATGTTTCATAGCTCCGGACCAGTTGCGATCAACTATTGTACCGGTCCGCCATTCGTCGGAGAGTTCGACATGATCGGAGCGCTGCCTCTCATTTCCAGTACAATCTCCACCGCACGCGACAGATTTCCTCTTTCGGGCTCTTCTCAAGGGACTCGCCACGCGATAGGGGCAGTGATCGGCGCACTTGAGATCCTGCCAGGTCCATGCGACATTCCGGAAAATTGGTAAAATCCTTTGTTTCAATCAAATTCATCCACGCTATGGATAGCTAAGACATTCGTTTCAAAGGGCTCGATCTGAATCTTCTCGTCGTTCTCGACGCGCTGCTGAGCGAGCGCAGCCTCACGGCGGCGGCACGCCGCATCAACCTAGCCAAATTCATGGGGGTTGGTGGATGTGGCGCAAGCCCGTTGAAATGACGTAGGATTTGGTTGCTTAAGCCGATCCGAACCATTTCCCGAGACCACACCCACCATGAACGATCTTGCGCTGCCGCTGAGCGGTTTGTCATCAGTCGGCGGCAAGTCCGTCGTCGCCCGTTTCGACGGCGGCATGCTGTCGTCCAACAGCGGCGTTCTGGCCTTGGCCGAGGTGGAAAAGCGGTTGCGGATGGCCGAGCGTCTGCCGCGTTGCATCGACGATCCGCGCTGCCCGGACCAGGTCGTCCACAGCCTGGCGGACATGATCGGCTTTCGCATGAAAATGATCGCCGCGGGCTACGAGGACGGCAACGACGCCAACCGGCTGCGCCGCGCTCTCGACACCTTCGACGCTGTGCACGGAGGCCAACAGCTTCGCCTGTTCAATGCCCACCATGACGAGTACGGCTTCCAGCCGGATCGTCGTGTTCGATGGTGCGGGACGGTTCGTCAGCGCGATCCTGCGACCGGCCAAGCGGCCGAGTGGGGCTGAGATCCGCCCCCACCTGCGCCGTCTGGTGCGGGCGATCCGGATCAACTGGCTGAACATTCGTATCCTGCTCCGCGGCGATAGCCATTATTGCAACCCGCAGGTCCGACTGGTGCCGCCCCAACGACGTCGACTTCATCTTTGGCCTCGCGCCCACCACGATCCTGCGCAAGCATGTCGCGGATCTGGATGCCAGCACGACGGCGCGCTTCGAAGCGTCGGCCAAGACAGGCAAGGTCCGCAGGTTCAAGGAGTTCGTTGACGGCGCCGCTAGTTGGAGCCGCGTCGAGCGCATCATCGCGCGGGTCGAGGTCGGCGCCCACGGTGGCGATATCCGCTTCGTCGTCACCAACCTTGCCGGTGGGAAGGCCAAGGCGCTCTACGAGGATGTCTACTGCCGGCGCGGCGCGGCCGAGAACCACATCGTGGAAGACGCATCTTGCCGCCGACCGCACATCCTGCACCAGAGCGACGGCCAACCAGTTCCGGCTATTCCTGAATGCCGGTGCTTACTGGTTGATGTGGGGCTTGCGGGCCGCGATGCCGAGGCGCTCGAGCTTTGCCGTCGCCCAATTCGACACGCTGCGATTGCGCCTCATCAAAATCGCTGCGCGGGTGGTCGAGATGAAATCGCAAATCCGCCTGCACCTGCCGACATCGTGCCCCGACCAGCGCATCCTGCGCATCGTCCTCGATCGCATCCCCCAACTCGCGACATAACGATGGGCGCAGGCGCCCGAAACGAACCCGCCGACCGCAACCTGTAAACCCCCGCCTGCCATCACGACGGATCATCGCCGGCACCCGACGAGGCTTGTCAAAATGCACAGGGCGGCCAGATCGCCGATGCAGGCCGCCGAAAGCTCATCGCCGTGCATCAAGGCGGCTAGATGGCAACGAGGCTTATGCCGCCCGTGCATCGCAGCTCCATATGCATGAGGGGTCGTCGCTTCAAAATACTTGATACATTTGCGCTTGCGTAGCTCCTTGCATGCGCGCGATGCCAGGAGGAGACCTCTGTCTAAACGCTCGCATCGATGCAACGCCGTTGACACCATCATCGCGGCGACCGCTTTGCCACGGCCGCCGCAGCCCTTTTCGAGCATCACGATCATGCCGGCGCCATCGCAGTGATGCACATGCAAATTCAGAGATGCACTCTGGCCATATGCTAGGTGCCCAGCATATGTCCGGCATCCCGCAACGCCGCTACGAAAAGACGGGCATTGCCGTTGGCATCCATCTTGGCCTGCATCGACAGGGGCATCCTGTGCCAGCTCTCCAAGGCCGCAATGTAATGTGAGAACATACCGTTAACGATGCAATAGTGGGTAACTAGGCCGTGTCCGTCTAACGCCAGCACGCCGAATTGGCCGCCGTGATATCGGATGGCTGCGACCCGCTGGACCTGCGCGTCACCGTCGATCCGAACGTCGAAAAGCAGGCTGCCGCGGCTCCTGGTGGCTATCTCGGCGGCTTTTTCAGCGAAGCTCAACGAGAGCGAGCGGACGCTTTCGACTGCCATCTGTAAAACCATCAAGTTCAGTTCATCCACTGCCATGAGGTACCTGTGCGCAAGACATGGGTGATTGCAATCGACCACACCGCTTGTTCACAGATGTCGGCTCACGACCGGTTATTCAGGGTTCGCCGGTCATCCATTGAGGGCGTGCTCATCAAAATGCTCCTGAAGTGGAATGCGCTGCTTCTACGAAACGCAAGGAGCAGGCCAGCCAAGCTGTCGCGACAATTGACCTCATAATCCATCCCGATATCTGGATTTCGGCATCGCTGAACATCCCTGATTAGTGAGCTGTTTGCGGCAAGCCCATCTCGGCTTTGTACCCCGAAACCGTTGCACCGGCGTCGCTCGGCGCTCGGGACCGCCAGGCTCTGCTCGTCGAGAACTTTGTCCCCGAGAAGCGTTCGACTCTGAGCATTCCGCTCAAGGGTGACGTCTCGTCCGTGTCCTTGCAGCTCACCGCGAAGGCTTTTTGCGCATCGCACGCAAGCGCACGAATTGGTCTCCGTTCACTTCACAAAATGGTTTTCCTGAAGTACTTGAGCGCAGAGAAATCTCCGGTCGCAGCCTACCCGGTTAAAACATGGACCCAACGATGAAGACTCTCGTCGTCTGCTCCGGCGGATTGGATTCCGTTACTCTTGCCCACAAGGTGGCAGCGGAGCACCAGCTTACCGGCCTGCTATCGTTCGATTACGGCCAACGGCATAGGAAGGAATTGGGCTTCGCCACCCTTTGCGCGGAGCGCCTGAGTGTCCCGCAGCGAATCATCGATATCCACGAGATCGGCGGCGGCCTTTCCGGCTCCGCGCTGACCGACAATGTGGACGTGCCCGACGGGCACTATGCCGAAGACACGATGAAGATAACCGTGGTGCCCAACCGGAACGCCATCATGTTGGCCATTGCCTTCGGCCTCGCCGCAGCGCAAGACGCTGACGCAGTGGCGACGGCCGTGCATGGTGGGGATCACGTTGTCTATCCCGATTGCCGTCCGGCCTTCATCGACGCTTTCCAGATGATGCAGGACCACGCGCTCGACGGCTACGCGCAGATTCGCCTTTATGCACCCTATGTGAACCTGGCGAAGGCGGACATTGTTACGGATGGAGCCACATACGGCACGCCGTTTGCGCAGACCTGGTCCTGTTACAAGGGCGCCGAGCGTCATTGCGGGAGGTGCGGGACCTGCGTCGAGCGGCGTGAGGCGTTTCACATCGCTGGGCACCCGGACCCAACGGAGTATGAGGACTCCGACTTCTGGCTCGGAGCGCTGCGAAGGACCACCGCGTAATGTTCCGCATCACCAAGGAATTCCACTTCTCAGCCTCGCATCAGCTCACCTCATTGCCACCCGATCACCAATGCGCGCGCCTGCACGGACATAACTACATCGTCGAAGTGGAGCTTTCAGCGGATGGACTGGACGATCACGGCTTCGTGCGCGACTACCATGACTTGGCGCCATTCAAACGCTACATCGACGAGAGCTTCGACCACCGACATCTCAACGACGTGCTGGGACACGAGCAAGTCACGGCGGAATATCTGGCCAGACATTTCTACGAATGGTGCAAGGCACGCCTGAGCGAAACCGCGGCCGTGCGGGTGAGCGAAACGCCGAAAACCTGGGCGGAATACCGGCCATGACGAATACTCATCCCGCAATCCGCGTTAGCGAGATTTTCGGGCCGACGATCCAGGGCGAGGGCGTGCTCATAGGTTTGCCGACGATCTTCGTCAGAACCGGCGGGTGTGACTATCGCTGTTCCTGGTGCGACAGCCTCCATGCTGTGGACAATCAATTCCGCCATGAATGGGAGATGATGTCCGTTGGCGCGGTGTGGAAAAATGTGCTTGCCCTTTCCGGTGGCCGCCCGCTGATGGTGTCGCTATCAGGCGGCAATCCGGCCATCCAGCCGCTCGGCGCGCTCATCGACCGGGGCCATGGTGACGGTTACCGTTTTGCGCTGGAAACCCAAGGGTCGCTTGCCAGGGACTGGTTTGCGCAGCTTGACGTGCTGATCCTCAGTCCAAAGCCGCCGTCAAGCCAAATGACGACAGATTGGGCCGCTGTCGAGGCGTGCCTCCAGGCGGCACAAGGCAAGCCCCAAGTCGTGCTCAAGCTCATTGTTTTCGACGAAAGGGACTACACCTACGCGAAAGACGCCGCTGCGCAATTTCCGCAACTTCCGATCTATCTGCAGCCTGGCAATCACACGCCGCCACACCCCACAAATGATGACGCGCCTGTCGACCTTGACGGAATATTGAAGCGCATGGAGTGGCTGGTTGACAGCGTGACCCGCGACCGATGGTTCGAGGCCCGCGTGCTACCGCAGCTGCACGTTGTGCTCTGGGGTAACAAGAGAGCCGTCTAGCCCAGGCCCTTTCCACTGGAACTGCGCCGGCAGAATTCGGGTGAACGGGTGGTTCAGGTCGAAGGGAGCTGTCGCCTACAACCATGATCCGACAGGCAGGGCTCGAGCGGACGATTTCGTCGCTGCGCCAAGACGCGTCTGGTCCGCTCCGAATCTTGTCTCGATAGACGGTCGCCGATCAACAAACGTACCGCGGTCCATGATCGACTGAGAGGCATGACCGTTCCTCTGAGTGCTCAGACTGCCGCCGAGTGCTTGGCCGTTCCAGCTTCGAAATATTTGTCGAACCTGGCCGCGATGCTTCGGATGAAAGGGCGACTTTCAGCCGGCACAACGAATCTGTCGCCATCAAGTTCAAGCAATCGAACCGGATCGTGGAGGGCCATGGAACTTGACTGAAGGAGGAGCCTCTGGCCGGCCTCGCCGAAGCGTTCCACCAGATCGATGGCCGAGAAGGCGAAGTCGCACATCAAACGCTCGATGATCCAGCCGCGAACGCGGTCGTCGTTGGAAAGTGCGATACCCCGAACAGCGGCCAGCCCGCCGTCATCAACCGTGCATCGATATTCGCTGGTCGAAGGCATGTTCTGCGCATAGCCCTGCCGAAACTGGCTGATGGACGATGGGCCTAACCCAATCAAGGTTTCGCAGCAATCGTCGGTGTAACCCTGAAAGTTCCGGTGCAGTGTTCCGGCGCGGGCGGCAAGGGCCAGGGCATCGCCGGGTTTGGCGAAATGGTCGAGGCCGATTGCTTCGTACCCCTGGTCCACGATCGCCCGCGCCGCCAGTTGCGATTGAGCAAATCTCTCCGCGGGACCGGGCAGCCATGCCTCGTCTATCATCGTCTGATGTTTCTTGAACCACGGCACATGGGCGTAGCCAAAAAGCGCTATCCTGTCCGGCTCCAGGGTCAGTGCCTGCGCGACCGTTGAGGAAACGCTCGCCCTGGTCTGGTGCGGCAGGCCGTACAGCAGGTCTAGATTGACGGATTCGACGCCGCGCGAACGAACACCGTCGACTACCGCTTTGGTCTGCAAAAAGCTCTGCTCGCGGTTGATTGCCTTCTGAACCTTCGGATCGAAGTCCTGGACGCCGAGGCTCGCACGAGTCATGCCGATTTCGGCAAGCGCATCGAGGCGGGCTCCATCCATATCGTTGGGTTCGATTTCAACGCTGATCTTGGCGCCGGGAAGAAAGCCGAAGCTGTTGCGCAGGGCCGTTCCCAGCGCCACCATATCTTCGGGTTTGAGGATGGTCGGCGAACCGCCACCGAAATGGACGGCACGGACGCGACCCTTGCCTGCGACAAGACTGGCGACGGTGGCGATCTCGGCATGCAGTGAGCGCAGATATGTGGTCACCGGTTCGTAATGGCGTGTCTGCTTGGTATGGCAGGCACAGAACCAGCAAAGCTTGTCGCAGTAAGGGATGTGCAGATAGAGCGAGATCTCGTCAGCACCGCCGAGCGCTTGCAGCCAGCCACGACAAACGGCAGCATCAACGCCTGGATGGAAATGCGGCGCGGTCGGGTAGCTCGTGTAGCGCGGGACGTTCTCGCCAAATCTGGCAACTAGCTTTTGTCGCATGTCGTGGTCCACCGTGTTTGCGTCGCCCGAACTGTGGATGCTTGGATGAGCCTAAGCCCTGATTTCGATCAACCTTCAGCACGGACAAACTGCCGCAAGGATTTTTCTACCGTGGATGCTATCCTGCCCGCACGGACCGGTAGAGCGATCGAATGACATTACGGCAGGATATTCACAGTTCCGGCATCCCCGTTCTTTGCCTGTCTTGCGAGGCACGGCGCCGCGGTGTCTGTGGCGCGCTAGAGCCAGACCATTTGGCTCAGCTCGCCAAGACGTCGTCGCGGCACAATATCGAGCCGGGGGTCGAACTGATCGGCGACGCCGAGGCGGTCGATTGTTATTCGAACGTGCTTTCAGGCGTGGTGAAGCTCACGAAGAGCCTGTCAGATGGACGCCAACAGATTGTCGGCCTGCAGTTCGCCCCGGATTTTCTGGGTCGGCCCTTCAAGATGAAAAGTGCGATCAATGCGGAAGCGGCAACAGCTGTCTCGCTATGCTCGTTTCCCAGAGCGGCCATCGAACGGATGATGAAGCAGTCACCCGAATTTGTGCATCGCCTGCTCAAGCAGGCGCTGAACGAACTTGACGAGGCCCGCGAATGGATGGTGACTCTGGGGCGCAAGACCGCACCAGAGAAGGTGGCGAGCTTTCTCCTCATGATTGCCCGGAACATCGACTCCAATGTTGACCCCGCGGCTAGGTCGGCGTGCTTCGAGCTGCCGATGACGCGTGCCGACATCTCTGATTTCCTTGGAATCACAAACGAGACCGTGAGCCGTCAGCTGACCAGCCTGAGAATGGACGGCGTGATTCGGATCGAGAACAACCGCCGCGTCACCGTGGACAGCATGAGCCGGCTGGAACGGCGCTGCGGCGGCCGAGGCGCTACAGCCGTTTGAATGACGCAGAAGCTGCATGGCCCACGCCACTTACTTCATTCGGGGCAGGGCATGCTCGCGTTGGGCTCAGAAGAAATCGCGTAGCGACAGCCCGTTCTCCATCCGATCGTATGCGCCAGTTGCCTTTCGGCTCGTGGGCGAAGCATCCACACTTGGCCGAAGTCAATACGCCTCATCCGCAGGGGAAAATCGCCGTCTCCCCAATAGCCATGAATGTCACGACGGCAGCGTAACGCTGGCGCTGGCTGTTCCAAGGCATTGAACGCGGGGTTCGGTAAGGCGTCGACCTGCTTTCCAGCGTCACAGAAGGTGCGCTCCCCCACACGCCCGCGGTCGCCTCCGCACCCGGGGCCCGACCGGGGACGCCAGGCCCCATCCATAAACGGGCGGCCGGTGGTGCGCTTCCACATTCGATCGTCGCAGTCTGATCGCACCGAACTCGATGCTGCTCGAGCAAAATGGTGCGGCTCTGACATGGATCAGGGCGAGCAGGCGACGGCTGCGCAATAAGGCACCGCGGTTTGGCATCCGCCGGAATTGGAAATCGGGGCTTGCGATGAAATTCGGCAATGAAATCGTGCTTCTAAGCCTGTTCGCATTCGCGGCTTTGGTGGCGGCTGGCGCTGGGGTGGATGAACCCTTTCGCCAGCATATGTGGGTCTTGTTCTTCGCCTTGGCTGGCTTCACTGCGATCCTACTGCGTAACACTGAGTTCAAGCCTGCCGCTCCGATCGACCCGTCCGCCTACATGGATGGTCCAATCCGCTATGGCGCCATCGCCACCATGTTCTGGGGTGTCATCGGCATGCTTGTCGGCGTGGTAATCGCGCTGCAGCTTGCCTATCCCGATCTCAACATACAGCCCTGGTTCAACTTCGGCCGCTTGCGGCCTCTGCACACCTCGGGCGTCGTCTTTGCCTTCGGCGGCAACGCGTTGCTTTGCACGTCTCTCTATGTCGTCCAACGCACATGCCGCGCTCGGCTGTTCGGTGGCGATCTCGCCTGGTTCGTGTTCTGGGGCTACCAGCTCTTCATTGTCATGGCCGCGACCGGTTATCTGCTCGGCATCACCGAGAGCCGCGAATATGCGGAACCCGAATGGTATGTCGACATCTGGCTGACCATCGTCTGGGTCGCCTACCTGATCCTTTTCCTGGGCACGATCTTGAAGCGCAAGGAACCGCACATCTACGTCGCCAACTGGTTCTATCTCTCCTTCATCGTCACCATCGCGATGCTGCATGTGATCAACAACCTCTCGATGCCGGCCTCCTTCCTCGGATCCAAGAGCTATTCCGCATTTTCCGGCGTCCAGGACGCCCTGACGCAGTGGTGGTACGGCCACAATGCCGTCGGGTTCTTCCTGACCGCCGGCTTCCTGGGCATGATGTATTATTTCGTGCCCAAGCAGGCCAACCGGCCGGTCTATTCCTACCGCCTGTCGATCGTCCATTTCTGGGCAATCATCTTCCTCTACATCTGGGCCGGGCCCCATCACCTGCACTACACCGCTTTGCCTGACTGGGCGCAGACACTCGGCATGGTGTTCTCGATCATGCTGTGGATGCCGTCATGGGGCGGCATGATCAATGGCCTGATGACGCTGTCGGGCGCCTGGGACAAGCTGCGCACTGACCCGATCATCCGCATGATGGTGATGGCCATCGCCTTCTACGGCATGTCGACCTTCGAGGGCCCGGTGATGTCAATCAAGACGGTCAATTCTCTGTCGCACTATACCGACTGGACCATCGGGCACGTCCATTCGGGCGCACTCGGCTGGGTTGGCATGATCTCGTTTGGCGCAATCTACTTCATGGTGCCGAAGCTGTGGAACCGTGAACGGCTCTACTCGCTGCGCCTCGTGACCTGGCACTTCTGGCTGGCGACGCTTGGCATCGTTGTCTACGCCGCGGTGATGTGGGTGTCCGGCATCATGCAGGGCCTGATGTGGCGCGAATACGACGAGCAGGGCTTCCTAGTCTACTCCTTCGCCGAAACCGTGGCCGCCATGCATCCTTATTACATCATGCGCGCCATCGGTGGGGCCATGTACCTCTCCGGCACCCTGATCATGGCCTGGAACATCGCCATGACCATCCTCGGCTACCGGCGCGAGCAGGATCCGATGCCGCGCTCCACCCCCGCCCTCCAGCTTGCGCGATGATGAGACAGAAAATGAGGTTGATGAACAGACACGCGGTCATTGAGAAGAACGCTACACTTCTCCTCCTCGGGTCGCTGCTGGTCGTGACAATCGGCGGCATCGTCGAGATCGCGCCGCTCTTCTATCTCGATAACACGATCGAGAAGGTGGAAGGCATGCGGCCTTACTCGCCGCTCGAACTGGTCGGGCGCAACATCTACGTCCGCGAGGGCTGCTACCTCTGCCACAGCCAGATGATCAGGCCGTTCCGTGACGAGGTCGAGCGCTACGGCCACTACAGCCTGGCGGCCGAGTCGATGTACGACCACCCGTTCCAGTGGGGATCGAAGCGCACCGGACCGGATCTCGCCCGCGTTGGCGACCGCTATTCCAACCTGTGGCACGTGGATCACCTGACAGATCCACGGTCCGTGGTGCCGGAATCGATCATGCCGAGCTATGCCTTCCTGAAGGACAAGCCGATCGCGGTGAAGGACTTCTCGACGCATCTGGTCGCAAACCGGCGTGTCGGTGCCCCTTACACCGATGACATGATCGCGCATGCTAACGCCGATCTGATGACGCAGGCTGATCACAACGCCGACACGTCCGGCCTCGAGGCCCGCTACCCCAAGGCCAAGATCGGCGACTTCGACGGCAACCCGCAGCAAGTCACCGAAATGGACGCGCTGGTTTCTTATCTCCAGATGCTGGGCACGCTGGTCGATTTCAAGAACTACGATGAGACCGCCGGCTACCGCTGAGGACAATGGCGATGACGTACAATTTCATGCGGGAGTTTGCCGACAGCTGGGGCCTACTTGCCATGGCTCTTTTCTTCATCGGATCCGTTGCCTTTGCACTTCGTCCCGGCAGCCGCAGGCAAGCCGGCGAAGCAGCTCAAATTCCTCTGAAGGAGGACTGATCATGAGCAGCGATCACATTGACGAGGTTTCCGGCATCTCAACCACCGGTCATGAGTGGGACGGCATCCGGGAGCTCAACAACCCGCTTCCGCGCTGGTGGATCTGCACATTCTACATCACCATAGTCTGGGCGATCGGCTACACGATCGCCTATCCGGCATGGCCTCTACTGCACACGGCAACCAAGGGTGTGCTCGGCTATTCTAGCCGCAACGATGTCGGGAACGAGTTGTTCGGGGCTGAAGCGGCTAAGGGTAAATATGTCGCCGCAATAGAGTCCAAAAGTGTTTCGGAGATCGCGGCGGACGACACGCTGCGCGAATTCGCCGTCGCCGCCGGCGGTGCCGCGTTCAAGCTCAATTGCGTGCAGTGCCATGGTTCCGGCGCCCAGGGCTCCAAGGGCTTCCCCAACCTCAACGACGACGACTGGCTGTGGGGCGGCAAGGCGGACCAGATTCAGCAGACGATCACCCATGGCATTCGCTTCGCCTCCGATCCGAATACGCGCCTGTCGGAAATGCCCGCCTTTGCCGACATCATCACCGCCGACCAGATCAAACAGGTCAGCGCCTACGTCGCCAGTCTGTCGGGGGCCGTCGTCAATCAAGCATTGGTCGCGCCGGGCGCAAAGGTCTTTGCCGAAAACTGCGTGGCCTGTCATGGCGACAATGCAAAAGGCAACAAGGAACTCGGCGCTCCAGATCTGACCGACGCCATCTGGCTCTACGGGTCAGGCGAAGCAGCCATCGCCGCCCAGGTAACCGCACCGAAACACGGCGTGATGCCGGCTTGGGGCGCGCGCCTCGGCGAGATCAAGGTCAAGGAACTGACGGTCTACATCCATTCGCTTGGCGGCGGAGAATAGGAAAGAAGCCTATTCTCGTCCTCCCCCTCCCGCCAAGCGACGAGGCCCGGCGCAAGCCGGGCCTCGGCATCATCCAGTGCCGATGAGTCGGCTCCGGCGAAATCGTCGCTGGTGACTGGAGCTTCTCGTGCTCGATAACACGCAAATAGAACGGATCGAACCCACGACGGTCAACTCCGCCAAAGTGCGCCAGCCAATGTATGCCGCGCGCAGGAAGATCTTCCCGAAGCGGGCCTCGGGCAGCTTTCGCCGATTCAAATGGATCGTGATGGCGATCACGCTGGGCATCTACTATCTGACGCCGTGGCTGCGCTGGGATCGGGGTCCGTTTGCCCCCGACCAGGCCGTGCTGCTCGATGTCGCCAACCGGCGCTTCTACTTCTTCTTCGTCGAGATATGGCCGCAGGAATTCTACTATGTCGCCGGTCTTCTGGTCATGGCCGGCGTCGGTCTTTTCCTGATCACGTCAACGGTCGGCCGTGCATGGTGTGGCTACACATGCCCACAGACCGTATGGGTCGATCTGTTCCTGGTCGTCGAGCGTGCGATCGAGGGCGACCGCAACGCCCGCATCAAGCTCGATGCCGGTCCTTGGACCACTCGTAAGCTTGTGCTGCGGGCATCGAAACACGTCACCTGGCTGGTCATAGGCGCAGCGACTGGTGGCGCATGGATCTTCTATTTCGCCGACGCGCCGACCCTGCTCGGCGAACTCTTCACCGGCACGGCAGCGCCTGTCGCCTACATCACCGTCGCGGTTCTGACGGCGACGACCTACACGTTTGGCGGGCTGATGCGCGAACAGGTCTGCACCTATATGTGCCCATGGCCGCGCATCCAGGCAGCCATGCTCGACGAGAGCTCGCTCACCGTCACCTACAATGATTGGCGCGGCGAACCGCGCACGCCTCACGCCAAGAAGGTTCTTGCCGCAGGGCATCCCGTCGGCGATTGCGTCGACTGCAATGCCTGTGTCGCCGTCTGTCCGATGGGGATCGACATACGCGACGGTCAGCAACTCGAATGCATCACCTGCGCGCTCTGCATCGATGCCTGTGACGGCGTCATGGACAAGCTCGGCAAAGCGCGAGGACTGATCTCCTACGCGACGCTCTCCGACTACAACGCCAACATGATCCTGGCCACCGCCGGCGGCGCCAGCTCGGTCGATCCATCACTGGTCAGGACGGATGACGGCCTGTTTTCGGACAGGGTGGCGCATTTCCAGGTCCGCAAGATCTTTCGGCCACGCACCTATGTCTACATGGCGACGTGGTCGCTGATCGGACTGGGCCTGCTCTTTTCGCTGCTGACGCGCGACGGGCTCGAAATCAACGTCTTGCACGACCGCAACCCGCAATTCGTGACGCTGTCGGACGGCTCAATCCGCAATGGCTACACCGTCAAGCTTTTGAACATGATCCCCGAGCCAAGAACGCTCGTCGTCACCGTTGGAGGCTTGGCGGGCGCAGAGATGAGCATCGTTGGCGTCGATCTCCCCGCCGATCGCTCCTTTGCAGTCCAGGTTGAGCCGGACCGGCTGAAGATGCTGAAGGTTTTCGTGCGCCTGCCCGCCGATCGGATTAATCGCCAGGCGCAGACCTTCACATTCCGCGTCGAAGACAAGGTCAGCTTCGAGTCCAACGAATACACCGCCACCTTCAATGCGCCGGAGACCGCCAGATGACCGCCACCACGCGAAGACCCCGCGAATTCACCGGCAGGCACATGTTGGCCATCATCCTTGCCTTTTTCGGCGTGGTCATAACGGTCAATCTGACGATGGCGACGCTTGCCAACACAAGCTGGACCGGCCTTGTCGTCGAAAACACCTATGTGGCGAGCCAGCAGTTCAACAAGAAGGCCGGGGAAGGGCGCGCGCAGGCAGCCCTCGGCTGGACCGGCAAGCTGACCATCGCATGGGGCGAAGTCCGCTATGGCCTCACCGATGCCGCCGGCAAGCCGGTTCCCTTGCATGGCGTGAAGGTGCTGTTTCGCCATCCCGCTTACGAGAAAGAGGATGAGTCCGTCACGCTCGCCCTCGCCTCGGCCCAGGAGTTCGCAGCACAGCACATGCCAAGGGATGGCGTGTGGATCATCGAAATCGACGCCGAGGCAGGTCTGGCAAGACCTTATCGCGACGTGCGCAGGATCATGATTTCCAATGGAGCGCTGAAATGAGCTGCTGTGCACCGGGCGCTGAAATGGCGGTGGATCTGGTCAGCCCCGCTTCAGTCCTGCCGTCAAGCCAGGAGGTCAGGCTGGCGAGCCGATCGCTTGGCGACGACCTTCGTCAGACCGACCTTTCGGTGCCGACTGTTCACTGCGGCGCCTGCATCCAGACTATCGAAACGGCGTTGGGAAAGCTCGATCACGTCGAGGCCGCCCGCGTCAACCTGTCGACAAAGCGGGTCTCGGTCCGCTGGCGCGGCGACGAGGTTCCGCCATTGGTCGCTGTGCTCGGGCGCCTGGGCTACCAGGCACATCTGTTCGAAGCCGACACCGATGCGAAGGATAAGACGCTGTCGGAGCTTATCCGCGCCGGCGCCGTTGCCGGCTTTGCGGCGGGCAACATCATGCTGCTCTCGGTATCGGTCTGGTCCGGCGCCGAAGGCGCCACGCGCGATTTGTTCCACTGGGTCTCGGCGCTCATTGCCATTCCTGCGCTGGCCTTCGCCGGCGGCATCTTCTTCAAGTCGGCGTGGAATGCGCTGCGCCACGGCCGCATGAACATGGACGTGCCGATCGCCGTCGGCGTTGCGCTAGCCTATGCAATGAGCCTCTATGAGACGATCACCCATGGCGACCACGCCTATTTCGATGCGTCGGTGTCGCTGCTGTTTTTCCTCCTGATCGGCCGCACGCTCGATCACGTGATGCGCGAACGCGCGCGGACCGCGGTAAAGAACCTGTCACAGTTGGCCGCGCGTGGCGCGATGGTGCTGCGCGGCGATGGCGCACGGGACTATTTGCCGGTTGGCGAAATCGAACCGGGGGTGCAACTGCTCATTGCAGCCGGCGAGAGAATCCCCGTCGACAGCACGATCGTTCATGGAGCGTCGGATCTTGACTGCTCACTGGTCACTGGCGAGAGCACGCCGCGAAACGTCGCGCCAGGGGAGATTGTGCAGGCCGGTGTCCTCAACCTCACCGGTCCGCTGACGATTGAGGCGACAGCGGCCGCCAAGGATTCATTCCTGTCGGAAATGGTTCGGTTGATGGAGGCCGCCGAAGGTGGTCGCGCCCGGTATCACCGTATCGCCGACCGCGTGTCGGCACTCTACGCGCCCGTGGTTCATCTCACCGCCTTGGCAGCCTTCCTGGGCTGGATGGCGGTGACTGGCGACTGGCACCGGGCGATGACGATCGCAATCGCTGTTCTCATCATCACATGCCCGTGCGCGCTTGGCCTCGCCGTTCCAATCGTTCAGGTGGTGGCCGCGCGGCGCCTGTTCGAAAACGGCATCATGGTCAAGGACGGCTCGGCCATGGAGCGCCTGGCGACGATCGATACAGCCGTGTTCGACAAGACCGGGACGCTCACGCTTGGGAAGCCACGGCTCGTCAACGCAGCTTCGATTGATCCCGCCATGCTGGCAATCGCTGCCGACCTGGCCGCGCATTCGCGTCATCCATATTCAAAGGCCATTGCCGGCTTTTCCGTCAGCAGCAGCCAGCACAAATTCGACGCGGTGACCGAGCACCCGGGTTTCGGGATCGAAGCCACAGCCGCCGGTAGCATCTGGCGGCTGGGTCGACGCGGATGGGCTGGCTGGAAGGCGCGAACCGGCGGCGAAGGCAAACATGGCTATGGCGGAACAGTCCTGACGAAAAACGGCATGATTGTCGCATCCTTCGTTTTCGAAGATGCGCTACGCCTCGACACCAGGGCAGCGATCGATCAACTGCGCAACGCTGGTATGTGCGTGGAAATGCTGTCGGGCGATACCGCGAAAGCCTGCGCCGAGGTTGCCGACATGCTTGGTGTCGATGACTTCGTTCCCTGCCTGCTACCGTCCGGCAAGGTTGAACGCATCGAGACCCTGGCGAGAGACGGGCACAAGGTTTTGATGGTTGGCGACGGGCTCAACGACACACCAGCGCTGAGCGCCGCGCATGTCTCGATCGCACCCGCCACGGCCGCCGACATTGGCCGCAATGCAGCCGACTTCGTTTTTCTGCGCGAAAGCCTCTTGGCGATCCCGCTGGCGCTGGACGTGTCGCGCAAGGCGGGAAGCCTGATCCGACAGAACATAACAATTGCGATCGTTTACAATGCTGTGGCCGTGCCGATCGCCATTCTGGGTCATGTTACGCCTCTCATCGCGGCGGTCGCGATGTCTGCCTCGTCATTGCTTGTGATTGGAAATGCAATGCGTCTGCAAGGCTTCGCAACGGGTGCGTCGTCCGAAACTGCGCGGCAGGACAGGCCCGCGCGGGCCGGCACCTTGGCCCGATCCTCATGACGACGCTCGCCTATCTCATTCCGGTGGCGCTGTTCCTTGGCGCACTCGGCCTGTCCGGCTTCCTGTGGGCGTTGAGAAGCGGCCAGTACGATGATCTCGATGGCGCGGCGGAGCGCATTCTTATCGACCGCGACGACGGCGCGGAGAATCCTCCTCGTTCCAAGTGACTCAGATCAACGCGCCGCGGGTCGGGATGTCCTATCGTCGTCACGAAAGATCAGGAGGGTGAGGATGCAAGCCGAATCCATAATGACAAAGCCAGTGATCACGACGCATGCGAACGCGACAATAGCCGAAGCGGTCGAGCTCATGCTTTCAAAAAAGGTCAGCTGCCTGCCGGTAGCGAACAGCGAAGGTGCCCTGATTGGCATTGTAAGCAAAAGCGACTTCTTGCGCCGAGAGGAACTCGGGACCCAGCGTGTGCGTCCGCGCTGGCTGGAGTTTGATCTTGGCCCGGGCACAACCGCCAATGACTATGCGCGCTCGAATGGACGGATTATCCATCAGGTGATGACCACACCAGTCATCTCGGCGCCTCCTGGCGCCTCGATTGCACAGATTGTCAACTTGATGATGCAACACCGCATCAACAATGTGCCGATTGTCGATCAGGAAAGGGTCGTCGGCATCATCACGCGAACTGATCTGCTGCTTGTCCTGATCCGCGCAATGCCGAAAGAGGGCACTACGCCACCCGATGACGACGTGATTCGCAAGGCTATCCTTGCCGAACTGCAGGGACAATCGTGGAGCTGTGGTGGCTTGATCGATGTGAGGGTCAGCGACGGCCTTGTCGAACTGAAGGGGGCGATTGTCGATGAGCGTCAGCGGAAGGCAGCGATGGTTGCGGCTGAGAAGGTTGCCGGCGTCGGGCAAGTCAAGGACGGCCTCCTCCTCAGTACGGATCCGTTCTCGGTGATGGTTTCGTAGCTGCGAAAAAGCGACGCGAAGCAGAGTCCCATTGGGTTCTGCTCCCTTCCCACATCCCTAGGACATGAGGCCGTCGGCGAGTTCCTTCGGCGTATAGCGCCCGTCATGGTTGGCGAGCACGCTGTCGTCAGCGAAGACGCCCGTCCTGACGGAATGCGATGGCCGCTGCCTGTTTTGGTGGGGCTTGACCGGGGCTTCCTGTGGATCTTGAAGAGCGGCCAATACGAAGATCTCGACGGCTCCGCCCAGCGGATCCTTATCGATCGGGAAGAGCCGCGAGGCTGAACCGGTTGGCGGCGCCCAACGACTGTGCGGATGCTGGTCGTCAGTCGACCGAGTCTTTGCTGGATTGCCTCGTCATGATGATATCGGCGCGCGTGCGAAGAACGGATCAGCCACAATACGTTGCCGAACCTTTGCCCAGGAGGGGCACGCGATTGGGAAGCCGACCATTCAGAATGCCTAGACATGCAACGTTTTCGCGGCAATCGACCACTCGACCGTGAACCCGCCGTTGCCGGGTTATCGAGCCTGGTTGATCCAGATCAGCGTTATCTCTTCGTCGGCGTGGTTTCATTGACCAGGCTTCCAACGGAGAACGCATGTCTATCGAGGGAGATGAGCGGCAACCGTGGGTGATTGCGATGCTTCAAGAGCGCTTCGTATCGCAGATAGCCGCTATGGCGGCACGCTGATGGCCGGCTCTGTCGAGACATTCGACATCATTGTCGTCGGAGCTGGGCCGGTCGGACTTGCCTTCGCAGCATCGCTCGCCCGGAGCCGACTCAAGGTGGCAGTGGTTGAACGGCAGTCGCTCGACAGCCTGGCGAATCCGGCTTTCGACGGTCGCGAGATCGCGCTGACCCACGCATCAGTGAGAATCCTTCGCGAGCTCGGCGCCTGGGATGCCATCCCCGCATCGGACAAATCGCCGCTTCATGGCGCGCGCGTGCTCAACGGATCGAGCCCTTTCGCCCTGTGCTTCGATACTCCCAGCGGATCTGGGGAACCACTCGGATTGCTGGTCCCAAATTGTCGGATCCGCGATGCCCTGTTCAAAGTTGTCTGCTTCCAGGATCATGCCCGGCTGCTGTGCGGCAACTCGGTCGTCAATGCAACAACCAGCGACGACGAGGCGGTCATAGCGCTTTCTGATGGCAGGCAATTGGCCGCTCGGCTGCTCGTCGCAGCGGATTCGCGTTTGTCCGCGATGCGCGACCTGCTCGGCATTGGCGCCAACATCCATCCGCTTGGCCACTCCATGCTGATTTGCCGAGTGAGGCACGAGCGCTTCCATCACCAGATCGCGGTCGAATGGTTCGACCACCATCAGACCATAGCGATGTTGCCGCTCATGGAAGGCGTGTCGTCGCTGCTTCTGACTTTGCGCTCAATCGAGACCGATAGACTGTCTGTTCTCGATGACGAATTGTTCCTCATGGAATTGATGAACCGGTGTCGAGGACGCCTCGGGCAGATGACCCTGGCAAGCACCCGCCATGCCTATCCGCTGGTCACGACCTGGGCGCACAAGTTCTCGGCACCGAGTGCGGCACTGATAGGAGACGCTGCCATCGGCATGCACCCGGTGACCGCGCATGGCTTCAACATCGGCCTCAGCGGCCAGAAGCAACTCGCTCATAAAATACTGACAGCATGTCGCGCCCGCCGCGACATTGCCGATCCCGACATGCTCGGCAGATACGAAAACCGGCTGCGGCTGTCGGCGGCGCCGCTCTATCATGCCACCAACATGCTTGTCGGTCTTTACTCAAGCGAGCACCCGGCGGCACGGCTTGCAAGACATGCTGGGCTCCGCTTTGCCCAACATCTTCCCTTTGTCCGCCATGGCATTTCGGCCATGCTCAGGCGGTGAATCGCACAGAGCGCTACCGCTCTGGAGCGCTGTCTCGGCACGGCTTCTTTGTCTTGCTGGCTCGCGGCGTCGCGGGCAAGGCTGCTTCCTGGTGACGTCGCCGATCATGGCATGATTCGGATCAAGGCACGCGCGCGGGCGAAACCTTGATGATTCGGCAATGCTAAGCCAAAGGTGTGACCCGAAGCATGGTGAGCGCACTGGGTACCCTGGGTAGTTAACCCGTCCTTCAGTGGGCTTGCATAGGTTTGGTCCTCGCGAACAATGACGGAAGCAAACTGGTCCATTCATGGCACCCCTAAAGAAAGAAGAATCGCTGGAGGCCAAAATCCGTCAGGATCAGCTTGCTGACCTGAGGGCCGGGCTCTTCGTGTCGATGCCGATAAGCGCGATCCTGTCAGGCCTGATTTGCGGGGTGCAGGCCCTTTCTGGCGGCGGCTTTGCCGCTGCAAACTGGTTCCTGGTCGTCAATGCGCTAAATGCCGCCCGGCTTGCACTCGCGCGTTTTCAGCTAAAGGAAACGGGGCGCCATCAGGATTTGCTTGCCGTTTTGCCGCGCCTTCGCATGTTTGGCGTCCTTGCCCTTCTGGCAGGGTTTGCCTGGTCCTTCCCGGCCGTGCTGACTGTTGGATACACAACACCACAAGCACCGATGCATCTGGTCATACTGGCGGGCATTTCAGCTGGTGCGGTTACATATGGCAGTTCGTATGCCGCTGCGGCGACCAGCTTCATCACACCTCCACTCCTCATCACGGTGGCGTGCCTTTTGGCGAAAGGCAATTTTGAACGCTACATTCTGGCTTTTACCGTTCTGCTCTTCATGGGCGGCTTGGTCCGCGCTTCGTTTGTTGGGCAGGCGCGCTTCCGCGAAGCAAGCCGCCTGAGACATGAGGCAGAGCGACTTGCGTCGGAAATGGAGCGCAACTCCAGGGAGGACCATTTGACCGCCCTTCTCAACAGGCGGGGCCTTGAACACGCCATCGGTCGGTTCAAGACCGCGGATGGCCCCTTCGTGGCAATGCTGATTGATCTGGACGGCTTTAAATCTGTCAACGACACCTACGGTCACAGGACCGGTGATGAACTGCTTGTCATGATCGCCCGCCGCATAGAGCAGGAAGCACCGGAAGGCTCAACGCTAGCTCGTATTGGCGGCGATGAATTCGTGCTGGTTTTTCCCTCAACGAGAGCTTCGCTTTCTGCCAGTGATCTCGCCTCCAATATCATAGCCAAAATTGCTCGCCCCTATATCGGGGTCGCGTCCGTGCGCGTTGGGGCATCGATAGGGATATACTTGGCGCAGAC
Organism: Mesorhizobium sp. M0058; assembly: GCF_040323095.1. Taxonomy (NCBI): domain Bacteria; kingdom Pseudomonadati; phylum Pseudomonadota; class Alphaproteobacteria; order Hyphomicrobiales; family Phyllobacteriaceae; genus Mesorhizobium; species Mesorhizobium sp. M0058. The sequence continues at coordinate 98,194 of NZ_JAMYUQ010000003.1, forward strand.
GTCGAGCCTGACTGAAATGCTGTTGCGGGCCGATATCGCCCTTTATACGGCCAAGCGCCATGGCAGGAACGAATTTTGCCTGTTCGATGCCGAACTCGACCGGGAACTCCAACGCCGCCAGTCCATCGAACGGGACCTTCATTCGGCGATAAAGACGGGAAGATTGCAACCTTGGTTCCAGCCGATCGTGAAACTCGACACCGAGGCCGTGGTCGGTTTTGAAGCCTTGCTGAGATGGTCCCATCCGACACATGGTGCCATCTCTCCACCCGAAATCATCACAGCCGCACGCGAAACCGGAATGCTTCAGCTGCTGACGCAAACCGTATTCGCCGACTGTTGTGCTTTTATCGACGGCTTGGTGAAAGCTGACCGTCGTAACATTCGTGTGGCGATGAATGTTTCCCCGCGCGAACTGGAAGCCGGCGATATCGACGACATGGTTCTGGATGGTCTGGCGGCAAGAGGCCTGCCTGCAACGATGTTCGAAATCGAGATTACCGAAGAATCGCCGGTGGACCCGGACAGAGTGGATGAAAAGCTCGGACGGCTTTCGCATGCCGGTATTTCCATCGCGCTCGATGACTTCGGCACCGGCTTTTCTACCTTGGCATCTCTCAAGGATCGCCGGATACGCAAGGTGAAAATAGACCAGGGCTTCATTCGCGGCTTGGCCAAGTCCAGAGAGGACCGACTGCTTGTCAAATCGGTCATCGAACTCGGTGACATGCTCGGGATCGAGGTCATGGCCGAGGGCGTCGAAACAGAGGCGGATCGGCAAACCCTGCACAAGCTTGGCTGCCGAACCGCTCAAGGCTTCCTCTTCTCCAAGGCTGTGCCTTTGATGCAAGCACTGGAAATGGCAGTCAAACAGCACGCGAACCAGTTGTGACCGCTCCCGCAGCGCCGGCTGTCGCGGCCGTGCGCTGCCGAATTTGGCTACAGAGACTTGCCTGCTCGAAACACGTGGCAGTGGGCGCTGTGCATCAGCCGGCGAACAGTTCCTTGTAGCCGGTCGTCATCATCCAGTTCGCACGGTCGATATGGCTGCGAAGAGCTTTGCGGGCGCGGACCGGGTCAATGGACGGGTCTATGCCGAGAATGCGCTCGGCCATCTCCTTTTCACTGGCATTGTCGGCGCAGGCATCCAGGATCCGCAGGTAGATCTTGAAATGCTCCCTGTCGTAGCTCGTGAGGTTCTCCGACCAGGGGACTTCATCGCTCAAAGTTGAGCTTCGCGGCTCATCTGTTCCCATTGGTCCATTCATGCCTGCGGATCTCGCCTGTGAGCGCACGCAGTATATCCCAAAATGGGATAATCCGAAACCGGGATTAGTCGCTGATCCGGTCTTTACCCGACCGGTTCGCCTCCATGCCCAAATCCCTTCGATCGCCCCGCCACCAGCGGTTCCTGGCCCGGCTGGTTTTGCTGCGCAAGACCAAAGGCCTGACCCAGAAGCAGCTGGCTGACAAGCTTGGTCGTCCCCAATCCTTCGTGGCCAAGTACGAGGGCGCAGAGCGGCGTCTCGACGTCATCGAGTTTCTCGACATAACTGCGGCCCTTGACGCTGATCCGTGCGAGATTCTGTCCAGCCTCCGGTCCTAGCGGGCGCCCGCGCGCCTGACGACGCGCATCAGGAGCTCGTGAACCGAGCCCGCTTTTCTTCGGCAAGCTCAGGCGGTCTCGGCCATTCGGCTTCGCCCCTTGGCGTGGGCAGCCCTTCGGGCTGAGACGGTCGCCGCCCTTGCGGGCGGCGCGGTTTGTCGGTTGGCCTTTCCCGGTGGGCGCGGGGTGGGCGGCACTCCCTTCTAGGCCCGCCGCGGCAGCCCGCAACCCTTCGCGTGCCGCTCAGGGTCCTCCTCTTCGTTCCGGTCCTTCTGATGCGGTCCGCCTACCACGGCGGGCCTTTCCGGTCGCGACTCGCCGCCCACCCCGCTTCCGGGGAAAGCGCGGCGATTGGTGAGCGGAGGATAACACATGCGTGCAAACAGCAAGCGTACCACCAGCACAGAGGCTGGCGCAGGCAAGGGCAGGCGCCTGGGCGCCAGCCTCTATCAGGAGATCACCGACCGCATCATTGCCGAACTGGAGCGCGGTACCGTGCCATGGGTCAAGCCATGGGGCAGCGCAAAAGCAGGCCTTGGCCTGCCGAGGAATGCGTCCACGGGGCGCACCTATTCCGGCATCAATATCCTCATCCTGTGGGGCGCCGTCATCGAGCGCAGCTATCCCAGCCAGAACTGGATGACCTTCCGGCAGGCGCTTGCCCATGGCGGCAACGTCAGGAAGGGCGAGCGCGGCACGACCATCGTGCATGCCGACCGCTTTGTCCCCAAGGACGAGAAGGAGCGCGCTCGCCACGAGGGCGATGCACCACTGGCGGTGCCTTTTTTGAAGCGCTTCACGGTCTTCAATGTCGCGCAGTGCGATAATCTTCCGGAAGAGCTCCATGCCGCCGCCGAGCCTCTGCCTCAGTGCGAGATCGTGCCGCAGGCCGAGACGCTCATTCGCGCCAGCGGTGCGGATTTCAGGGTCGGCGGCGATCGCGCTTTCTACATGCCGGGCAGCGACCACATTCAGGTACCGCCGCAGCCAGCGTTCCATCAGCAGATCGACTATTACCGGACCTGCTTTCACGAGCTAGGCCACTGGACCGGCCACCCGACGCGGCTTGCTCGCGACCTCTCCGGCTCGTTCGGCTCCAAGGCCTACGCGCGTGAAGAATTGGTCGCCGAAATCACTGCCGCCTTCGTCTGCAGCAATCTCGGCATCGAGCCGACCGTGCGTCACGCCGATTACATCGGCTCATGGCTGAAGGTGCTGCGCGAGGACAACCGCGCTATATTCCGTGCCGCCAGCCTAGCTTCGAAGGCCGCTGATTTCCTGTTTGGCCTTCCGGCCGATGCGGAAGGCGAGGCGCAAGAAGGGATTGCGGCATGACGATGCGCGATCCTCAACTGACCGCGACCGAGCCGACGCCGCAAAGGAGCAGACGCTCATTCCCGGCGTCCAGCCGATCACCACGCGGGCAAACCCTCCTGATGGACGCGCCGATGTGTCCGCGCGCGGCGCAAAGCTGCTCGAGGTCGGTCTCTAATGGGGAGGCGGATCAGAGGAAGGTCCGGTGAACCTTTCTCCCGCCGGACGCAAGAAGTCAACGCGACCCGTTCTGACCAGGAGTCTTTCCATGATCCTGATCACCAATCCACTGCGCGCACGACTGCTCGCCCATGGCGCCGCCGGCGCCGACATCGACCATTTTCCGTTGTGAAACTGTTTGATCCGACAGGTGCCGCGACCTCGCTTCTGAGCGAACTCGACGCCGATGGCGACACGCTGTTCGGTCTTTGCGATCTCGGCTTCGGCTTCCCCGAACTTGGCAGCGTCAGTCTGGCCGAGCTTGCATCCGTAAAAGGGCCGCTTGGCCTCGGCATAGAGCGCGACCTGCATTTCCAGGCGCGCTTTCCGATCTCCGTCCATGCCGAAGCCGCCCGCATTTTGCGGCCACGTCACCGAGGCCGAGCGACTGCTGCGGCAGGCAGCAGACGCCCTATCAAAGCCCCATTCCGAGCTTCCGCCCGACACGGCGGAACAGCAGCGCCGATAGGCGCAAAAACCGTCCCGCCGCGTCGGCCTTCGGCCTCCGCGGCGGGGACAACCCGGCAGGCGGCGCTATTTCGCCGCGAAATCGCTTGCCGACGAGCGCGGTGAAGGCGATCCCTTGCCCTGCGCCATCATGGAGGACGGTGACGACGCCGATGCGCTCGAAGCTTCCTGATCGAAAACCTCGCCCGCCTCGATCCTGACGAAGTATGGCAATGGGAGACGTTTCGCGGCTTGTCAGGCAAGCCCGCACCGTTCTCGACATCGCTGTGACCTTCGGCATCACTGATCTCAAGGTCAAACGCATTCTGGCGCTTGGCGACCTCTTGCCCAAAATCCGCGAAGCCTATCGGCGCGAGGAGATCGACACCGAGCCGGTGCGCCATCTCACCATGTCTTCCAAGGCGCAGCAGAAGGACTGGCTGGCACTCTGTGCCGATCCCGATCAATACGCGCCGCGTGGCTATCAATTGAAGCAATGGCTGTTCGGCGGCCAGTCGATTTCCACCAAGGTGGCACTGTTTGCCATCGAGGAGTATCCCGGCCTGATCACCTCGGACCTGTTCGGCGAGGACAGCTATTTCGCCGATGCCGACCTGTTCTGGCAAAAGCAGAACGAAGCGATTGCCACCAAACGCGACACCTATCTCAACGAGGGCTGGAGCGAGGTTGTGCGCTGGAACCGGGCCAGTATTTCCACGCATGGGACCACGAGAAGACCCCGAAGAAGAAGGGCGGCAAGATCGTCATCACTGTCTCGCATCGCGGCGAGGTCGAGTGTCACGAGGGCTGGCTGTCACGCAAGGAAGCCCGCCGCGCCCGCGAGGGCGGCGAGCAAGAAGAAACAGCCGCCAAGCTGCCGCGCCCCGAAGTCACCGGCCCGATGCACAACTATATCGATCTGCATCCCATGCCGCCGTGCGCGCGGCCATGCTCGACCATCCCGCCGTGGCGCTGCGCCTCGTGGTGGCGCACGCCATCACCGGTTCGGGCCTGTGGCAGGTGCGGCCTGAGCCGCAGCGCGCAGCCAACGAGACGGTGACTGCCAGCCTTGCCGGCTGCAAGGCTGAAGCCGCATTCGGCAAAAAGCGGCGCGAGGTATTGGCCCTGCTCGGATCACCGGATGAGGATAGCTTGGTCGCCGGCGGCAATGGCGACGCCGTTGTTATCGCCGGCGTGTTCGCGCGCCTCTTGGCGCTCTGCGACGACGATGTCATGCGCGTTCTCACCCTTGTCATGGCCGAGACGCTTGCAGCCGGCAGCGCCGTCGTCGAGGCGCTCGGCAACCACCTGAACGTCGACATGGGCATATGGTGGCAACCGGACGATGCCTTCTTCGACCTCTTGCGCGACAAGGAAATCGCCAATTCGATGCTGGCCGACGTCGGCGGCAAGCTGGTCGCGGACGGCAATGTCGCCGAGAAGGTCAAGACGCAAAAGAACATCATCCGCGACTTCCTGGCGGGCGAGAATGGCCGCCCCTGGGTCGAGACCTGGCTGCCGCGCTGGATGAAATTCCCGGCCGAAAGCTACACCAGCCGCGGCGGCTTCCGCACCGCCGATCAGTGGACACAGGTGCAGCCGCTGTTCGTGCGCGAATAGTCGATCAGGGCCCGAGCGGCGGTTCTCTCGATTACCGCCGCTCAGGTCGCGCGCGCCGCTATGGGCCACGCCGGCTGCCGATTGGGCGTCTTGTCGAGCCAGTGCCGCGCGCGAGAAATTCCGACGCCAGTTCGCCCCATTTCGGCAGCCCCGCACCGCGCCGGGTTGCTTGCTGAGGCGCCAAAGGCGCATGGGGCCAATTGTCCGATCCGGTTGCCGACAGAGCCCGCGCAGCCGGCGCTCTGCATTGCCGCCGGCTTCTTGTGTCACCGATCGCGCCACCTGTCTCCATTGTGTCTCAGGGACCATTCCCCTGCGGCTGGCTGTCGACCTATGGGCGGATCCGGCCCGCCCGAAACCCTCGCCGGCAGCTTTTTTCCCCGCCGCCTGCGGCGGCTTCCTCGCGCCGCTTCGCTTCAAAAAAGCTGCCCGCGCGGGTCCTCCGCTATCGCTGCGGCCGTCCCGGTTCCGGCGGTCCGGACGCGCCCATCACGGTCCGCCATCGCAGGGGAATGGTTCCCTGCGAGCACCAAGAGGAGACTGGAAATGACCGCGATCGGATACGTCACCAAACAGGAAAACGGCGGCTACAAGGGCCAGCTCAAGACGCTCAGCGTCCGCGCCGACATCGATATCGTGCCCAATCAGGCAAAGAGCGCCGACACCCATCCCGACTTCCGGGTGCTGACGCAAGGGGTCGAAGTGGGTGCGGGCTGGATCCGCACCGGCGAGACCTCCGGCAAGGACTATGTGAGCCTGTCGATTGCCGCCCCCGAGTTTGGCCCCCGCAAGCTCTACGCCAATCTCGGCCGCGCCGCCGGCCAGGATGACGAGGACACTTACGCCATCATCTGGAACCCGGTCGACTGACCGGCCGATCCGGAAAGCCCCGCGCCGCCACCGGCGCGGGGCCTCTCTCAGGACCCGTGAGGCCGCCGAAGGGGGCGGCGAAAACTCGCCCCCCACTCTTCGCCCGTCCCCAAAACGATCTCGCTCGCCGATCCTCGCCTTCGCTTGTCCGTAGCGAAACGAGGATCATCATGGACGACGAAAACGAACGCGCAGCCCGCGCCAAGAAGGGCAGTCCGTTTCTCAATACCGCGCAGGCGGCCTTCTATATCGGGCTGTCCCAGCGCACGCTGGAGAAGATGCGCCTCAAAGGCGGCGGCCCGCAATTCCGCAAGCACGGCCGCTATGTCCGCTATCACATCGACGAACTCGGCGATTGGTCGAAGGGGCACGCGCAGGAGACCGGGCCCGAGGACGGCGGGCACGATTCCGGCTCGGCCGGCGAGGGAGGCCGCTCATGAGCCGGCGTCCCACCATCCATCTGATCGGCAGCCATCTGCGGCGCATTCGGGCGCGCAAGACGATCGCCGTGGCCACGATGGGCCTTGCCCTGATCGGCTTCGCCGCCTTCGGCAAACCATCGCCCTGGCTGGTCTGGAACGCCTCGGCGAGTGCGCCGGTCGGCCTCTATCGCGTCGCGTCCGGATCGCCGGCTCTTGGTGATCTCGTACTCGTCCGCCCGCCAAAACCGGTCGTCGATCTGGCCGCCGAACGCTTCTATCTGCCCAGCAACGTGCCGCTGGTCAAGCACCTTGCCGCGCTGCCTGGCGAGCATGTCTGCGCCTTCGGCGACGCCATCATCATCCGCGGCGAGATTGTCGCGCGCCGGCTTGCAACCGACACGCAGCACCGTCCGCTGCCTTGGTGGAATGCCTGCCGAAAGCTCGCCGATGCCGAGGTTTTCCTACTCGGCAGCGACAAAAATCGCTCGTTCGACAGCCGCTATTTCGGTCCGGTGCCGACCGAAAATATCATCGGGAGGCTCGTGCCGCTATGGACCGAGTGACCCTCCTGATGCTGGGCATGGTGTCTCTCGCACCATGCTCCTGTTCCGCCGCGACCAACACGAAGCCGGTCGTCATCTCCCATAGTCCGCAGCTTGCAAGATGGCAGCCCTTGGTAGCCGAAGCAAGCCGGCGTTTCAGCATTCCACAAACCTGGATTTATGCCGTCATGGATGCCGAAAGCCGGGGGCAGACGACGCTCAATGGGCGGCCTGTCACGTCGAGCGCCGGCGCCATTGGCCTCATGCAGGTGATGCCAGGCACCTACGAGGAGTTGCGCGCAGAGCTTGGCCTGGGACCCGCCCCGCACGACCCTCGCGACAACATTCTGGCAGGCACTGCCTATCTGCGCGCCATGTATGACCGCTTCGGATTTCCAGGCCTGTTTGCAGCCTATAACGCCGGGCCGGAGCGCTACGAACAGCATTTGCAGCGTGGGCGGCCACTGCCCAGCGAGACGGTTTCGTATCTGGAAGAGGTCAAGGCGGCGGGCATTTCGGCCGCCGATATGGACGCGCTCACCGACAAATCCCGTTCCAAAACCGCGCCGGGAATCCCGTCCGGGCAGTCGCTGTTTTTCCTCCGAAACGGTGTTTCCGTGACCGGCCCGAATGGCCAACTCCTGGTGCCGCTCGGATCGGAGCGAGCAAGGTCAGGCCGGCCGGATCGCAGGTGAGGGCAGCGGCTACCGTGGTTCGGGCGGGGGGCAGGGAGGCAGGTCCGCGAAAGGCAAGATAAAGGCATCGCCTCCTGGAGGCGGCGAAGTGTTTGTCTGCACATCGTTTTCCCAGGAGGTTGCCTGCGGGTCCAGGAGGGTCTGGCGCGCAAGCCTCTGATTTTGCTGCTGGTTCATCGGAGGCCGCATGCAGGATGACGAATTCACGCCGAGGCTCGGCAAAATTGGCTCGCGCGGCTCGAAGGCGGGCAAACGCTACGCTGGCCAGGTCCAGGCCGCGGTCAACCGAGCAGGCGGCAGGAGCGGACGCGGCAGCCGCTTCATCGGAAGCCGGGTGGGGCGCGGCGGGGCTGCTGCCGCCGTTCTTAGAGCACGCGACCGCCACGCGGCGTTTCGGCAGCGGCGCGCAGTCGTCAAGGCACGCATCGTCAAGCTGGCCGGCAAGGGAGTCGACGGAGCTCGTGCGCACCTCCGCTACCTCCAGCGCGACGGCGTCACCCGGGAAGGCGAGCGTGGCGAGCTCTACGCTGCCGACAAAGACCACGCGGACGGCAGGGCCTTTCTCGATCGCGCGAACGGTGACCGTCATCAGTTCCGCTTCATCGTCGCCCCTGAAGACGGTATCGAGTATGATGACCTGAAGCTGCTCACCCGGCGCCTCATGGCGCAAATGGAAGAAGACCTCGGCACCAGGCTAGACTGGGTGGCCGTCGACCATTTCAACACCGGCCATCCTCACACCCACATCATCGTGCGCGGCAGGGACGATCACGGCGAAAACCTCGTCATCGCGCGGGACTACATCTCCTCTGGCCTGCGCGAGCGCGCAGCCGAACTGGTTAGCCTCGACCTTGGCCCGCGCACCGACCGCGAGATCGAGCAGCGCTTGCGCCAGGAGATGGAGCAGGAACGCTTCACCAGCATCGACCGGCAGCTGATGCGCATGCGCGACGAGGGGCATGTCTCACCAGCCAGCCGAGACACCTTTCGCCAGACGCTGCACCAGGGCCGCCTGCGCAAGCTCGAGCGGATGGGCCTCGCCGAGGAGATGCCTTCGGGTCGCTGGCGCCTGGAGGATGATCTCGAAGCCACGCTACGCCGCATCGGCGAGCGCGGCGACATTGTCAAGACCATCCATCGCGAGCTGACCGGCAAGGGGCTCGTCCGCAGTGCCGCCGACTATCTTATCCACGATCGATCCGACGGGTCGGCCCAAACCGTGGTCGGACGTGTCGTCGGGCGCGGGCTGGCCGACGAAATCACTGACCGCCATTACCTCGTCGTCGACGGCGTGGACGGCAAAAGCCACTATTTTGATATCGGCAAAGGCGGGGCCACCCAACCGACACCAGAAGGCTGCATAGTGCGGATCAGGCCGAGGGACACCGGGCCAAGAAAAGTCGACCGCACAATTGCCGGCATCGCCACGGTCAACGACGGGCGCTACAGCATCGATATCCATCTCAAGCATGACCCCTCGGCCACCGAACGCTTTGCCGAAACGCACGTGCGGCGACTGGAGGCGATCCGCCGTGCGACCGGTGGCGTCGAGCGCGAGCCGGACGGCACATGGACAGTCGCGCCCGACCATCTCAACCGCGTCGCGGATTACGAGCGTCAACGAGCGAGGGCCCAGCCTGTTGTCGTCGACAAGCTCTCATCAATGCCGCTGGAGAGCCAAGTAGGCTTTGACGGCGCCACCTGGATCGACCAGGAGCTGGTATCAGCCCACCCTGAGTCCTTGCGCGACTCTGGCTTCGGTCGAGAAGTACGTCAGGTCCAGGCCCGCCGACAGCAGTGGCTGATCGCGCAAGGTCTTGCCCAAGATGCGCAGGATCGGGTCATCTATCGCGCCAACATGCTTTCAATGCTGCGCCAACGAGAGCTGAACCGTGTTGCCAGTCAGCTCTCGGACGAACTCGGGCTCTCGTATTCTGAAGCGCAGCATGGCAATCGAATAGACGGTACGCTGCGCCGCTGCGTCGAACTCGCCGGCGGAAAATACGCTGTCATCGAGAAATCGCGCGAGTTCACGCTGGTGCCCTGGCGGCCGGTGCTTGAGCATCATATCGGCAAGGAGGTGTCTGGCGTGGTGCGCGCCGAGGGGATTTCCTGGACGATCGGACGGCAGAGGAGCGGGCCTGGCGTTTCGTGAACTGGCTACAATTTATTTGTTCACGTTGAAACAGGTACTCAGCCCAGACGGAGTTCCTCCGCCTGCTGCTTGCTCGCAGCATTCATTTGGCGGAGAGTCAGTGTTCTGCATTTTGTAGTTCGCTCTGTCAAAAAGCGCTGGGAATATGCATCATGTTCTGCGTTGACACGGAAGCCGGGCCGACAGGTGCCGCCCTGTGGTTGCGGATCGGCTCCCGATGGCTGCCAGCTAGAAAGGTGGGCTGACTCGTGATAGCGCAAGGGGCTATGGCGGCCGCGGTACGGCGAAGCGAGCTCTGGCATCGAGGATGAAGCCGCACTTCCCGATCTTATTCTACTCGCAGGACCGGCAGACGCGGCGGCCGCCCCTGCGGGTGCTGTTGGCCCTGGCGTGAACTGGCAGTCCGTCCCGCGGGGACTTTGTAACGGAGAAAAGTCGCTGCGATGGCCCGGGTGACGATGCGGTCAGCGACCATGCCAGACGAGATCGGCAGCTTTCTGCCGCGGCACGGCGCCGGAGCCATCAGGCCGCCGCGACATCGGGTCTGGCGCACCTTCGGATGTTGGCTGGCCGCGGTTTACTTCGAGCAGCGCCGGGTGGGTCATGCGGTGCCGCTACTGGGCACCGAGGCAGCTTTGGGCATGAGACCCGTTCAATCGCGCCGGCCACGTCGGTCATCGCGACATCTGGAGTCGAGGCCAGGTCAGACCGGGAAAAAAACCTGCTCGTCGCGCGGGAGCCCCGGGTTGCGCCGTCGATCCTCCGCCCAACTCAGCGCCGCGCGACCAGCAATAGCCCTTGCCCCGAAACTGACGCCAAGCCGACGGACCCGCTCTGCGCATACCGATGCCGTCCGCGCCGTCGTCGGCGGAAACCAGCGAGCCGTGGACCTCACACAATCTGAGCCGCTGGTGACGATGTGCATCGCCTACTTCCATCCGCACTCCTATCGACGAACTCGCCCGCTGCCCGCGGTGATGCGAACCCGTGGATGAATATTTCGCCGAAGCCGCAGTGGGGGCTCAGCCTCGACGATTTTTTTGCCTTGCCCCGGCGGGCGGCGCAACCGAGCATCGAGACAAAAAACGGGAAAGGGAGGGCACCAGCCCGTTAGAGCCGTGGCCATGATGATGTGGGGACGATCTCCTGGAAGAAATGTGGAGATCGACGCTCTCCTGACGCGCTCATCGAAGATTTTAGGCCGCGCCGACGTGGCTGCTTGAGCGATAACACTCACTCCGGAGGCCCCAGTGCGGCTCCTTGGCCAAGCTGCTCGGCACGCCGTGAGTGTGCTTTCTTGTTTGGGGAAGGGACTTACGTCTACAACAATCTCGTTTCGATCTACGATGGAGAGTCGGCGAGACAAGTGTTGCTGATGTTCATTGGCTCCGTAGCAACTTCTGCAGTCACAATGCAGCTTATGTTCCTATGCTGGAGAGTTGGCCATTCAACTCGCGTAGTTCGCTTTGTTGCGGTGGAGCTTGGTCAGAGCACACTGCTGCTTTACCTGCTTCAGGGCGCCGTGTTTCGCTTCATGGATCTAATAGGGTTCGGAGAGCTTTGGGATCTCCCGAGCAGAATCGGGTTCGCCACTTTGCTTGGTGCCGCGATCGTTGTCTCCGCTTGACAATTCGCAGGATTGCGCGTGACCACGGATGGTTGTCGCGCGGCTACGCTTAATATGTGACGACGCTTGCGCCTTGTAGGCAATTGTTGCGGCCGCCCACGGCCGACATGAACGTGCTTGGCCGCACGTTTTCTAAGTGAGGCGGAAAGAGGCGCGCGACCCCTCTCCCCAGCAACCCGCCTTGCGGATTCCTCCTCTGCCCGCTTCGCAGACGGGGATACCCTCCGCCCCCTTGCTATTCGTTGCCCGCCGCTATGCAAAGGACGGGCGACCTGAATCCGTGCTCAAGCCGATCTGGCGGCAGAGGGGGGCGGGCTGAACATGGGACCCGTGATTGACATAATTGCCGCGCGAATTCTCATGCTCGCCTAACCGGCCGGAACGATTTGCAATCCGGGCAGGCTCGACAAATCAAGGAGTAGCTCGTTCCGTGTCCAAGCCCAGACAAGTCTTGGTTATCTCACGGGCGCGATACAAAAGGCACAGGCTGGACTTGGCTGCCGGGGGCGGGGCTTGTCGACCGCTCGATTGAAAGTGAGATGCGAGGCGGAGAATCACCCATGTGCAGAGCGGCAAGGCGCTCGCCTACCTCCCTGTCATTCACCGTCAGCCGATGGTTTAGACGAAGATAGTCCGTCCATGTCGGCGTGCGGAATGTCTCGGTCCAAAGCGTCGACTTCTGAAGGTCGCGTTGGAGGGTCCAGTCCCGCGCACCGGCGCGGCTCTGAACGCGCCGCCTTTCGCGCATGCAGCTCAGAAATTCATCGATACTCTCCTCGGGTATCGAGTACTCCACCTTGATCACGATCGGACCGCTCCTGGGTTTCAAAGGGAGGGCCAGTTCTGGTGGCCTGAAGTCGACGGCCGCTTGATCCGATTCCTCCCATAGCCGCACTGGCAATAGCTTTCCCACAGCCGCGACCAGCAACAGTGCCGCTGCAGCACCTTCCAAAGCCCACGTCAGCGAATAGTACTGCGCGACAGCACCCCAGATCCAGCTGCCCGCTGCCATGCCGCCGTAGGTCAGGGCGTAATAGATGGACAGGGTCCGACCAACGACCCACCTGGGGCTTGCCAACTGCACACACACGTCGGTTCCGGTCCAGGTGACAACCCAGCCAGCGCCACCGATTGCAAGCGCGATCGCCGCCACAGCCACCGACGATGTGAGGGCCATCAAAAGGCAACACGTTGCGCAAGCAACGGATGCGAGCGTGATCAATCGGTTCTGGGACGTAATGCGTCTCAAGTAGCTGCTGCCAATGCCGGCTATGAAGGCGCCTGTGCCGAAGCCAGCCAATAGCACCCCGTAAACAATTGGCCCTCCCGCCAGCTGGTCGCGAACCAGGAGGGGGAGCAGAGCAAGGATCGAGATGCTTGACAGCCCGAATAGGGTTGCACGCACAATCGCCACTCTGATCTCTGAGGATATTGCCGTGAATCGCATGCCATCATGAATGGCCGTAGTCATCCGCTCGCGCGGAAGAGGCGAAAAGCGAACTTGCCACTTTGAGCGCAGAACAGCGCTCAACGGGACCAAGTCACTCAGCGCAGCGAGGGCGAAAGCCGTAAGGGGGCCTAGCAAAGCTAAGATTACACCGCCCAGCGCCGGTCCTATGCTCCGAACCACGTTGTAGCCCACCGACATCAGCGTCACTGCGGCGGGTATGTCGCGCTTTTCCAGGATATCGCCTACCGACGCGTGCCATGCTGGATCGTTCAAGGCAAAGCCGCATCCGGCCAAGAAACTCAGTCCCAGGATCAGCCATGGACTAACAAAGCCCAGTCCCACAGCGAGTGCCAGCGCCGTGGATGCCAGTGCGATAAGGCAGTGTCCGGCAAGCATCACGCCGCGGCGGCTGAAGCTGTCTGCAATGGCTCCAGCAAGGATCGACAAGAAGAACGCGGGCAGTGTCGATGCAGCCTGTACGAGCGCAACCATTAGATCGGAGGCTGAAATCGTCGCCATGAGCCAGCTTATAGCCACGCTCTGCACCAGCCAGCCAAGGCTGGATATCTGCGTGGCTGTCCAGATAGAACGAAAGACCGGGTTGTGAAGAGGGATCAGTGTGTTTGCCGCAAAGCGCGGAGGATCTTGACGCCGCATCACTTCTCTCCTCCACTGGGTGTCGTTCGTCCGCTCATTTGCTTACAGCGGTGCGCTCTGTGCACAGACTGCGTCACAACGAAGTTCCGAAATCGCGCTCGCAACAAGGACAATGTGACATCCATGGTGCTGATGCGCCTTGAGGTACCAACCTGGCCGTTAGCTGATGGGTCCCGCAGCCCGCTGGGTGCGGTCAGTTCTGCCCTGCGACTCTTGGCTTTGGACGGTGCTAGCGCCCCGATGGCCGGCTTGTCAAACTGCCGTAGTGCCAGCACATCCATCCCATCTGTTGACCGCGATCTCCGACGAGGTCGAGCAGCAGTAGGTCAACGGCAAATCTGGGTATTTCCGCTATCCGGTCGAGCGCGTGGCCATCGTCCGGAAACCCGAAGACGTTCATCACCCAGGCGACCACCACGCCCGAGACAATGCGACACGGCGGTAGCGGTTCACCAGAGGACGTGCGTTCTACTCAGCAGGAACATTGTTCTGCCGATCGTCGGCTGCGCCAGCCGTCACGTAAAGCGGCGCCAGAGTTCTTGCACCCGTCATTGGACTCCCGCTTTGCAGGTTTCGCCTAGGGCCTGCATCAGGTCATCTATAATGTCCTGAGGATGTTCAAGCCCTACAGAAATTCGCAGCAATCCGCCTGGCGCTTTGGACTTCGCACCTTCAACGGATGCGCGATGCTCTATCAGAGAATGCGTCCCGCCAAGGCTTGTCGCCCGGACAACAATCTTCAGGCGGCCGGCCACGGCCATTGCAGCATCGGCTCCGCCCTCGACGATAAAGGATAGCATCGCTCCGTAATGGCTCATTTGCCGCGTAGCAAGATCGTGTCCCGGATCAGTTTGCAAACCAGGAAAGAGCACTTTTTCGACGCGCGGATGAGACGCCAGGGCCTCGGCCACTTTCTGGGCGCCTTCGCAATGGGCGCGCATGCGGACCGGCAATGTCTGCAGGCCCCGCAACGCCAGCCAACAGTCGAAGGGCGCTGCGACGCTGCCCTTGTGTTTCTGGACCATCCGCAATGGGCGACCGAGGGGTGACGCGTTTGGGACAATGACGACACCGGCCATCAAATCCGAGTGGCCGCCAATGTACTTTGTCGCCGAGTGCATCACCGCGTCTGCCCCGATTTCGAGTGGCAGTTGAAGCACTGGGGTGGCCCACGTATTGTCCACCACCGCCAAGGCGTCTGCCTCGTGCGCGATTGCGCAGATGGCCGCAATGTCGACAACGCGGATCATCGGGTTTGACGGCGTCTCGACCCAGACGAGGCCAGTCCGCTTCGATGTCACCGCGGCGCGCAAAGCGTCCAAATCGCGCATGTCGACGGGGGCAAAGTCGAAGCGAGACCCAATGTCGGTCTCTTCGATCAGCGAACGAATGCCGAAATACATGTCATCCGGCAGAACGATCCGACCCGCCGACGGATGGCTCTCGAAAATTGCAGCGATTGCGGCCATGCCCGAAGCGAAGGCGATGCCGTCTCCCCCTCCCTCAAGCGTCGCCATGGCCGCCTCGAACGCATTGCGTGTCGGATTTCCATCCCTTGTGTATTCGAAGCCGGACGGAAATGACCCGTTGGCGCCTCGTTCGAACGTCGTGCTGGTGTGCAGCGGCATGGATACGGCCCCCGTGGACGCGTCGACACCTCGGCCGCAGTGGATCGCCTTCGTCTCAAAACGCATCGGTTATTCCTTCCTAACGGGCAGTTGCAATTTCGTGCCGGTCATTATACTGACCGCAATACGTGAGCCGAGGACCCAAGTCAATATAATGACCAATGTTACGGAAGCGTTTGATGCCGAGCAAGCGCTTGGGCAAGCGATAGCAGCCCGGATCCGAGACTTGAGGCGTGACCAAAGCCTGACCCTGGATCGCCTGGCTAAACTAAGTGGCCTATCGAAGGGAACCGTGGTCGCGCTGGAGCAGGGTAGGGCGAACCCCAGTATCGGCATACTGTGTCGGCTGGCGGCGGCGTTTTCGCTCTCGGTGGCCGATTTGTTGAACGAGCACCTTTCCACGGTGCGCCTTCCCATCGAGCGGACAGAGACCAGGAGGCTTTGGACGAGCGCCAAGGGAAGCTCTGCGCAACTGCATTCGTCGACCTCGGGACGCACGATGTTCGAACTGTGGAGCTGGGTCATGATGCCGGGCGATGTGTTTTCCGCGGACGCTCATAGTCCGGATACGCGCGAGCTGATCTCGGTCAGTCAGGGTGCCCTGAGCGTTGTGGTAGGTACCCACGTGGAAATTTTAAGCGAAGGCGAGAGTGCGCGGCTTGTCACTGACCAACCTCACTCATATGCGGCGGCATCTGATGTGCCCGCCCACTTCACGATGGCGGTGCTTGAGCGTGGTGGACACCGAAATCCGGGGCACTCGTCGACGGCAGCGAAGATTCAGGGGCACGTTCCGTAAGGCCCCGCCGATTACTAACAACCGCACATTCGCGACAGGAGATAAACCGTTGTACGTTCCGCCTCATTTTGCCGTCCCTGATCAGAACGCCCTGTTTGACCTTATCGAGAGACACCCGCTGGGTATCCTCGTCACCCAAAGCAAAGGCACGCTGGACGCGAACCACCTCCCTTTCGAGCTTGACCGCTCGAAGGGAGACAAGGGCGTTCTCAATTGCCATGTCGCTCGCAAGAACCCAGTCTGGGAGGAAGTCGCCAATGGCGATGAGGTTCTCGTAATCTTCCGTGAGGCCGACGCTTACATCTCGCCGAACTGGTATCCGAGCAAGCATGAATTCCACAAGCAGGTGCCGGCCTGGAACTATCTCGTCGTCCATGCCCACGGACGCATCACTGTCCGGGATGATGAGCGGTATGTGCGCCGCAACGTGGCGAAGCTCACTCACATGCAAGAAGCCTCGCAGCCGGTCCCATGGAAGATGGGCGACGCGCCGAAGGACTTCATCGACACGATGGTCAGGGCAATCGTCGCCTTGGAGATCGAGATCACCGGCCTGGTTGGAAAATCAAAACTCAGCCAGAACAAAGAGTTGCGCGACATTCAGAACCCTGGCGAAATGCTGCGTGCCCAAGGGGCCATTGCGATGGGAGAAGCGATGCTCGCGGCTGCGGCGGTCAAATCCCAATAGCATGTGTCTTGTCCCGACAAAGCCGCTGGTGCCGGCTTCCCGACGGGTCACCTAGTCCGCCTTGACGCACGGCAATAGCGTTTGACGGCCTGAAGCGACGCTGTGGTCACCCTTGTGATGCTTTTCCACGCGCCTGGTCAGGCGACAGGATTGCTCCGTCGTGAGGACAGGCGGGAGTTTGCAGGTTGCGGTGGGCGGGTTCGTTTCCGGCGCCTGCGCCCCGTCGTATGTCGCGAGTTGAGGAATGCGATCGAGGGCGATGTGCAGGATGCGCTGCGGGAACGTCGTCGGCTGGCACAGACGGACTTCCGATTTCACCTCGACCACCCGCGCAGCGGTTTTGAATGAGCGCAAACGCACGCGTGTCGAATTGGGCGATTTCCCTTGGGCGCCGAGCTCGACCATGCGCGATGATGCGCTCGACGCAGCTCCAGCTGGCGGCGCCTTCAACGAACTCCTTGAACCTGCAGACCTTGCCCGAAAGCACTTGCTCTTACGGGAGATGATTGGCTTTGTCGCCGAAGCGACTGATGGAGATGTTGGTGGGCGCCGCCGCGTAGGCGACGACCCCGTAATCACAGCGGGAGCTCGCAGGCGGGGTCGACAAACACCCTTGATTGGCCGAGCTTGAGGTGCATCTCTATCAGGCTGATTGCTTATTGGGCTGGTCCAGCGTTTGATCGGACCCATGATCCATCCGACCAGCTTGTGAGGGATGCAACCGAACCAGGCGCTGCTCCCACAGTCTTCGCAGGCCCTCCATTAGAGCTGCATGCCTGGCCTGATCCGGCTCAATCATATTGAGGTGATCTCGCAACACGGCTTCGCCCTCGATCCGCATCAGTAGATTAAACAAGTCGTTTGAAATTCGCACACTGTCAATGCTGGAGTGGTTCGGAATAATCTCGCAGACAGTCTCCTGATGATCTCGCGCTGTGTAAGCACGGGTTTGATGGAGGGAGACTGAGGGAGGCAATGAAATCGCAAGCGCAGTCCAATCCTGCAGCGTTGCAGCCCGTTTTTTTACCAGGAAGGGCCCGACCACAAGTCCATCCAGCTCTGTCGTCAAAAATGTGGCAATCGCGTCTGCAACCGTATCCACGATCGGTTCAGCATTGTTGTTAAAGGACGTATTGAGCAGAATTGGAGTGCCTGTCCGCTTCTTGAAGGCATTGATGACCTCCCAGTAAGCTGGGTTGGCATCGCGCGATACTGTTTGCAGCCGAGCCGTACCGTCGACGTGCGTAATGGCACCCAACAAGGCGCGCTTTGAGTCACGCACGCGAACGACGAAATTCATGAATGGAAATTCGTGCTTACCGTCCGGGAGGTCGAAAAATTCGCTCGCATCCTCTTCCAGCACAGATGGTGCGAAAGGCCTATAGCCTTCGCGCTTCTTGACCATGGCATTGATCCGGTCCTTGTTTGCAGCGGGCCGAGGGTCGGCAAGAATGCTGCGGTTGCCCAGCGCACGTGGCCCAAACTCCGAACGACCCTGCACCCAGCCGATCACGGCGCCGTTGGTGATCCAGTGGGCTGCACTGCTCGCTACGTCATAAGAGCGTTCAACCTCGAGATGTCCGGACCATGCATTCAGTTCCTGTTCCACGGCGCGGTCGCTCCCGAGATCAGGACCCCAATAGACCTCCTGCAGTCGCTCACGCGGCGCGGGGCGGCCCATCTCGTTAGAGACTATCAGCGCAGCTCCCAATGCGCAGCCAGCGTCGTGAGACGCGGGTTGCACGAAGATGTCTTCGAAAAGCCCTGAATACAGCAGCTTGCCGTTCATCGTGCAGTTGTGGGCTACCCCTCCCGCCAGACACAACCGCTTCATGCCGGTGGCCTCACGGTGGTGCCGGAGAATGTGGAACACGATCCGCTCAAGCGCTTCCTGCAGTGACGCACTCACATCTCGATGCTGCTGGGTGAAAGGCATTCCCTTTCGCCTGATCTCGATGTTGCGGAGCAACGCCGGACCGATGCGGTCGAGGTGAACACGGTAGCCACCGTTGGCGGAGAGCTCGTACAACTGCTCGAAGAGCTCGCGATAGGGAGCGGGGTCGCCATAGGGCGCGAGTCCCATTACCTTATACTCGTCGAACATGCCGTAGCCGAGACAGCGGATCGTCTCGAGATAAAACAGCCCAAGAGAATTGTCCTCCGGGAAAGCCTCGATTTGCGTAATTTCTGTGCCAGACCCTACCGCCACAAGGCCCGACAGGAAATCACCACAGCCATCAATCGCTAGAATGAGACTTTGTTCGAAGCCCGACATTGCAAAGGCGCTCACGGCGTGCGCCTGATGATGACCTACGAATGAAATACGCGAACTGTCCAACTTAGTGCCGAACTCACGCGCTAACAGGTTCTGCACCAACATTTTAGCATCCAACGGAGTGGAGAGAATGTCCGGTTGGGAAGCGGACATACCTTCAAGCATGGCGTTGGCATAGGGCTCGCTGGCGTAGACCGCGACACGATCAATGTCGCTGAGCTGAACCCCGGCCGTCGAGAGACAGTATTGAATCGAACCACTTGGCAGCTTGTTCGAGTGCTTGATTCGATTGAGGCGTTCCTCTTCTACGGCGGCTATCACCTTTCCGTCTCGGACGAGCACCGCGGCGCCATCGTGCATAAAGGCGTTCGGACGCTCGAATCGGTTTTCATGGACTTGGTCAAGTCCGCCGCTGATTCCTAGGCACAGCATTTCTTTCTCCAAATAGTAACGGGAAGCCAAATTGGCTTACCTCGACTGTTTCCAATTAAATAGGCGTGTTGTCGCCTGCAGCTGCGACCGCCCGTCAGGCATCAGCGGCATCGAAGAAAGCCTCATAAACGATCAATGAGATGCTTCGACTGTGACGCCTACAGTGCCATCACGCCGAGAGCTTGGCTGGATCATCCAATCCTGAGCGGCTGCTGACATGTATCCGGCGATGTCGTTTTCATCGGCAGAACCAACTTGCGATGCCGCCTGTTCTTGGGAAGGGCGGCCGTCGACGAATAACAGTACCGCCCCCGTGAACTGGCCCGATTTCATTCTCCGAAGCGACCATGGTCGCACCGCCCGACATTGTCGGCCAGTTGCAACTCACTTTCTCGGCACGACCTCCACTGCACGTCAGGGCGCATCGAAGATTTTCTCCTTTGGATTATACCTAAGGCAGCTTTCGTCACGCGTTAGAGCAGCGTGTGATTGGTGCGTGAGGCTCTTTTTTGTCCATGCACGATTCCGGAAGAGTGATGAAATCGATTGTTTTGATCAAAGTCATCCACGCTATGAATAACAGCCGCAGCACATGCGTTTTCAAAGCGCTTCAGGCTTCCCGGATGGCTACTCCGATGTGAAGCGCATGGCATTCCAAGCGCTCTGTCAACCAAACGATGAGTATCGGCGTCGACCCTCATTGCCTTCGTCTTCGCGACTCCGTGACAGCGGCTGGCATTGTGTTTGTAGGGCATCGGGCGAAGATCATGTCGATCGGCCATCTCGCCTGCCTATTGACAAACCCTTGAACAATGATCCACGCACCAGCGCGATTGTGATCACGAGCGCCTCTGAGCTCTGGAGGTTCGGTTTTCTGGGGGTTCCTGGGTCTCCGAAGCGATGGAGGTAGCTAGCCTTCCTGGTGCTATACGGTTGTGCTCTTCATGGAGTGGACGCATTTGCGTCTCGAAAGCGGTTCTTCAGTGGAACCGGCGCCAAGGCCCGTCTGTGGTCGTTCAGAACACGGGGTGCCGTCTCCAAACCGGATATTGGAGCGGGCAGCCGCCGGAATTTGACCCATGGAAATGAGCGCCTGTCAGGAGGCGTTCGAAAACGGCGCGATCTTCATCGCGGCTGTTTCATGGTGTCATTCCTGACATGTTCTTTATAATCGGCAGCTTGCGGATAGTCTTGCCCGTCGCCGCCCGTAGCGCATTGGCGACGGCCGGGCCGATCGGCGGCACACCTGGCTCACCAACTCCCGTGGGCGGCTCCTCGGACGGCAAAATGTGCACCTCGACTCGCGGCATCTGCTCGATCCTGAGCGGTGTATAGGTATCGTAGTTCTCTTGGTCTACGACACCGCCCTTCAGGGTCAGCTCCTCCTGGAGGATCGCACCTAGCCCGAATCCGATACCGCCCTCCATCTGAGCGCGAATCTGGTCAGGATTTATCGCGGTGCCGCAATCTACCGCGCAGACGACGCGGTCGACCTTGAAACCATTTTCATCGTTGAGGGTGATCTCCACCACATCGGCGACATAGGTCGAGAGGCTTTCATGCAGGGCCACGCCGCGGAAACGGCCTTCCGGCAGAGGCTTGTCCCAGCCTGCCTTCTCAGCAGCCACTTTAAGCACGGCGGCATGCCGTGGATGGTGACCGAGCATTGACAAGCGGAAGTCGACCGGATCACGGTTCGCAGCGGCGGCGAGCTCATCGATCAGGGTTTCCACCGCGTAAGCGGTGTGGGTGGAGCCTACCGAACGCCACCACAGCACCGGGATGTTCACGTCCGTGGTGGTCAGCTCGACCTTCAGGTTCGGGATCGCATAGGGCAGGTTGGTGGCGCCCTCTACGGAGGTTGGATCGATGCCGTTCTTGATCATCGCCGCAGAGGTCGAACCGCCCAAGACCGATTGACCCACGATGTGGTCATGGAGAGCGACGACATTGCCTTTCTTGTCGAGCCCCGCCTTGACTGCGTGCACATAGGCCGGCCGGTACCGCCCACCCCGCATGTCATTCTCGCGGGTCCACTGCACCTTCACTGGCTTGCCGCGTCCCAGTGCACGCGCTGTGGAAACAGCTTCGATAATGACATCTGCATCCAAGACCGCGCGGCGGCCGAAACTGCCGCCGGTCTTCATCACGTGCAGCCTCACCTTGTCCGGCGTGGTGCCGCCTACCTGAGCGGCAGCCGCCTGATAAAGGTCGGGCATCTGGTGTCCGCCCCAGACATCGATGGTGCCGTCTTCGTTGATTCGGGCGGCCGCGTTGAGTGGCTCGATCGAAGCATGGACAAGATAGGGGAATTCGTAGTGCCCCTCGATGATTTTCTCAGCACTGGCGAACGCTGCGGGAGTGTTACCGTCGTCGCGCGCGGTGGCCGCGCCCAGATCGTCTGCTGCCTTGTTGTATTCGGCCATGATCTCGGCCGTGCCGCGCTCTTCGGCCTTCTCCTCGTTCCAGGTCACCTCCACGACGTCGCGGCCCTTCAGCGCCGTCCAGGTGTCCCTGCCAACCACGGCAAGGCCTCGCGGCGTCTGGACGACATCGACAATGCCGTCGAGTGCCTTGGCCTTGGTTGCGTCGAAGCTCTCGATCTCGGCGCCGAACTTCGGCGGATGGATCATAACGGCCGTCTGGAGTCCCTCCATCATGAGGTCGATCGTGTAGGTCTGCGCGCCGTTGGTCTTGCCGGCGGAATCGTAGCGCTTGAGGCTGTCCGATCCGATCTGGGCCCACTTGTCGCGCGGCTTTAGCGGCACGTCGTCGGGAACCGGCATTCCCGCTGCGGCTTCAGCCAGGTCACCGTAGCGCGCCTGCATCCCTGAGGCGTGCGACACGACCCCGGAAGCGACTTTGATCTCGCCGGCTGGCACGTCCCACCGCTGCGCCGCGGCCGCCACCAGCAAGGCCCGTGCGGCAGCACCCGCCTTGCGGTAGCGTTCCCACGACGAGCCCATCGACGTGGAGCCACCAGTTGCCTGTGCGGCCCCGCCCCAGGCGAGATTGCCGTAGAACGCGGTATTGCCATATCCGCCGACCACGTCCACCTGCGCCCAGTCGCCGTCGAGCTCTTCCATAACCAGGGTGGCGATGCCGAAATAGGAGCCTTGTCCCATCTCGAACTGCGAGGAGTGGATGATGATTCGGTTCTCCTTTGTGATCTCGACATAGGTCTGGAAGGGGTTCGCCGGAACCTTTGCAGGGGTCGTTTGTGCGATGTCGGGCGCGGCCAGCACTGGCCGGTAGCCCACTGCGAGGCCGCCGGTGGTAACGCCCGCGCCGACGAGGAACCAGCGGCGCGTGGGCCGCACGGCAGTATGCTTCGAGAGAAACTGCGACATGCCTCAAGTCTCCAGCCGGTTGGCGGTCTCGTGGATGGCCGCGCGGATGCGATGATAGGTGGCGCACCGGCAGAGGTTGCCGCTCATCGCCGAATCAATATCATCGTCCGTCGGCTTCGGCGTTTCTGTAAGGAGGGCCACGGCCGACATGATCTGGCCAGACTGGCAATAGCCGCATTGAGGTACGTCGAACTCGGCCCACACGGCCTGGACCGTTTCGCCTATCTTGCCCGACACACCCTCAATGGTGGTGATCGAGGCTCCTTCGATGTCGCCGACTGCGGTCTGGCACGAGCGCGTCGGCATGCCGTTAACGTGAACCGTGCAAGCGCCGCACTGGGCAAGCCCGCAACCGAATTTCGTTCCCGTGAGTCCGATGACGTCACGGACCGCCCAGAGCAGCGGCATCTCTGGATCGACGTCGAGTGTTCGCGCCTCGCCATTGAGGGTAAAAGCGACCATTGCTTGCTCTCCTTGTCCTGAGCTGGCTATCTCGTTGAGCCTCCGCCCGCCTGGCAACCGAGCTCTTGTTGCTGAGGCCTAGCGACCACACCGTAGGAACGCGCAGCTCAAGCAACAAGCCGCTAGGTTGGCGAGTTACGAGATCGTGAAGTGGGTCGTGTCGAAAGGCTGGAGGCAACTGAATGTCATTTTTTGGGCGGACAGGCCGCTTTAGGCTGGGTTACACGAGACTGGACATTCGGGTCGTCGCGAACATCGACCGCTGGTCGGCCGCGTCCGGCAGGGCCCTGATTGGCTACACGAAATGAAATGGGACTACTATCGACGGGGGCCTACCTCGACCCGCAACCTCCACGACTGGACCCTCAGGTTTCCGGCTATCGTCCCGGGCGGTGGCCGAGCTCGGCGCCTCGGACGCGATAATAGACGGTGAGGCGTTCGTCGTTGACCAGAAGGCTTGTCGCGCATTCCAAGTCTTCAGCGGGCTCTTGGCCGCGGCGGGAGACGTCAGGACCATGCTTGCCGGCTTCGACCTGCTCAAGATCGACGGCGAGGGTCTTCGCGATCGGCCACTCGTCGATCGGCGCAAAGCGCTAGTTAACCTGCTGAGACGCCGCGAAACGGCATCGTTCTGAGCGACGAGATCAGCGGCGGCAGCGACATTCTCGCGCAAGTCTCCCAGTTCGGCCTCGAGGGCATCGTCTCCAAGCTGCGTGTCAGTCCATATCGATCCGGCCGGCGCCAAGAATGGGTGAGACAAAATGCGTGCTGAGTGATGAGTTCATCGTCATCGGCTGCGAACCCGGCAACAGTTACGGCGGTCGGGAAGCGTGCTCTGGCGAATGTCGAGGACGGAAATCTGGTGTTCGCCGGCGGCATTGGCACCGGCTTCAATGCGCGCACCGGGCCGGAAGTAAAGCGCCGGCTCGATGCCATTCCAATGGATAAACCACCGATTCCTAGTTTGAAGGCGAACGGTGCGGCATGGGCGGAGTGCCCTGCGCAGTCTGTACCTCCGCAGTCGATTGTCGAGTTCGAAGGGGGTGTGATTGGCGTCGAGACCGCTCCAGCCATGGCTATCAGCACGCCGAGTGCGTTGTTTTCGATCAGTTCTCGAAATGAGCGGGTAAATACCTTTCACTTGCCGAACGGGGTTTGCTGTTCACCGGCTGGCATCCGATGGCAAACCTTTCAACGCGGCGGCGATCTGGCGCTTCGCTGCTGGGGGCAGAGGCAGGATGGGACGCGGGGGTTCGGCACTGCAAATGTCGAGCAATTCAGCGAGTGCATAGACGACGCGAAGGCTCGAGAACTCCTTGAAGACGCTCCAGATCGGGACCAGCGCGGCATTGATCCGTCGCGCTTCGGCCGCATCGCCCTGTTGCGCCGCTGTGACGATCGTCATGCAGACCTCGGGCAGGATGCCCGCGAGGACGCTGTACCATGTGTCGGCGCCGGCGATCATGGCCTCGGCGGCGTTCCAGTCGCCGCTGTAGCCAATCGAGAACCCTTCCGGCAGTGTGCGCCTCTGGGCGGTCAGGTGGTTCTTGATCGCATCGCTTTTGTCTGTCGGATTCTTGATGGCGACAATCCCAGCCACCTTTGCCAGGCGGCTGACAAGGGGTGGACTGAAATGGAAATGCGTCGTTCCTGGATTGTCGTAGACGACGATCGGCAGGCCACTTTCGCGCGCCACAGTGGAGAAATGATCGAACACCTCGTCATCAGTAAGCGGGGTGTAGGAGGCGGCGGCAAGCAAACCCGCAGCTGCTCCAAGGGCCTTTGCGTCTTGCGCGAGCCCCACGGCTTCATCGGTGCGCAGCGCGCCCACACCCACCACGACCGGCATTTGCCCCGCCGTTTGGTCCAAGGTCTCGGAAAGCGCCCGCCGCCGTTGCTCGCGCGACAGATAGATGTATGTGCCGGTGCTGCCGAGAAGACCGATGGAATCGACCTGAGCAATGCCAAGCCGAGCAATCAGCCTGCGCAAGGCAACGCTATCGACGCGGCCGTCACGATTGGTCGGGGTGATGGGGAACGCGGAAAGACCGCTCAGGAATGCCATGGCAAGGCTCCAGATCTATGTGTGAGCGCAGAGATGGCCGCACGCCAGGTCATTACAAGACGTCCAAAGCCCGCCGCAGATCGGCGATCAGGTCATCAGCGTCTTCAAGCCCCACCGAGAGACGCATGAGATCCTCGCCGACTCCATCGGCCAAATGGGCATCCTTGCGGATCGGCTGCCGAGCACGGGTGAGGCTTGCTGGATGATAGATGAGGCTGTCGGCATCGCCGAGGCTGACGGCGCGAATGATCAGGTTGAGCCGGTCCATCATCCGGCGCGCTCCTTCGTATCCAGCGTGGAGGCCAAAGGCCAACATGCCCGATCCGTTGGACATCTGTTTTCGCGCCGTCACCTGATCAGGGTGCGAGTCGAGGAACGGATAACTCACAAATGCCACCGCCGGGTGCGCTTCCAGCGCCCGAGCCACCGCAAGGGCTGTGGCGCTGTGCCGTTCCATACGCAGCGTCAGCGTCTTGAGACCGCGCAGGATTAGGAAAGCTGACAGGGGCGAGAGCGCTGCGCCGGTGATGTAGCGCAGGCCCGTTTCATGCAGCGTACGGAGCGTTTGGGCGTCGCCGAGAAGCGCCCCGCCAAGGGCATCGCCATGACCATTGATGTACTTGGTCATCGAATGGAGCACGATGTCCGCCCCGTGCTCAAGCGGTCGCTGGAGCGCGGGCGAGGCGAAGGTGCTGTCGACTGCAACCCTTACACCGCGCGCGTGAGCGCGCTCTGCAATTGCCGCTATGTCGAGGATGCGGCTCAGCGGATTCACCGGCGTCTCGAAGAAAACCAGCCGCGTCCGCTCGGTGATCGCAGCATCGAGATTGTGGGGATTTGACAGATCGACCGCGACGACCTTGATGCCGAAGCGGGGGACCGCCTGTTCGACCATGGCAAGCGTGTTCGCATAAAGCGTCTTGTGGACGATGAGTTCATCGCCCTGGGACAGGAGCGACAGGATCAGAGTGCCGAAGGCCGCCATCCCCGAGGCAACAACCAGCCCCGCCTCGGCTCCTTCCAGATTCGCGAGCCGCTGCTCGAGGATCTCGGTCGTGGGATTGTATTCGCGCGCATAGAGCCTTCCACCAAGGGCGGCGGCGGCATCGTTTGCTGCCACGCTTTCGAACCCATAGGTTGACGTCAGGAACACTGGCGGCTGGACGGCATTGGAAAAGCCGGCCGGATCGTAGCCATGATGGATCGCCCGGGTGGCAAATCCGGGGCTGGTGCGGTTGAGCGACCCCGTGGGAGCATCGGTTTCGGATTGATGGGAGCTGGTCATTCGGCCTCTGCGATCTCTCTTGGGGTTCCGAAAGATTGACGGCAACCTGGCCAATGTGAAATATCCAGTTGGCGATGAAAGAGATGGTCCAGTCTTCAAGTGCCGGGTCTGCAGCGCGCTCGCACGCGATGGGTGCACGCCAGATATACGAAGCCCTTCGCGAGCAAATCCTCGGCGGCGTCTACGAAACCGGCAGTCAGTTGCCATCCTCCCGGGCCCTGGCAAATGACCTCGGCGTTTCGCGAACCACGGTGACGGTCGCCTATGAGCAACTGGCTGCGGAGGGTTTCATCGAAGTCCGTCAAGGCGCACGACCTCGCGTTGCGTCTTCGTTGATGGGCCATGGGACGGGGCGCACTCACGCGCAACGGGTCGGCCCAATCCACCTGTCCGCATATGGCGAGCGGCTGCGCGCGACGTCACCCTGGCCAGATTATCTGCCGACTGGGCTGAAGGTCGAGTTCCGCTATGGCGACCTCGCGCCGTCGGATTTCCCTTCATTGGTCTGGAAACGCGCGATGAACGAGGCGATGGGGCAGCGCCCGCTGCGTCTTGCCTATGACGATCCTCGCGGCTCGCGCCGGCTTCGCCAGGCGCTTCAGGGCTATCTCTGGCGCGCCCGGACCCTGAGCTGCGACCTCGACCAGATCATAGTTGTGAACGGTTCGCAGCAGGGCCTTGATCTGTGCGCGCGCCTGCTTCTCGATCCCGCCGACCGTTTCGTCATCGAGGATCCGTGCTACAGGATGGCGCGTCAGGTCTTTGCCAGTACGGGTGCCTCACCCATCCCGGTCATCGTCGACGAAGACGGGATGAGGACCGAGTTGCTGGCGGGGATCGGAGCACGACTGGCTTATGTGACGCCATCGCATCAGTTTCCGCTGGGCGGCGTCATGCCGATCGCGCGCCGCCATCAGCTTCTGAAATGGGCGCGACACAACAACGCCTATGTGATCGAGGACGACTACGACAGCGAATATCGCTACGACATCAATCCGGTCCCTCCGCTGCACAGTCTCGAGGACCACGGGGCTGTCATCTACCTCGGCACGATCTCCAAAACGCTCTCGCCGATGCTGCGCATCGGCTACCTCGTCGTCCCGCCCGAATTGCAGGAGGTCTTCGCAACCGCCAAACAATTCGCAGACCGGCATTCGCCGGTCGCTGAACAGGAAGCGCTGGCATCGTTGATCGAGAGCGGCGGCTACGAAAGCCATGTGCGCCGTGTGCGCAGGCTGAACGGCGAGCGTCGGGAAACGTTGTTGGGTGCCTTGCAGCACAGCTTCGGGGATCGCATCACTGTCCAGGGAGCAGATGCGGGACTGCACGTCGCCGTTTGGTTCAATGACCTGCCACGATCGCGGGAAACGGCCTTGGTCGAATCCGCCCGCGACGCTGGCCTGGGGCTACACCTGATCTCGCCGCTCTACGAACGGCCATCGGACGAAGGCCGCAACGATCGCGTCGGACTTGTCATGGGCTATGCCGCCTTGAGCATTCGGCAGATCGGGAAGGGCGTTGAGGTCCTGCGAGAGGTTGTCAAGCAGGTGCAAGACGCGATGCCGGCGCGGAACAACTGAGCCGGGGCGACGCCGAAAGCTGGCGCTGAAAACGGTCCGAGGGCCCCCCGTATTTCTTTCCAAACAGCCAACTGGACCGGGAAAATGCCATGCAACTGGCGCTGTTGATCAGGCCAGTTTTGCAGCAGGTTTCCACGAGACGAATTTCCGAGAGCGATGATGACCTGGCGAGGAAAGCTGCTTCACGTCCATATCGCGCCTGCCGCTTCCTATGAAATGGAGGAGCTGGCGCAGGCGCAGCTTATTGCCGGCCAAGGCGTTGTCGGAGACCGCTACTACCTGGAGACGGGGACCTATTCCGCGCGTCCTGACGTTCGCGAAGTGACGCTGATCGAAGCTGAAGTCTTGGACGCCATCGCGCAGGGCGAACCCAGAATTCCGGGCTTCAAGGCCAAACTCGCACCCGAAGATCACCGGCGCAATCTGACGACACGAGGCGTTCCGCTTAGCCATCTTGTCGGCAAACGCTTCCGGGTCGGGGAAACGATTCTCAGGGCCGCCCGGATGAATGTGCCGTGCAAGTATATCGAGGAGTTGCTCGGGCTTCCTGGTCTCTACGAGGGGCTTCTGAACCGCTCCGGCCTGAACTGCACAATCGAGGTCGGGGGCGTGATCCGCCCCGGTGATCTGATCTTGCCCATCGACGAGTGAAACGCCATGGCCTCGCCGCGCATCATCATGAAGCTGACCGTGACCGCCGCCCGCAAGGAGCCGGGCGACGTGCTGGTCATCGACCTGAAACACCCACGCAAACCTGTGCTGCCGGCGTTCGAAGCGGGTTCTCACGTCGACGTCCATCTGCCTGAAGGGAAGGTGCGTCAGTATTCACTTTGCGGCGACCCGACCGAGCTTGGCCGCTACACCATCGCGGTGAAGCGCGAGAATGACGGCCGTGGCGGCTCGGCGTGGATCCACGAAACCATTGCCGTCGGCTCCACACTGCCTGTCTCCGCGCCACGCAACCATTTTGCGCTCAAGCCAGGCGAGGGGCCGAATTTGCTGCTGGCAGGGGGAATCGGGATCACCCCGATTCTGGCCATGGCGCGCGCGCTCACCCGGCAGGCCAAGCCCTTCGAGTTGCACTATTTCACCCGCAGCCGGGCGCTCACGCCACTCTTGGCGGCGATCGGGAGCGATCTTCCTGGCGGCAATGTGCGGATCCATTTCGACGACGAGCCTCAGACCCGGCAGAACATCGCCGCGCTGCTGGCGAACCGTTCGGACGACGCGCAGACATACTACTGCGGACCGCCTGGCTTCATGGCGGTTGTGGGGCGCGCGGCTCAACACTGGCCCGAGGGTACTGTTCATTTCGAAACTTTCCAGCCTCCCGAGTTTGATGGCGCGCCACCGGAACCGTTCGTCATAGAACTGGCTGAGGGCAGGGTGGTTGAGGTTTCGGCTGAGACCACGGCACTGGCCGCCTTGCGTGCGGCCGGTGTGCCGTTGATGGCCTCGTGTGAGAACGGGGTGTGCGGGACCTGCGAATGCGCAATGCTGGGGGGACAGCCGATCCATCGGGATGCCGTCCTGTCCAAGGAGGCACGCGGCCACCGCTTCATCCCCTGTGTGTCGCGCGCGACAGGTGTGTTGAAACTCGATCTTTGACCATTTGGGCGGGGGTCCTGTGAGACCGGCAGCTGATTTGCGGGAAACTGAATGACGAGGAAACTGGAATATCTGAACGAGATCGAGCGCTGCGTCTCCTGGCTCGCAGCCTGGACGATCCACCACGCCAACCACGTCCGCGAGGGCGATGAGATCAAGGTCGGGGGGCATCAGGCCTCGTCCGCGTCGCTGAGTACCATCATGACCGCGCTCTACTGTTCGGTCCTGCGCCCGCAGGATCGGGTGGCGGTCAAACCCCATGCGGCGCCGATCTTCCATGCACTTCAGTATCTGGCGGGCAACCAGACCCACGAAAAGCTCATGAACTTCCGCGGCTACAAGGGCGCGCAGAGCTACCCTTCGCGGACGAAGGATGTCGACGATGTCGACTTCTCGACCGGGTCGGTGGGTCTCGGCGTTGCTCAGACGCTGTTCTCGTCGCTGGTGCAGGACTACGTCTCGGGTCACGGCTGGATGAAGGAGCGTGCCGAGGGCCGAATGGTCAGCCTGATCGGCGACGCCGAGATGGATGAGGGCAACATCTACGAGGCCCTGATCGAAGGCTGGAAGCACGGGCTCAGGAACTGCTGGTGGGTGGTCGACTACAATCGCCAGTCGCTCGACGCCGTGATCCGGGAGGGCCTCTGGCAGCGTTTCGAGCAGATTTTTCGCAACTTCGGCTGGGACGTGATGGTCCTGCGCCACGGCGCTCTGCAAGAGGCTGCCTTTGCCGAGCCGGGGGGCGAGAAGCTGCTCGAGTGGATAGAGCGCTGTCCGAACCAGCTCTATTCGGCGCTGACCTTCCAAGGGGGTGCTGCCTGGCGCAAGCGGCTGCTCGACGAGATCGGAGACCAAGGGCCGGTCACCACTCTGATCGAACGCCGCTCCGACGACGAGTTGCAGGCGTTGATGACGAACCTTGGCGGGCATGACATGCCGAGCCTCCTCGAAGCCTTCGAGGCGGCGTCCAGGCATGACCGTCCCGTCTGCTTCATCTGTTACACCATCAAGGGCTACGGTCTGCCGCTTGCCGGACACAAGGACAACCACGCGGGGCAGATGACGCCCACGCAGATGGAAGACTACCGCCTGCAAATGGGCGTAAAGCGGGGTGAGGAGTGGGACAAATGGGCGGCCGCCACCTTGCCGGAAGCGGAACTTGACGCCTTCTTCGCAAAGGCGCCGTTCTTCAGTGAGGGGCGTAGGAGGCTGTCTGCGCCGTCGGTGCCGGTGCCTGAAACCCTTCCGTCACCGGGGCAGCCCGGCAAGCCGCTCTCGACTCAGATGGGCTTCGGCCAGATCCTGAACGACATCGCACGCGAGCGCAGTCTGCTTGCCGACCGCATTGTCACCACCTCGCCCGATGTGACGGTCTCGACCAATCTCGGTGGCTGGGTCAACCGGCGCGGCCTTTTCGCCCGGGAGACCATGGCGGACACCTTCAAGGCCGAACGCATTCCGTCGACCTTTACCTGGGAATTTGGGCCGAAGGGGCAGCACCTCGAGCTCGGGATCGCCGAGTCGAACCTGATGATCATGCTCGGGGCACTCGGTCTCTCGCACTCGATCAATGGCGTGCGCCTGCTGCCGATCGGGACAGTCTATGATCCCTTCATCTACCGATCGGCCGACCAGCTAAACTACGCCTGCTATCAGGATGCGCGCTTCATGCTGGTCGCAACGCCCTCGGGCGTGACGCTGGCGCCCGAGGGCGGGGCACACCAGTCGATCGGCACCCCATTGATCGGCATGGCGCAGGATGGGCTTTGCGCCTTCGAACCGGCCTTCGTCGACGAACTGTCCGTGATCATGCGCTTTGCCTTCGATTACATGCAACGTAATGGCGAGGGGGATCCGGATGAGACGACGTGGCTGCGTGATCAGACCGGAGGATCGGTCTATCTTCGCCTGTCAACCCGGCCGCTCGAGCAGCCGCTGCGCGACATGAACCCGGCGCTCGCGCGGGACATCGTCAATGGCGCCTATTGGCTGCGTCCGCCTGGGCCCAACGCGAGTGTCGTCATTGCTTATCAAGGCGTCGTCGCGCCGGAGGCGATTGCCGCGACGGGTCTTCTGGCGGAGGACAGGCGCGATGTCGGGCTGCTCGCGATCACCTCCGCGGACCGGCTTAATGCGGGCTGGCAGGCGGCGGAACGTGCCCGGCAGCGTGGCGCGATTGGCGCCCTGAGTCATATCGAGCGGCTGCTCGCGCCGCTATCGCGTGACTGCGGCATCGTCACCGTGATCGACGGCCACCCGGCGACGCTCGCGTGGCTCGGTGGGGTTAACGGGCATCGCGTGAAGGCGCTCGGGGTCGAGCAGTTCGGCCAGACGGGGACTATTGCGGACCTATACCGTCACCACGGCCTGGACACCAACGCCATCGTACATGCGGCGCAGGCGGTCAGTGCGGGACCGGCTGTTCGCTTCCGGAAGGCGCTGCCTTGACCATGAGCTAACGGATGCTCCGTGGCTGGTACGGATCGGCTGTTTCCACGGGCGTTCCGGTTCGCTTCAAAGCGGACAGGGCCGGGACACTGTGGACGTTCTGATCGCGCTTGAGTAGCTTGTGCGACCCCCAGGGTCACCTGGAATACGCAGGGAGGCGGCTTTTATTTAGCCTTGCGTCCAATTACGAATTCGATCCAATCCAGTCCGGAGCAAAAGCTCCGCGTCCTCCCGATTTTCGGCTTCGACGTAGCACCGCATTTCCGGGGCATTTCCGGATGGACGCAAATGCAAGACACGCTTATCCGCGAGAGTGATACGAAGTCCGTCAACATCGCTAACCTTGCTTACCACTCCAATCGACCCGACGAAGGCGGCAATGTTAGTTTCCGCTGTACGAAGGTATGTCATGAGGCGAGTGCTGCTTTCGACGGAAAAATTTTCCAAGCGATCCGCCGCCGCTGCCGGCAATTGAAAGGAACTGCCAATCTCTGACAGTGGCTGCCCACTTGTATTAACAAGGGAAAGTGCCGCGAGGATGGGGAGAAAACTGTCGCGTGTAGGTAGCGCTGGCAGTTTAGTTCCGTTCGGGTCAAAGTCCGTGCCGGTCAACAAACCACCGTTTGCTTCGAAACCAACCACGCGCTCGTGACCCGACGCAACCAAATCGAGCATGGCAGCAATAACAAATGGCGATCCAACCTTGGTACGCACGACTTTAAAAGAACCTGCGGTCTCGATACCAGAGTTTGATGTGACCGGCGTGACGACTGCCTTCGCTTGCAGGAAGTTCGCCGTAATCAGGCCTAACAAATCACCGCGAAGGGGGTCTCCGTGGTCGTCAGCTACCAGTGGGCGGTCACCATCGCCATCTGCCGAGACGACCGCATCAAGCCGATGCTCTTTGGCCCAGAGCTTGAACTGTTGAGCAGTCTCGTCAGAGACCGCTTCAGTGTCGACAGGAATGAAACCTTCCGAACGTCCCAGGGTTACGACCGTCGCACAGTGATATGAGAGAATGTCAACCAAGAGATCGCGCGCGACTGTGCTGTGCTGATATACGCCCACCGTTAAGCCCTTTAGAGCATTAATCTCCATAAGCTTTCGATTGCGCGCCGTGAAAAAGGCCTTGCATTCGGCCTCCCGGTGCTGCCGACGTGCAACAGCACCTTCAAGGACGTATCCGCGCTTCTCCAGCTGCAAGGCGATGCGCGTTATCTCCCGCTCATCACCCTTGTCGATCTCACCGTCGGGTCGATAGAATTTTATTCCATTACGGTCGGCCGGAATGTGCGAGCCTGTGATCATCAAACAACCACTCTTACGCGCCTGAGCATACAGTGCCAGGGCAGGGGTGGGGACTGCGCCGCAATCGACTACGATGAAGCCGAGCGCGGACAGTGCCGCCGCACAGACGGCGGCGATGGCCGGACTCGAGGCGCGAAAGTCGCGCCCTATGAGTATCTCGTCGCCAATTCTGGCCAGGCCGGATTCCAGCAGGAATGTCGCGAATGCCGTTGCATATAGGGCAGAGGCGGCTCCTGCCAATTCTGTCGCCAGGCCCCGTAATCCACTTGTTCCGAATTTCATACCAAATCCGACGTTGCTAACCGGGTTTTGAAGGTAACATGCTCAAACTTTGGCTCGTCCGGAATGCCCATCGACAGATCCCTCGGACGAGAACAAGAAGTACATTCGGTTACCGTAGACGCGTTCGGTTATCGACGGTTACCCTTGTGAGGATTGACGCAGTCGGCGTCGGCGTGGGCAGCGCACCGTGACCTTCACGGCGACGAGGTTGGAGCGGATGGGGTCCGGGTCCGGCGGGGCTCCTCGCGGCTGGCTCACATGAGCGCTATCGCCATCGAGTGATTGTCTCAGTCTACATTAGCTCTGGGTCCCGAAAGCGCGTACAGGCCTGAGACGCAGCAAATCCTCTTATCTACCGCCGTTCGGTGTAGCTCCCGTTTAGAAATGCATGATAGACACTCTCGATGCCTTCCATGAGAGTGATCTTTGCTGCCCATCCCAAAGTGCGCAGCTTGTCGACGCTCATCAGCTTTCGCGGTGTACCGTCAGGTCTAGAGTGAT
Source organism: Mesorhizobium sp. M0058 (assembly GCF_040323095.1). NCBI lineage: Bacteria > Pseudomonadati > Pseudomonadota > Alphaproteobacteria > Hyphomicrobiales > Phyllobacteriaceae > Mesorhizobium > Mesorhizobium sp. M0058. The sequence continues at coordinate 132,529 of NZ_JAMYUQ010000003.1, forward strand.
CATGCGCAATCTCCCCAGTAAATCCGACTACACGGCAGATCATTCTAGTCAGCTCTAGGATCGTGATGTCCTGTCCGCAGCCGAGATTGACGTGATCATGGTCAGAGTAGTTCTTCAGAAGGAAGACTAATGCGTCGGCGCAGTCGTCGACGTGCATGAATTCCCGACGTGGTGTGCCCGTGCCCCAGATGGTGATTTGCTTATCACTTATGAGCTTAGCTTCATGCGCTTTCCGGATCAGCGCTGGGATGACGTGGCTTGACTGCAAGTCATAATTGTCGCCTGGCCCGTAGAGATTCGTCGGCATAGCGGAGATGTAGTCGCGGCCGTATTGCTGGCGATAGGCTTGAGCCATTTTGATGCCGGTGATCTTGGCGACGGCGTAGCATTCGTTGGTGCGCTCTAGTGGCCCGGTCAAAAGCGCGCTTTCAGGAATGGGCTGTGGTGCCATCTTCGGATAGATGCAAGACGAGCCGAGGAAGAGGACGCGGTCGACATTGTTTTCGTGGGCTGCCGCGAATATATTGGCCTCGATCATCAGATTGTCGTAAAGAAAGTCGACCGGATAGGTGGCGTTCGCGAGAATACCACCTACCTTTGCCGCCGCCATAATGATAGCGTCCGGTTTCATCACTGCCACGAAGTTTTCAACCTCGGTCTGTCGCTTGAGGTCTAGCTCTCCCCGAGGGGCGGCCACAACTTTGCAGTCTTCAGACGCGAGTCGGCGTACAACAGCGCTGCCCACCATACCTTTGTGGCCAGCGACCCACACGGTTTTTCCGTTAAGATCATACATTACGCTTCCTTCATGACTACAGATGTCTGCATGACCTTCAGGTCTTCGCGCACCATTTCCGCAGCAAGCTCGCGCACGGATGTCTCATGCACCCAGCCGAGCTTCTCCTTCGCCTTGGTAGCGTCACCCAGGAGAAGATCGACTTCCGTGGGGCGGAAGTAGCGTGGGTCCACTTGGACTAGGCATCTGCCGCTCGCTACATCATAGCCCTTTTCGCCGACACCCTTGCCACGCCATTCGATCTCGACGCCGATATCTTCGAAAGCCCACTCGACGAATTGGCGGACAGGAGTCGTTTTGCCCGTAGCCAGCACGTAATCATCCGGTTGATCCTGCTGTATCATCATCCACATACCTCGCACGTACTCACGCGCATGGCCCCAATCGCGTTGAGCATCGAGATTGCCGAGATAAAGCTTGTCCTGCTTGCCCAGATAGATAGCAGCGGCAGCGCGGCTGATCTTGCGCGTCACAAAAGTTTCGCCACGAAGGGGGCTTTCGTGATTAAAAAGAATGCCGTTGGAAGCGTGCATACCATAGCCCTCGCGATAATTGACGACCATCCAGTAGGCGTAGAGCTTGGCGGCGGCGTAAGGGCTGCGCGGATAAAAGGGCGTCGTTTCGTTCTGCGGTACGGACTGCACGAGGCCGTATAGCTCCGAAGTCGAGGCTTGATAGAAGCGGGTCTTGTCCGTCAGACCGAGGAGGCGAATCGCCTCAAGAAGTCGCAATGTACCGATACCGTCCGCGTTTGCTGTGTATTCAGGTGTTTCGAACGACACCTGCACATGGCTCTGAGCAGCCAAGTTGTAAATTTCGTCTGGCTGAGATTCCTGAACCACGCGGATGAGGTTAGTCGAATCAGTGAGGTCACCGTAATGCAAGATCAGGCGCGGATCGGATTCGTGCGGGTCTTGGTAGAGGTCTTCGATACGACCCGTGTTGAAGGAAGAGGAACGTCGCTTAATCCCATGAACGATGTAGCCTTTTTTGAGAAGAAGACGGGCAAGATAGGCACCATCCTGTCCAGTTATGCCCGTAATAAGAGCAACTTTTCTGCTATCGCCCATTCTATTCCTGCTCTATCTAAAGTTTAAGGTTTCGGCTCCGGCTCGCCACGCCGACACAATGTGCGGCCCGCCCCGTGCCCTATGGAGCACTTCGACAGATGCGGCGCGAAGCTCGTCATTGACAGTCTGCCAGCCGAGCACACCTGCTCTTGCTTGGAGTCACAGCAAAATAGAGTTGCGCCGCTAACTGGGATTCGTACATGCGGTCAGAGTGCCGCTCAGCTCACGCCGCGAGCGACTGTACTCCAAGCACCTTGCAGCTGATTTGCTCATCTATCAGCGAGTGAGGACGCCCTTCTTTCTTGCTTCAGCGTCTTCTAATGGGAATTGTTTGGATCAGTGAAATCGATTGTTTGGATAAAGTGCATCCACAGAATGGATGGTCTGACCGAGCAGCCGGGGCGCATCGCCGGCCCGGAGTCGTAGGTCCCGAGCTTCCGTTCGGGGCGAGGACAAAGTTCGTGGCCGCGAGCCCTCACCACAGCATCCGGCACAGGTCGTGCAGAACTTTGGGAGCAGACTGCAGATTCTGTCGATCAGCTGGTTCCAGGCGCGTCGAGCTATCGACCTCATCTCGCCCGGGACGGTTGCTGTATGCAGCCTTGCACCCTTGGCGTGTGGCGTCGACGGAACGATTTTCTCCGGCAGGCAGTCTCGCAGCGTTCCCCGGCTGTTTCGGCTCTATTGGCCGGGCCCGCGTCAGCCGAGCCCCTTCATCACGGCATCCAACGCATGGATGGCCGGCATCCACTCAATAGATTTTACACATGCCGCGGAGGCCCAGTAGAGAAGGCTGAACCGGAAGCGAGGGCATCGGCTTCAAGCCGTGCGAGCGTCACGGGATTAGTGGGCAGTGCTGAGTGAGCTCTTCTGCCCTATGGCCCGGCCTCTGCCAAGCGCCCGGCGTCGAGTCTACGTGTCTACTAAGGATTCCAAACCGGATGCAACCTCCTCTCTGAACGAGATTTCCGAAAATGCATGTTAGTGGATTGGAAAAGCGCCGGTTCGTCGTCTCTCGGAGGCGTACGGGGTTCGGTGATTGTCTGTGGTCATTGGCGGCCGCTTGGCGCTACGCGCAGCGGTCGGGACGAACTCTAGTCATCGACTGGCGGGGGGCCTGCTACCTCGACCAACCCTTCACAAATGCGTTTCCGGTGTTCTTCCAGCCGATCAATGACATCGCTGGCGTGCCGGCTATTTCCGACGACCGGATCAACGACGTTTCCTTCCCTGGTCCATTCTTCCCGGAGTGGTGGAACAGGCCGGCGATCGAGTGCCTTTACCGGCCAGATGAGCAGATTTTCCAAGAGCGCGACGAGTTGGGCGAGCTCTTTCAGGCCGAACACGATGTCGAAGCGAACACAGTAGTGTGTGACGCTTGTCTGATGTGGCGGTGCGATGAGGATGCAGAGCGGCAGGTGTTCCAGAGTGTCCAGCCTCGGCCAGAAATTCAAGCCCGCATAGATGCCATTTATCAGGAATGTTTTGAGGGGCACAGCATCATCGGGATTCATGTTCGGCACGGTAACGGTGAAGACATCATGGAGCATGCGCCCTACTGGGCCGATCCGGAGCTCGCCGTTCGGCAAGTGTGCGCTGCAATTGACAAGGCTAAGGCGTTACCGCACCCCAGGCCTGTGCGGCTGTTCTTATGCACGGACAGCGCGCGGATACTGGATCTTCTGTCGGCCAGGTTTCCCGATCTGCTCACTGTCCCGAAGCACTTCGGATCCAATCAAGGTGGCCCCTTACACACTGCAGCACTCGGGATTGACGGCGGAATTTCCGCCCTCGTTGAGATGTATCTTCTCGGGCGCTGCGATACCGTAATTCGGTTTCCCCCGACGAGCGCCTTTACACGATATGCACGCCTTTTCGCACCACGGGTAATTGAATTCGATCTGAAAGAGCCAAGTCGTTTGACTTTGATAGAAGGCAGCCAAGTCTCTGATCTCAGTTAAGACCCGCCACCTGCGCAATTCGGCAGACGCAACCAACAGGCATAGTTGAATGCGCATTTCTCACCGACGCCAGTGGAGGCGTCGTACATTACCGATACCGTCGTCATCTGACGCCGCCTGCAACGCGCCAGAACTTCGCTGTTACGCGGGGGCCGCAGACAAGCCAGAGCGACGGCGATCGTGACGCTGACGCTCGAAAGAACGCGGGCGATCACTCCAGAGACGAAATTGAGGTTGGTTATGAAAGTCATTCCCGTGATCATCAGCGGCGGAGCCGGATCGCGGCTATGGCCCGCCTCAAGGCAATCGCACCCCAAACCTTTCCTCAAAGTGGCGGATGGATATTCTCTCATTCAGCAGACTGTGCTGCGCGCCGCTTCGATAGAAGGTGTCGTGGAACTCGTCGCTGTGACATCCGGGGACCACCTCTTCCTGACCAAGGACGAATTTGACGAACTGGATTCCGTGGTCCTGCCACGCACCTTTCTGCTCGAGCCCGAAGCTCGGGATACGGCCGCCGCCGTGGCTGCAGCCGCGATCCATGCGAGGGCAACGCAAGGCCCTGACGCGATCCTGTGCGTCTTCCCGGCCGATCACCTGATTAGCAACCTGCCTGCGTTTCTAGACGTCATGGGCCTGGCCATGGAACATGCGAAGCTCGGGCGGATCGCCACATTGGGCGTCACCCCAACCAGACCGGACACCGCATTCGGCTACATCGAAGCAGATGGTGAGAACGTCGTCCGTTTCGTTGAAAAACCGAATCTGGAGACAGCCAAAGCCTATGTCGCGTCTCAACGCTTCTTCTGGAACGCCGGCATCTTCTGCTTCAGTGCGCAAACCATGCTCGACGAGATGGTTTTGCATTGTCCCGAGGTGCTCCAGGCCGTCGCCGACAGCTATGAGAACGGCCGCGCCAGTCAATGCCAAGGCTTTGCCAAAATCGAACTCGCGCCTGAGCATTTCGGTTCCGCGCCGCGAATCTCGCTCGACCACGCTGTCATGGAGAAGACTAACAGACTTGCCGTGATTCCCTGCGACATGGATTGGAACGACATCGGATCTTGGAACGCAATGGCCGATTTGATCGCCCCCGACGAAAGCGGGAACAGGATACGCGGCGATGTGCACATGGTCGACACGACCGGCACATATGTGAGCTCCGACAAGCGCGTCATCGGCACGGTGGGCGTAAGCGATCTGGTGATCGTGGATTCCCCGGACGCTTTGCTTGTCACATCCCGCGACCGCGTTCAGGACGTTAAGAAGCTCTTCGAGGGCCTCAAGGCTTCGGGACATGAAGCTCATCTGGTCCATAGCACGGTACACCGGCCCTGGGGTACCTATACGGTTCTGGAGGAAGGCGAGCGCTTCAAGATCAAACGCATCGAGGTGAAGCCCGGTCGCCAGTTGAGCCTGCAGATGCACTATCATCGTTCGGAGCACTGGGTCGTGGTCAGCGGCTCCGCCAAAATCGTCAATGGCGAGCAGGAGTTGTTCCTGGGGACAAACGAATCTACTTACATCCCCTGCGGCCATAAGCATCGGCTCGAGAACCCAGGCAGAATTGACCTGGTTATCATTGAAGTGCAGAGCGGCGATTATCTCGCCGAGGATGATATCGTTCGCTTCGACGACGAATATGGTCGAACGTAGATAACAGTACAAAAAACGTTAAACGGCGAGCCGTCGCTCAAGGATCTCTGTCGTGGGTTCTGGGCCTAACATTGACAAAGCAGCGGGCCGAGCGTGTCATAGTATCCGCCCCGCACTCTCATCAGGCACTCGATCCTGGTCGAAAACATCGGTGAGCGCTTGACAGCGCGCCGTCCGCGGTAACGAAGACTTCAGATCTTTTTAGGCGGACCCGTTGCTCAGCTGTTCAACGGCACAGCCGTATTTCAGCCTGTAGGCGGCAACGAAATCCTCATCGCTGCAGATGCAGCGGCCGCTGGAATCTTTGGCTTTCGGATCATGGAGGTAAGAACCAAGGGGGCGCAGTAGATTCACGCGAGTGCTGGTCGTCGGACTCATCGGAAAACCCGCACTATGCTTGACCAGGTCTGCGGCAAGCATGATCCCGGCAAGCGCTGATTGAAAGGCCATCGGAACCACGGTTCGAACGAGACGACTTCCATCGCTAAGCTGGAACCCGCCGCAGATAGCCTGCTGATAAAAGGAACGGAGGGGCTGGCCAACAAACGCGGCGAGCGGCCCAAACGGCACAGCCATCGCCGTAGCCACCCGAGCTACGAAGGAATTGACGGGGGCCCGCACAAGCGGTGGAGCATCAAGGGCGGTGGACCGAAGGGCGTTGGTTGCAAGGGCCGCCTTAGAGAGGCCGACCTCCGCCTGACCTGCCAACACGTAGCGCTGCAGGTTTGAGAGTTCGATAGCTTCGTGGCCGGCGATCTATCAGTTGCGGCATTGTCCCGGCAGCCGCCTGAGGTTCGCCTGTGTCGTGTCACCTGCAAATTCGAACAAAGTCAGGACAACGACTTTGACAAATCTTAGAATCGGCGGATGATGCCCACTCAACTTACCAGTGATTCACGTCTAGTTTGGATGCTGTGGCCCTACGAACGGATTGACGGCCGTTTAGGCTTTACCAGCTTCACCATTCAACAATTGATGGGATAGAAGTCATGGCCAAAGACTCTGCGCTTCTGTCTGAGCTGCATAAACTCATCGGGCAACGGATGGAGGCTGGCCAGATCGCGCAGCCAAGCGAGATCGTTGAGGAGATATTCAAAAGTAAACCTCTGACAGGCCCGCATGCCGACTTCTACAGAGCATTTGCCAAGAAAGAACTTGTGGGTGTCGTTACACGTATGTTGAAGCGCGTGGGCATGAGCGACGATCCTGCGTCCCCTCAGATGGTCCTTCCTGGCCATACTCGCTTAGTCAAATCGTATCCTGTGCTTCGGAACGGCGAACGGTCTCTGGTTCCAATAGGCCTCTGCACAACGGAAGAACTTTCTGACCACGTCTCGCTTCTTCGAAAGCAGGCAAAGGGCTGCGAAAACCACGCTGCAGAATTGGTTGAGTACCTTGCCACCAAAACCACCCGGGCGAAAATTGAAGCGCAAATCGAGAGGTCTGAAAGAACCGTAGCCGAACCGGCATGATAGCCGATGTCGCTATTTCCACCATTTCCTCACCTACTTCAGAATACGCCGAAGTAGTGCCTGACCAGATTAGCGGAATTAAACCGTTTGAGATATCGTGGTCCCTGCGTTGGGGGGCACTTCTGATATGGATGTTTACGTCGAAGGAAAGGGGCCAGAGGGTGAAGCTGGGACGCCTTTCCGAATATCGCTTGAGCCGAGCTATAGACATCGCGACGCGCTCAGGCTGCTTTTCATCTTGGTTGCGGGAAGTGAAGATGTCGACAGGCCTACAGAGGAGGTCGTGAGCGTTTTTCGAGCTGAGAAGCGCTTGATGGCAATGGACTTCCTCGTCCGTTATCCTGACTATTTGGGTGACGCCCTGCTGGATCTCTATGAGGAGACCCGCGAACCCGAACTGCTAGAGGCAGTTCAGCGCATCTTCATCAACGACGAGCCTTCCATCAGACTGGTGCGGATGGTCCGCTGGCGGCACGGCGCCTATCAGAACGTCGAGGACGCCCTTGCAATGCTGAGCTACTACGGCTTAGCGAGGCCGATGCAACTCGCCGGTGACGACGGCAAAATTCGTCGGTACGAGTACCTTATATTACCAAAGGCGATCTCGTTTCTGGAAAAGTGCGTTCAGGATTACCCGGAGTTGGCGTGGTATCGCGACCGATTAGCGTTGGTAATGCGAGTCGCCAGCGGCAAGAGCGGCTCCGCCCTAAAGGAATGGCAGTATGAGCACCCGCAATATGGAAGCACCATCCAGGGCGACGTGATACCGACTATCCAAGAGCAGGTCGAACAGCGTCTGACCAAATTCGCCGGATTGGAACCATGAGCAAGGAACGGATCATCGAGTCGACCGAGTACGGCTGGATAAGAGCCATAGCCGAGGATAGCACCAGTCCGGAGTCGGATGTTCGAAGCGCGTTGCTCAAGTATGGCATTCGCGCGCAGACTACTCCGCCGCGCGCCAAGAGCCTTCGCTTCGACGGCATCAAGTTGACGGGTGTTCGAGCCGAATCCGAGCGCGACGGACCGTTTCATCTGTCCTGGTCAGACCTAGGGATCGGCATCTGGGCCGTGATGTCCGAGCGCAATCTGCGAGGAAAGTCATCCATCCTGCACCTACTCAACGCAGCTATCCGCGGCGACTTTCCCGGTCGGGTGAAGCCCGACGTTTGGAAGTGGCTGGAAACCATCGAAGTCCGGTATTGTGTCGATGAAGTCCTGCATCGCATGGAGCTGCGCAAGCCTGCCGGCGAGGAGAAGGCGGCGGAGGGCAAGGCCACGCTGAGCCGGAGTCAGCGACGGTCAGTGGATCACGCTCTATGAAGGTGACGCTGGAGACGGGCTGAAGTCTCAGACCGAGCACCTGATGATGGAAGAACTAGATTTCCCGGTGATTTATGCCCACAACAAGAATACCGGCGGTCATCCCCATGGCTGGCCTCTGATAGCTTCGACGTTCTTCCTGTCGAGTTCTACTGAGCCGAAGGCACTGTTCGGCGATCTGCCCATAGACGGGCTCCCGCTTCGCCTGCTCCAACTGTTCATAGGGTTGCCGTGGGTCTCTACCTATAGTGCTGCGTTAACCGCGCAGAAGCAGCTCGAGCAGGCACTGGCCGATAGGCCGAACCATTCTGGCGTGAGCGTAGTGCTCGATAGCAGGCTTATCGAGGTTGAGGGCCAACTCGCCAAAGCGAAGGAGGCTCGTGGCACCGATGACCGCAGCGCAAAAAGGCTGGAACTGGCGCGCCTCGATGAGGAGACCGTGACCGATAGGAAGGTGGTCGAGACCGCTCGAATAGCCTTAGAGACGGACACGGCGACCGTCGCGGCCGTCACAGTCAGCTACGACGACGCGCGGCGAAGGCTCAAGCAGCTCGAGGACGAGCGGTCGGCAGGATACTCGTTCCGTCAGCTCAACCCGACTTGCTGCCCTGCCTGCGAGGCAGCGTTCGAGGAGGCCGCGCCTGCGGTTCAGCACGCAGACCACAACACCTGCGCCTTGTGCAAGAACGACTTGCCGGTCCACGAAAACGATCTGGATAGCGATCGCATCCAGTACGCGCAGATCCTGGTTGAGGAACTGGCTTCGTCGCTCCAGATCGCCAAAGCCAAGTTCAAAGCCAGCGAGAAGACAGCAAGGGAGGCGACCGAACGCCTCCGCACCGGAATGAACAGGATGCGAAACCTTCAGGACGCCATCTCAACGTTGCCGACCGACCCCGAACTCATCGTTGTGCAGTTGGAGGCCCGGGCCGAGCAGCTTCGGGAACTGGTCGCCTCACTGCAATCGCCTGCCAACGACGACACCGAGACGCAGAGCGAACTCAAGATCCTTCGTGCCGCTACTGACGCCAGTAAGACGCTGATGACCTCTATGCAGTCGGACGTTCTGACAGAGATCGCTGATTCGGTGATGTCCCTCACGAAGAAGTTCGGTGTTTCCCACATCACCAGCATGCACCTCGACGGCGGTGGGAGGCTGAAGGTCCACCAAGGCGGCGCCGATATCTATTTCAGCAACCTTACGATGGGCGAGAAATTGCGCATTAAGATCGCGACCTCGCTGGCGGCTGTGGAGGTGGCCAAGCGTCGCGGGCATGGCCGGCATCCAGGCTTGCTGATTATCGACTCGCCTGCGTCGGAAGAGGTCGTGAACGAGGACTTCGAGCAGATGCTGGACAGCGTTGCCTCTGCTGCGAAGGACATCGGAGGCGTTCAGATCATTCTCGGCACCATTGCTCGCAGCGCGGTGGAGGCGGTTGTGTCTATTGATCATCGGCTACACGCTAAGGGGGATAAGTACCTCTTCTGAGTGGTCGGCGATGGAAGACAGATTCGAGCTCCTGACGACGGAAGGCACGCCCATCCTAGACCCGGGAACGGCTCAAGAGAACGAATTGCTGGCCGCGATTGAGGCCCTGTCTTCCGAAACCGCGCGCGCAGACGCGTTCTGCTGGATGACCCGCTGGGTGACCGCGGCCGCCGTTCAGCGCGCGCTGCTGCGGATACTCGAGCGAGAGGATGACGCCACCTCTGTTGCGGAAATGGTCGACTGCCTCGACGAACTGCCCACAATACCGCAGGCTCTCGGGCGCAGTGCGTGGGAAATCTTCCGCCGCCGTTTCGAGCCCCGGTCTGAACATAGCTGGATGCGATCGCAGGCGTTGCGCGGCGCGCTTGTCGTAGTGCAGGGCGACCACAGTTTGGTCAGGCGCCTGCAGTCGTATCTTCTGGCCGTCACGACAGACGACGACGGGGCCTATCTGCGTCACGTCGCCAAGGTCACGGGCACCATTCTGCGTCGATACCCCGATGACGACTTCCGAGACCTTCTCTCCAACCTGGCGCATGTGGGCGAGGCAGCAGACGAAGCTACCCTTGAGCTCGGACTTGATCGCTTGCAAGACGGGTTGCTGGCCAGAACGCAGGACGCGCTCATGTCAGCCTTGACGGCGGCGCAGGGTTGGTTTCGCCGTTCCCTGGCGGCGAGCGAAGGACGTTCGGATGCTGCGCTGTATGATATCTGTACGTCTGTTCTGATCGATGTGCAGAACAGAGGACTGCACTCCGATCTTGCGTTGGATTTGCCTAAACTTCGTAGGGCAGCCATCGAGTACTCAGCCTTTGCCGTCGATCGCCACTCCGCCCAGTCATGGCTCGGGGCGCCATCGCGCGAGCGTTTTCACTGGCTGTCGATGGCCACGAAGTTAGCCATGGCTGCTCACACGTTCACAAAGGACACCTGGCTGCAAGCGGCCATTGTGATCGAGGACGAGTTGCTATCGATCTTTTTTGCGAGTGAGAGCGTGTTCTCTCGATCCGATGGCCACGGCGCCGATATTCTCGGACGAAAGGCACTCGTCCAATCGCTGCAGAAGCGGCGATACTATCTGCAGACCTTAAATCAATGGCTCGCCGAGAACGTTGATAGCGATCTCGCTCCGAATGTCGGACAACTACGCGACACGGTGCAACATTCACTGGCCGGAGCTATCCATCGCAGCCCTTTTGACGAATCGACTGAAGGCTGGCTGGTCGATGTCCTCAAGAAAGCCGGCCTCGACGCAGCTACAGCCGCCATGACCGCAGCGCAGTTCGACGTGGGGATGGATCGCAATCGGCAAGTGGCAGAGCTGTGGGCCGCCGTTATTGAGAAGCTCTCGGACAATCCCGATTACCAGCGCGACCATCCCCGAGCGCTGCTGGAACACATGTGTACGCTCATTGTGCGTTTTCTCGATTTTCGCGCCAACGTTGGCAGAAGTACCGACCCGTCTGCTGAGTACGTGTTTCGGCGCGGCGCCGATCTGCCGGTCGAACACGACCTTCAACTAGATTTCCTGAAGTTCCTCACGATGTCGGACGCACCGTCGTTCCGAGCCGAAGCCCGTGACTCCGGTGGCGGTCGCGCTGACATCGCTCTCGAATATCGTGGCGTCAAGTCGATCGTGGAGGTGAAGAGGGACGACAACGTGCTCAACAATGCGGAACTTGCGGAGCGGTATGCCGGCCAGGCGACGGGCTATCTGACGACCGGTGTCTGTTTCGGTTTCCTCCTGGTGCTAGATCTCACGGATCGGAAAGGCCATCAACCGCACATTTCCGAACAGATCAGTGTGGAGCAAAAGGTGCCGGATGGATCTAAGGTAAAATACCATATTGTGGTGGCCAGAATTCAAGCCAATCGCAAGACGCCGCATGAACTGCGGTAATGTTAGCTTTCCTTTGACGCATACCGATACCAGTGAAGGCGCACAACTCAGAGATCGGTGTTTGCGAGATCGAATCTATACGCTTCCGGAGCGGCAATTTGGCTTAGTCAAGCAGATGGTCGAGGCCACTCCTTCGATGAGCAACTTTCTCGAGGTAGGCTGACTGTTCGGTCGTGAGGCACGGCTTAACGAGCGCCATTTCCCAGTCCTTCAGGGACAAAAGTTGCGCTTTTTCCCGGCCTCGGCGGATCGTGAGCTTGAAGTCTTGAGGGCTGTGCACGACGCCTTTCTTTCTTAACCTCCAGAGAACGGTCGCCAGTTGTTTGGGGGTGAATGCACCCCGCGTCTGCAAATAGTCTATAAAGGAATGAACATCGAAATTGGGTTCAACGTTCGCCAGCGCCACAAGCGCGCTTACTAATCGCCTGCGGCGCGCGTCCTCGACAAGTTGTCGCCGATCTCGATCGACCTTCTTACGAGTGGCGAGCGTGTCTAAGGTGCGGCCTTCTTCGTCGGTCGCAGCTATACCAAAGCGATGAATGCATTCAGATCCGATCAGCAGCCTTGCGGCCGTATGCAAATTGCGGATTTCGAATTGGTAGCGGATGTCGGGATGATCACAGAGTTCACAGTTAGCGGAGGGCGCTTCGAGGTCATGGTAGTCACCAGTGTAGCGCCACTCGCGAAGAGCTTGCGAAAGGCTGCCCTTGTCCCAACTGAGCGGGAGCAGGTTATTCGCAGCCCTCGTTTCCCAACTCATTGGGCTAGGCCAGAGGTCGGTTTGAATTGGTTATGAAGAGCTGTTGGTCGATAGGCCCGAGATAGACCTTATTCAGTAGGAAACTGAATAGAGCCTTTGCGCCTTTTCGATCGGCTGGTATCTCGATACGGCCTGCATTTACGGCGATTGGAAATCCTATAGCCACTGCCTGCGCCTGAATATTTGCGACCGGGTGATTTCCAAGAACGTTGGTCTTCGTGATTGCAAGAACGTGCTTTCGGATACCTTCATCAGCTCCGGCTACGAACGCCGCAGCATCCCCGATGGCGAGGCTAGCGTGGCCGCAAAATGCAGCTAGCTCAGGATCGGTTGCGTCTCGGAAGACAGGGGACATATCGAGGACGCGCCGTAACATGGAGTAACTCTTGAACCGGACCAGTCCTATCGCGTCGACGGTTGCTACCAATTTATTATCCAGTGAGAATGCCGGTTCGACGAGCCGTCGAAAAACATCGCCCTCATATAAAAACGCGAAACGATTAGATAGCACCTGTTGCGGGCCAAAGTTCTGGATCAAGAGCCGCCGATTTGGGCCATTGCCGAGGACGGCGAATAGGCCCTTGACGGATTGATCTTGAAAATTGGCGACATCGAGTACGGGAAGTGCGACCGCGTTCTGGTCCGCTGCAGCTAGCAGCGCTTGTGCCTCTGGCAGGCTTTGGATGAAGAGCACATCCTCGCTGTCTGGAATCCAATCGCCCGTGAATGCAATTTCGTTGGCGATGCCGGCCATGAATTGAGCTTCTTGGTTTTCGAACACCCCGTTTAGTTGGGCCTGCAGCGGATTGGCCAATTGAATGTGTCTGACTTCGGCTATCTCGGCCGGACGGCATACGGCGTAGAGTTGAGTCATTTATTTTCCCCCCAGATCGAGCAGAATGTATTCTGTGAGCTGGCCTACCTGCAATTCCGTGGCGGCAGTGCGAAGATGTTTCTTCGTTATCAGCACGAAAGTCACCCCTTCAGCAGATTGGACTTTGTAGAAGTGCCACCCAAGCAAGCCAAGCAAGGGGTTGAAATGGTAGTTGTACCCAGTGGCGGTTATCACGCCAAATATTGCGACAGTTGGCACCCAGAATTTCCAATCTAGTGTGTTGAATTGCGACGTGAATAGCGGCATTACATAGAGGAGGAGAAACGCGGTGTTCTCATGGTCCGCAGCCTCGATTGACGCTGCTTTGAATTTAGACGCGGGCAGTGAGCGTTTAGCGCTCCAGAGAATCCCGACGCATAGGACACAAAGGATTAGGCAGCCTGTCAGGATGAATTTTGCCGTCTGGGGCGCACATTCAACCCACGCAACCCAAGCATAGGTCAATCCGACCGGGGCGAGGGCCGTGCTTGTGAAGACTAGTCTGGCAAAAACATTGAACATTTGGCTCTTCTATCACGTTGCAGCATTCGGCGGCGATACGACTACAGAAGTCCACAGCGTTTTTAGGCGAAGAGATCGCTTCGTCCTGATAAGGCCCTCTATCGGGCCCGCCCTGTTCCGATCTTAGGTCCCATGGCAGCTTTTATCGGCATCTGCTCTCGAAGCTGCCATTCAGGTTTACGGCCCCTGAGCGGTAGTGTCGTGCGACGTTCTCTCTCGGCCAATCAAGGCCGAGGAGAACTCACATGGGCCATTCTCAATTCGATGATGCCAGTCGCGAGCGCGCAGCTTGGAATGCCGGAAAGAGGGTCGTCACCAAGCGTCCGTTCAACCAGAAGCAGATCTGGGCAATTCGCTTTTTCCTCGATCGCAAGAGACGCGTTCGGGACCGTGCGCTATTCGATCTAGCAATCGACAGCAAGCTTCGCGGTTGTGACCTGGTCAAGATCAGGATTCGCGATGTGGTCGCCCGACCGGAGATAGGGACTCGCGCTGACACGTGGAATACCGGGTAGCTTCGACAATTGTGGGGTGGGAAGCGGACGGACAGCTCTTGAGCTGGGCATGCGACGTTTCAGCCGTTTAAGCACATCGAGGAGAACCGTAAAATTCAACGAATTGCTGGCATTCCCAATGCACGACCTTGACTGCTCTTATGCGGAGGCCTGAGGACATTCCACATTTGTACCGCAATTCGAGGAAGATTAATTTCATATCTGTGGCGAACCGACCGTGGGCCGCTTATGGTCATCACGAACAAAAGGAATTTCAAATGACCAAGAGCATTGCGATTTTCAATAACAAAGGCGGTGTCGGAAAAACGACCTACATGTATCATGTTGGGCATCTTCTCGCCGCGCGCGGGCTCACCGTCCTGATGGTCGATTGCGACAGTCAATGTAACCTGAGTGCATATTGCTTGAGCGACACTGCTATTCGACAATCGTGGGGCACGGAGGGAAACAGTATCTACCGAGCCATTGAGCGTGTCGCACGAGGCATCGGCGACATTCGCCAGAGACAGCCTAGTCCGGTTCCACACGCTCAGGGCAAGCTGTATCTCGTGCCGGGGGATCTTCGACTCAGCGATTTTGAAGACACATTGGGCGACACCTGGAGTGCTGCACGAGGTGGCAACGAGCCTGCGGTGCGAGCTCAATCTGCAATCCATCGCTACATTCAATGGGCTAGCGAGAAAGTCCGCGCAGACTTGGTGCTGTTGGATCTCGGTCCCAACCTGGGCGCGCTGAACCGAGCTGTTCTAGCCTCGGCGGATTACTTCATCACGCCTCTGGCTCCCGACCTGTTTTCCATTCAAGGAACGGAAAACCTCGGCAACAAGCTGGTCGGATGGCGGAAAGAGTGGGATCAAACTAATACCGCATGGAAGGACCCCACTCTCTCTATCCCCAAGGGGAGACCGAGCTACCTTGGCTACGTCGTTCAACAGCATAACGTACGTTCAAATGCTGTTGGGATGACGGAAGGTTGGCAAATTTACGGGAACGAACTCGAGCCTGCGATTCGCGCAAACATTATCGAAAAGCTTACTCCTCTGAATCAAGTACAGGTTTGGCACGATGATGATTATAAACTGGGTTTGATCCCAAATCTTCACAGCCTTGTTCCATATTCTATGGACGCCAAGAAGCCGATCTTCTACTGTAATTCTAGCGATGGCGTTCGCGGTGCTCATCTTGCGAAGGCTAGGGATTCGGCCGATCATTTTGCAGAGATAGTTGACACCCTCAACTCAGTTTCCGCTTGGCCTTAGAGATTGCTTGATTGACCTCATACTTCTGCATTGAATTGGGGGATGGGTATTGCTTTGGGCCGCTGCAAGAGTCGAAATATACTCCCAACAGCCGATACGATTCTCGACCGAGATCGGTCTCGAAGTGCTCCTAACTCAGTCCACTATTGGAATCGAACGAACGGCAAGTTTCGGGCGACGACATGATCAAACCGAAGGGCTGACTTGGGGTCGGGTGCCGAACGGCGGCTTTCTGAGTTTCTCGGCCAGAACCGGACAGTCGGCAGATGATGCGGTGGACGGCTCTCCTCCCGCCCTGCGGTATGATCGTTGGGCCAGAAGCTGGAGGAGATCTATGATAGGCAACGTTACGACGGTTGGTCTGGATATTGCGAAGTCAGTGTTTCAAATCCACGGGGTGGATGCGGCGAGTGAGGTTGTCGCTCGCAGGAAGCTGACGCGTGGGCGCGTGATGGCATTCTTCGAGAGCCTGCCACGTTGCCTGGTCGGTATCGAAGCCTGCAGCTCGTCGCATTATTGGGCTCGCGAGCTAATCGCACGTGGTCACGATGTGAGGTTACTGCCGGCACAATATGTGAAGCCTTATCTGAAGCGGCAGAAGAATGATGCCCCAGATGCAGAGGCGATCTGCGAGGCGGTCACTCGGCCGACCATGCGCTTCGTGCCTGCGAAATCACCCGAGCAGCAAAGTGTGATGATGGCTGCACCGGGTCCGGTTGATGCTCAACCGCCAGCGCACGCAGATATCGAACGCGTTGCGGGCACACCTATCCGAGTTCGGGATCGTAGCGCCGATCGGGCGGAATGGGATTGAGCAACTGCTCGTGGTCGTCAACGACGAGAACGAGACCAGGATACCAGCTGACGCGCGGCTATGCCTCGCTTGAGGCGCAGCTCAGGGTCGTGAAGAAACAAATCCTCGAAAACGATCGTAGGGTTCGGGCGAATGCGCGTGAGACCGAGCTTGGTCGCAGGTTGATGGAAATCCCAGGCGTCGGCCCGCTGCTGGCAAGTGCATTCGTGGCTACGGTCGCCGATGCGCATGCGTTCAAGTCGGGGCGCTGTCTATCGGCATGGATCGGACTCGTGCCGAAGCAGCACTCGAGCGGGGGGAAGGAGAGGCTCGGCAGTATCTCCAAGGCCGGCAATCGCTACTTGCGGCAGTTGCTCGTGGTGGGTGCGATGGCGGTCATCCGCTATGCCGAGCGCAACGGTACCAGGAGGCCATGGCTCGTGCAGTTGATGGCGCGGCGAACAGCCAAGGTTGCGGCGGTTGCGTTGGCCAACAAGACCGCCCGGATGGTCTGGGCACTGATGACGAACGGCGAGCGCTACAGGGAGCCGGTCATCGCATAGAACAAGATAAGGCGAGCGATCGCTGACGAGGTTGGAAAGGGCGGACAGGAGCTAATGCACAAAGCCGGTTGATACCGCCGGATCAGGAAAACCCACTGGGGCCGTGCACCTTGAGTGCGAGCTTACGATCGGGACCTGAGACGCGCGAATGGCATTATGGCCAGCGGCACATGATAGGCCGCACCTACAGGTCGGATACATGGCCGCACCAACCAGCAACGGCAACGCTCAAAGAATCCCTTGCCAACGGAGAGCCGTCCATACACGGCCCCATACAAGTCATTCGCTCGTGCCTTCGCGATGACATTTCTTGGCGCCCCCAATCTTCTAAGCCTGCAACGTTCACTGCATCGCACGGGCGCGTATATTGGGTATCTTCAATATTCTGAAACGTCACGCCATCCTGCTTCCGTTTAACAAAACTCGGAGGCTGCGCCCATGACACCGACGAAGCTCCTTGTCGGTCAGATAGTCGTTGTGTTCGCCATCGTCATTCTCGGCGTATGGACAGCGACTCAATGGTGCGCCCAAACTTTAGATTATCAGCCGCAACTCGGACCCCCATGGTTTGTCGCAGCCGGATGGCCGATCTACAAGCCGTGGCAACTGTTCGAGTGGTGGTTCCATTTCGACGCATACGCGCCCGAGGTCTTCGACACGGCCGGGATGCTTGCGGCCACCACAGGCTTCATGGGCTGCGCGGCCGCCATCGCTGGCTCCCTCTGGCGTGCGCGGCAGCGCGGCCTAGTCACCACTTATGGCTCGTCGCGATGGGCCGTGTCTTGCGAGATCGAGAAGGCAGGGCTGTTTCGACCAGCCGGTGTTTTCCTTGGCAAGCTGAAGGATCACTATCTGCGCCATGACGGGCCGGAACACGTCATGGCCTTTGCGCCGACACGTTCGGGCAAGGGCGTCGGATTGGTCGTTCCAACTCTTCTTTCCTGGACCGGCTCGGCCGTCATTCACGACATCAAGGGCGAGAACTGGCAGCTGACCTCCGGCTGGCGGTCGATGTTCTCGTACTCCCTTTTGTTCAACCCGACTGATCCAAGGTCGGCGCGGTACAACCCGCTGCTGGAAGTGCGCAGGGGCTCAGATGAGGTCCGCGACGTTCAGAACATCGCCGACATTCTCGTCGATCCGGAAGGCGCGCTGGAGCGGCGGAATCATTGGGAGAAGACTAGTCATTCACTCTTGGTCGGGGCCATCTTGCACGTGCTCTACGCCGAAGAAGAAAAGACGCTCGCCCGCGTCGCCACTTTCCTGTCGGATCCGCAACGCTCGTTTGCCACGACACTGCTGCGGATGATGACCACCAACCACCTCGGCACGGCGGACAAACCTCGGGTCCATCCCGTCGTGGCCTCGGCGGCTCGCGAGGTGCTTAACAAATCAGAGAACGAGCGCTCAGGCGTTCTCTCGACCGCCATGTCGTTTCTCGGTCTCTATCGTGATCCGACCGTGGCCGCGGCAACATCGGCCTGCGACTGGCGCATTGCGGACCTGATGGATGCCGAGCGGCCGATGTCGCTCTATCTGGTCGTGCCGCCGTCGGACATCTCGCGCACCAAGCCGCTGGTGAGACTGGTGCTCAATCAAATCGGCCGCAGGCTGACTGAGCGCCTGGAGGGTGACCCGAAGAAGAGCCGCAGGCATCAACTCCTCATGATGCTCGACGAATTCCCGGCGCTCGGACGCCTCGATTTCTTCGAGACCGCGCTTGCCTTCATGGCAGGCTACGGCATCCGCGCCTATCTGATCGCTCAATCCTTGAACCAGATCTCCAAGGCCTATGGCGAGAACAACGCCATTCTCGACAATTGCCATGTGCGGATTGCCTTTTCTTCCAATGACGAGCGCACGGCCAAACGCATCTCGGACGCGCTCGGTACAGCGACGGAACTCAGATCCATGCGCAACTATGCCGGCCATCGGCTGGCACCTTGGCTTTCGCACGTCATGGTGAGCCGCCAGGAAACTGCGCGACCGCTGTTGACACCAGGCGAGGTGATGCAATTGCCGCCTTCGGACGAGCTGGTGCTGATATCAGGATTGCCGCCGATCCGTGCGAACAAGCTCCGCTACTACGAGGACCAGAATTTCACCGAACGGGTGCTGCCGGCGCCGGTGTTGCGCGACGGTCTGTACGCGGACTGTCCTGCGTCGCGCCCCGACGATTGGAGCGGACTAGTCCGCAGTGTTGACCGCCGTCTCGCTGCAGATGACGAAAACGCCGGCGCGGCAATCGAAGAAGACGGCGGCGTGCAACAGCAGCGTCATCCCGGCCTGCCTGAAGACCACGTCGTCGTCTCTCAGGAGCCTGATCAAGACGACCTCTTCAATCTGGCCGACGATGACGCCGAGGCACTCGCAGACAAGCGCGTCATGGACCGGGTTTCCACCGCAGCCAGCGCCTACGGTATCAACGAGGGAAGGGGCGACGACAAGGACATCATCCCCGGCTTCTAAGCGCTTTCGCAGCTCAGGCGTATCTCAGCGTAGATAACGCCCATAAGCGATTTTTCAGATATCGGCGATGTTCGTTGCCGCCGCCGGCGCATCAGCGCCGGCCAGTCGGAACGAGCCCCATGAAGCCCCATCGCATTCGCCACCAGTTTCTGCTCGAACCCGCGTTAAGCGAGAAGCTGGAAACGCTGAGCCGCAACCCGTCGACCACAAAATCGGCGATCGTTGCGAAAGCAGTCGAGGCCTTCATCGAGCGGCGTGGCGAGAACGAACTCGACAATCGTTATGGCAGGCGTCTCGACCGTCTTTCTCGCGACCTCGACCATATCCGAACCGATGTCGAGGTGATCCTGGAGAGCCTCGCACTCTTCATACGCTTTTCGATTACGCTTCATTCCCACACGCCGGTCCCGGATCGGGCGACACAGGCGATTGCCCAAGAGCGCTTTGACAAATTCGTCGAGCAGGTCGGTCGCCAGATCGCCTCCGGGAAGCGCTCGCTTGGCAACGGCAATGGCAATGGAGGCGAAGGATGAGCTCTCATCCCGCAGCCGACCACCGCCGCCGCGCCATGCTGCGCACAGCCATGGGCCACGCGATCACCGAGGCCCTTGCCGATCCGACCGTCATCGAGGTGATGGTCAACCCCGACGGCGCGCTGCGGCTCGACCGGTTGGGAGAAGGCCGGGTCGATACCGGCGTGCATATGCATCCTTCCGAGGCCGAACGCATCGTCCGCCTCGTTGCCTCTCACGTGCGCGCCGAGGCGCATGCGGACAACCCAATCGTCAGTGCCGAACTACCCTCAGGCGAGCGTTTCGAGGGTCTGCTACCGCCGGTCGTGCTGGCGCCATGCTTCGCCATCCGCAAACCGGCGGCAAAACTCTACACGCTGGCCAACTACGTCGCCGATCGCGTCATGCTCCCGCTGCAGGCTGATGCCCTGAGGAAGGCAGTGCGCGAGCGGCGCAACATCCTGGTCGCCGGCGGCACATCGTCGGGCAAAACGACACTTACCAATGCTCTACTGGCAGAAGTCGCCGAATGCGATGAGCGGGTGATCCTGATTGAGGACACCCGCGAGCTGCAATGCGCGGCCAAGGACTGCGTTGCCATGAGGACGAGGCGGGGCTCCATCACACTCGCCGATCTCGTACGCTCGACCTTACGGCTGAGGCCCGACCGCATCATCGTCGGCGAAGTCAGAGGCGCGGAAGCGCTCGATTTGCTGAAGGCATGGAACACCGGACATCCCGGCGGCATTGCCACCGTTCACGCCAATTCGGCACGCTCCGCACTCTATCGTATTGAGCAGCTCGCTCAGGAAGCCGTTGTCACCGTTCCCCGCCGGCTGATCGCCGATGCCGTCGACTTGGTCATCTTTATTGCCGGAAGAGGACCCGCGCGCCGCGTTGACGCGATCGCCGAGGTCACGGGTCTCGACGGCAGTGGCGACTACGCCGTTGGCCAGCTCACTCTTCCGCAACTCCAGCAGCTTTGAAAGGTCATCTCATGCGCAAGAAAATTTGCTTTCTTTCGTCCGCCGCCGTCGCGCTTCTTCTCACGGCCCAGGCTCACGCTGCCGGCTCCGGCATGCCGTGGGAACAGCCGCTTCAGCAGATCCTGGAATCGGTGCAGGGGCCGGTGGCCAAGATCGTTGCCGTGATCATCATCATAACCACTGGCCTTACCCTTGCGTTCGGCGACACGGCGGGCGGTTTCCGCCGGCTGATCCAGATCGTCTTCGGCCTGTCGATCGCCTTCGCGGCCTCGAGCTTCTTTCTTTCCTTCTTCTCCTTTGGCGGCGGGGCAGTCGTCTGATGAGCACCGGAGAGCAGCATATCGAAGGCTTCGAGGTTCTGGTCCATCGGGCGCTCACCGAGCCGATCCTGCTCGGCGGCGCGCCGCGGGCGGTGGCGATCCTCAATGGCACGGTGGCCGCCGCCATCGGCCTTGGCCTGCAGCAGTGGATTGCCGGTCTGATCCTCTGGATCGCCGGCCACACGCTCGCGGTCTTTGCCGCACGGCGTGATCCGGATTTTGCCAGCGTGCTTGTCCGTCATCTTCGTCAAAAGGGCTGGCTTGCATGCTGAAGCTTTCCGAATACCGCGGCAAAGCCGACCGGCTTGCCGACCATCTGCCCTGGGCAGCACTCGTCGCGCCCGGCATCGTGCTCAACAAGGATGGCAGCTTCCAACGGACATTGCGGTTTCGTGGCCCCGACCTTGAAAGCGCGACGGAGGCCGAACTCATCGGCATATGCGCGCGGGCAAACAATGCGCTGAGAAGGCTCGGCTCTGGCTGGGCATTATTCTTCGAGGCCGAGCGCATCGAAGCGCTGGGCTATGCGAGCTCGGCCCTTCCCGATGCTGCCTCATGGCTGATCGATGAGGAACGGCGCGCGGCCTTCGAGGGCAAGGTCGCGCATTTCGAGAGCATCTATCATCTGACCTTGGTCTTCATGCCCGGGCCCGATGGCCAAGCGCGCGCGGAAAGTGCTCTCGTCGACTCGCATGACTTGGGAGGGGAAAGAGACTGGCGC
Organism: Mesorhizobium sp. M0058; assembly: GCF_040323095.1. NCBI lineage: Bacteria > Pseudomonadati > Pseudomonadota > Alphaproteobacteria > Hyphomicrobiales > Phyllobacteriaceae > Mesorhizobium > Mesorhizobium sp. M0058. Next base: position 154,490 of record NZ_JAMYUQ010000003.1, read on the forward strand.
CAGGAGCTTGCCCGGTTCCGAGACGAGACTGACCGCGTTCTCGATCTTCTTTCGGGCTTCGTGCCCGAGGTGCGCGCGCTCGACGATGCCGAGACCCTGACTTACCTGCACGGCACGATCTCGACACGCCGTCATCCGGTCGCCGTGCCGGAAACGCCAATGTATCTCGACGGCGTCCTGGTTGACGCGCCGCTGACCGGCGGCCTAGAGCCGATGCTGGGCGAGCAGCATCTGCGCACGCTCACAGTTCTCGGCTTTCCGAACGTCACCCGGCCAGGAATCCTTGATGCGCTCAATAACCAGGATTTCGCCTATCGCTGGGTGACGCGCTTCATTCCACTCGACAAGGCGGAAGCCACGAAGACGCTGACTCGGCTCCGCCGGCAGTGGTTTGCCAAGCGCAAATCGATCGCGGCTATTCTGCGCGAGGTGGTGACCAACGAACCGGTGCCTCTCGTCGACAGCGACGCCGACAACAAGGCGCTCGATGCCGATGCAGCACTGCAGGCATTGGGCGGCGATCATGTCGGCTTCGGCTATCTCACCACAACGGTGACGGTGTGGGATCAGAACCGTAAAGCCGCCGCGGAAAAGCTTCGCGCCGTCGAGCGGATCGTCAACGGGCTCGGCTTCACCACCATTCGCGAAAGCATCAATGCCGTCGAAGCGTGGCTTGGTTCATTGCCGGGTCATGTCTACGCCAACGTTCGCCAGCCGCTCGTTCACACGCTTAACCTTGCCCATCTCGTGCCGCTGTCGTCCGTGTGGGCAGGTCCAGCGGAGAACGAGCACCTTGCCGAGGTCACCGGCGATCACGCTCCGCCGCTTCTTTTCGCCGAAACCAGCGGCTCGACGCCGTTTCGGCTTTCGACCCATATCGGCGATGTCGGCCACATGCTGATTGTCGGGCCGACCGGTGCCGGCAAGTCGGTTCTGCTTGCCCTGATCGCTTTGCAGTTCCGGCGCTACGCTGGCGCGCAAATCTATGTCTTCGACAAAGGCAATTCGGCCCGCGCCGCCGCGCTTGCCATGGGCGGCGACCACCATGCGTTGGGTGCGAATGGTGCGCTTGCTTTCCAGCCGCTGCGCCACATCGACGACCCGGCCACACAGAGCTGGGCGGCCGAATGGATCGCCGGCCTCATTGCCCACGAGAATGTCACCGTCACCCCGGAGGTGAAGGAGGCAATCTGGTCGGCGCTCACCAGCCTCGCCACCGCGCCGGCGCAGGAACGCACGCTGACTGGCCTGTCGGTCCTGCTTCAGTCCAATGCGCTCAAATCGGCATTGATGCCCTACACGCTCGACGGACCATTCGGCCGACTGCTCGATGCCGATGACGACCGGCTGGCCATCTCGGATGTGCAGTGTTTCGAAACCCAGGAGCTGATGCACAGCCAAGGCGCTGTGCTGCCTGTGCTCACCTATCTGTTCCATCGTCTTGAGGACCGGTTTGACGGGCGGCCGACGCTGCTCATGCTCGACGAGGCCTGGGTCTATCTCGACAACCCGCTCTTTGCCGCCCGCATCCGCGAATGGCTTAAGGTGCTGCGTAAGAAAAACGTCTCCGTCATCTTCGCGACGCAGTCGCTTGCCGACATCGCCGGCTCTTCTATCGCACCCGCAATCATCGAGAGCTGCCCGCAGCGCATTTTTCTCCCCAATGATCGTGCGGTGGAGCCGCAGGCACGGGCAGCCTATGAGCGCTTCGGTCTTAATGAGCGACAGATCGAATTGGTCGCCCGCGCCACGCCGAAGCGCCACTACTATCTGCAGTCGCGCCGCGGCAATCGCCTCTTCGAGCTCGGGCTAGGCCCGATCGCTCTTGCGCTTTGCGGCGCCTCCGACCCGGCCGCCCAGACCCTGATCGACAATATTCTTTCCGAAGAAGGGCAGGGCAGCTTTGCCGCCCGTTTCTTCAGTGCGCGCGGCCTGGATTGGGCTGCCGAGCTTCTCCAGCAATTTCCTCAACCTAACAAGGAGCAATCGTCATGATCGGACGCCGCCTTTTTACTAGCCTGGTCACCGTTTCCCTGATTGCCAAACCGATGGCTGACTACGTCCAGCCGGCCTATGCGCTCATCGTGTTTGACCCGTCCAACTATACGCAGAATGTGCTGTCGGCAGCACGCGCATTGGAGCAGATCAACAACCAAATCCAGTCGCTTCAGAACCAGGCGACCATGCTGCAGAACATGGCGCGCAACCTTCAGCGCCTGGATTTCTCTTCCGTGGGCCAGCTTACCGGCTCGCTCCAACGGATTGACGGTCTGATGACCCAGGCGAGCGGCCTGAGCTTCGATCTCGACAAGCTGCAGGACCAGTGGCGCCAGCAATATCCGGAAAGCTACGACGCCACCATCAAGGTCAGCGATGTGGCGAGCGCCGCGCGCGAGCGCTGGCAGAGCGCCATGCAGGCGTTCCGCCAGACCATGAGCGCGCAGTCGCAGATCGTCGAGAACGTGCAGGCCGATGGCGACCTGCTTACCGATCTCGTCAATCGCAGTCAGGGCGCGGCAGGTGCCCTCGAGGCAAGCCAGGCTACCAATCAGCTGATCGCGCTTTCGACCAAGCAGCAGATGCAGATCCAGACGCTGCTTGCGACCCAGTTCCGGGCCGAGGCCGAGGATGCGGCGCGCAAGGCGCAGTCTGAGGAAGCCGCTCGCGAGACGACGAAGCGTTTCCTGGGCACCGGCACGGCTTATCCCGGCAACTGAGCGGCAGTTCTTCAAGACAACGAGGAAGGCGGCGACATGAACGACCTCGGAGTCATCGATCGCTTCATGGAGACCTTTACCCGCTACATTGACAGTGGGTTCGGTCTGCTTTCGGGCGACGTCGCCTTTCTCACCACCATTCTGATCGGCATTGACATCACGCTCGCGGGCTTGGTCTGGGCGTTCGGCGGCGAGCCCAACATTCTCGGCCGGCTTGTTCGCAAAGTGCTCTATGTCGGCGCCTTCGCCTTCGTCCTGAACAATTTCAAGAACCTCGCCGACATAATTTACCGCTCCTTTGCCGGTCTCGGCATCAACGCATCGGCCGGCAACCTGTCCGCCGACAGTCTCCTGCGGCCAGGCCGCATTGCCGCGGCCGGCTTCGAGGGCGCCTGGCCGCTCCTCAATCAAGCGAGCCAGCTAGTAGGCTTCCCCGAGATCTTCGGTAACGCGCTCACCATCTTCGTGCTGCTTCTGGCCTGGTTCCTGGTCCTCATCGCCTTCTTCATTCTTTCCATCCAGCTCTTCATCACCATCCTCGAGTTCAAGCTCACCACGCTGGCCGGCTTCGTCCTGGTGCCCTTCGCGCTCTGGAACCGTTCGGCGTTTCTGGCCGAGCGCGTGCTCGGCAATGTGATTTCGTCGGGCATCAAGGTGATGGTGCTTGCCGTCATCGTCGGCATCGGCTCCACGCTCTTTGGCGAGTTCGCTTCCACCCTGCAGGGCCAGGAGCCGGACCTGGCGGCGGCCATGTCTCAGGTGCTGGGTGCGCTGGCGCTGCTTGGGCTCGGCATTTTCGGCCCCGGGATTGCCTCGGGTCTCGTTTCCGGCGCGCCGCAGCTTGGCGCCGGCGCGGCACTTGGAACAACGGCGGCCGCAGCTGGATCAACGCTCGTTGCCGGAGGCGCTGCGTTTGCCGGCGCGCGCATGGCAACAGCCGGCGGCCTCGCCGCAGTCCGTGCCGGCGCCGCCATGGGGTCCGCTGCCACCGTCGCCTGGCAAACGGGGCGCGCGACATCGCCCGAGTCCGGGCTGTCCGGGGTAGCTGCTGGGCTGCAGGGGGTTGCGAGTGCCGCTGGCGGCGCCGCGATGCAGGGAATGCGATCTGCTTCAGAGCCTTTCCGACGCAGCGCCGACGCCGGCCGCGATGCCGGCTGGACAGCGACCGGTGGCACGCCGTTCAGCTCGATGAGCGGAAGTTCGCCCGCTGCGGATCCAACCCCGGCGCCTCCATGGGCAAGGCGTCTGCGCTCCGAACAGGCCGCGCGCGCCCATCGCCATGCTGCCACGCAGGTGGTGCGCGATGGCGATCGGGGCGGAAGCGGCGCCAACCCCTCTCTCAACGACAAGGAAGATTAGATGCTCTTCAAGCGACCCGTTCAGCGTTACGGAAAGACGTCCGAGCCTGAAACACCTTATCAAAAGGCCGGTCAGCTCTGGGACGAACGCATCGGCACAGCGCGCGTGCAGGCGAGGAACTGGCGCCTTATGGCCTTTGGCTGCCTGGCCTTGGCCGCGGGGCTTTCCGGCGGGCTTCTATGGCAGTCGGCGCAGGGCCGCTTTGTGCCTTACGTCGTTGAGGTCGACCGTTTTGGTGAGGCGCGCGCCGTCGCGCCGGCAATTCAGGACTACCAGCCTGACGATGCCCAGATCGCCTGGCATCTCGGCCGCTTCATCCAGAATGTCCGCTCCATCTCCACCGATCCGGTGCTGGTGCGGCAGAACTGGCTGTCGGCCTATGATTTCGCCACCGACCGCGCGGCGCTTTTCCTCAACGAGCATGCCAAGGCGAACGACCCGTTCAGTCAGATCGGCACGCGCAGCGTGTCGGTGCAGGTGACCAGCGTCGTCAGGGCTTCCGACAGTTCATTCCAGGTCAAATGGACCGAGCAGATTTTTGAGCGTGGTAGCCTTTCGAGCACGACGCGCTGGACAGGTATCCTCACCATAGTGATCCGCTCGCCGACGAACACTGACCAGCTGCGCAAGAACCCTCTCGGCGTCTTCATCAACGCCATCGACTGGTCGCGCGAGCTCGACAGCGCCGCGCCAACCCCCTTTTCCCCTAAGGAGCCCGCCAATGACAAATAGAGCCCCATTGCTTCGTGCTGCCTTGATCCTGTCGGCGTCTGCTGCGGTTCTTTCGGCCTGTGCCTCGAAGCCAGTGCCGCCGCCTCAGATTTCCTATGACCACGAGGACTTCGAACCAGCCGCGATCGAGAAGGCGCCGGAGAAGCCGATCAAGGTCGTGGAAGTGCCGAAACCGTTACCGTTGCCTGGTCAGTTGATGCCCGCACCCGGCAAGCCCGGCCCAGATAAGCGCTCGCCGGAAGAACAGGTCGCCGATGCCAACAAGGCGGCGACGCAACAACCCACCAAGTTTGGCTATGTCAATGCGGTGCAGGTTTACCCCTTTGCCGACGGCGCGCTCTACCAGCTCTACGCCGCGCCGGAGCGCGTCACCGATATCTCATTGCAGCGGGGCGAGAAGCTGACCTCGGTCTCAGCCGGCGATACGGTCCGTTGGGTAATCGGCGACACCGTTAGTGGCTCAGGCGATGACCAGCGCACTCATGTGCTGGTGAAGCCATTCGCGCCCGGGCTTGCCACCAATCTGGTCATCACGACGGACAGGCGATCCTATCACCTGCAGCTTCAAAGCACTGAGAAAACTGCCATGGCGGCGCTCTCCTGGATTTACAGCGAAGACCAACTCGTGGCGCTTCGGCGGCGCAACGCCCAGGCCGAGGCTGAAATGCCCGCGGCCTCGAACGTAGCACTCGAAAACATCCGCTTCCGCTATTCGATCGCCGGCGACACGCCACCATGGAGACCGACGCGCGCCTTTGATGATGGCAGCAGGGTCTATATCGAATTCCCGCGCCGTATAGACCAAGGTGAGGCGCCGCCGCTCTTCATCGTCGGAGCCGACGGGGACAACCAGCTCGTCAACTATCGCATGCGCGGCAACTACTACATCGTCGATCGCCTCTTTGCTGCGGCCGAGCTAAGGCTGGGCACCAAACAGCAGCAGGTGGTGCGCATTACGAGAACCGACGGTCGGAAACCGCCGCGGCGGGTTTCGCTGTTTTCGCGTTTTGGCAGGTGAGGGGAGGCTCATGACCGATACTTCCCATCCGAATGCTCCGCCGAAGCTCAATCCCGAACAGCTGCAGCTGCGAGCCTCGCCCCGCCGAGCGGTGCGGTTCAGGCGCGGCATAATCGTCGCGATCGCTGCTGTTGGTTCCGGCGCTGTTTTTGGCGTCACGATGATGGCGCTGCGGGGACCCGCATTGCGCCTGAAACAGCAGGCCGAAGAGCTCTACAGCACGGACCGCAAGCCGACCGCCGAGGGACTTGAATCGCTGCCCAAGGACTATTCCGGGAGCAAGCCGAAGGCTCCGGTGCTTGGACCGCCGCTGCCCGGGGATCTCGGCCGTCCTATTCTCGAGCACCAGCGCCAGCTTGGCATCGCACCTGGGCAAGACGTTTCCGCCGAGGCGCAGCGGCTTGCACAACAAGCGATTGAGGCGCGCGAGTCGCAAGTCCTCTTCCGCATCGAAAACCGGCCCCAGCAGGCGGAAGCTTTTGGCAATGGGCAGGGCGGACGTTCGCCTTTCGAGACGGCGTCTCCGCAGCCAGATGCCGAAGGCCAGCGAGCTTCCGTCGCGCCGGCCGAGGGCGACCAGAACAATCAACAGCGCAAGCTCGATTTCATCGATCAACGGAACACCGGCGGGATCTACAACCCGCATGCACTGCAGACGCCGGCTTCGCCCTATCAGATCATGGCCGGTAGCGTGATCGCTGCAAGCCTGATCACCGGCATCAATTCCGATCTGCCCGGCCTTGTCGTCGCCCAGATCACCGAGAATGTGCACGACAGCGTCACCGGCAGCATCCTGCTCATCCCGCAGGGCTCACGGCTGATCGGCACCTACGACAGCGTTGTAGCCTTTGGGCAAAGGCGCGCTCTGTTGGTGTGGCAACGCATCGTGATGCCGGACGGCTCCTCTACCGAAATCGACAATCTGCCCGTGACCGACGCGGCCGGCTATGCCGGGCTTGAGGACAAGGTGGATTTCCATACTTGGCAGCTGATCAAGGGAGTCGCGGTGGCCACATTGCTGGGGGTTGGTACCGAGTTGAGCTTTGGGGAAAATGAAAGCGACTTGGTCAAGGCAATTCGTGAATCCGCCCAGCAGAACGTCAGTCAAGCCGGCCAACGGATCACGGAAAAGAACCTGAACGTCCAACCCACGATCACTGTCCGCCCTGGTTGGCCGTTGCGCGTCGTCGTGCACAAGGACCTCGTGTTGCGGCCATATACGGGGTGAACAGGAGGACTTGATGGCTAATTTGAAACTCGGAAAACTTCCGGACCGGACACCTTCGAAGATCACCATCACCGTTGGCGCCGACTTGAGCCAAGCACTTAATGACTATGCCGCACTTTACCGTCAGACCTATGGCGAGTCCGAAACCGTGGCTGAACTGATCCCCTTTATGCTGGTCGGATTTCTGGAAGGTGACCGGGCATTTGCCAAGGCCAGAAAGGAAGGTTTACTGGGCGCTGGCGCGTCGGAGAAACCACGAAGGCAATCATCTTCCACGCTGGACAACGGGTAGCGCTTGGTGTCGTTTGGTCGCACGCTAGGTTCTTGATCCTGACCGCGTTGCGGCCGGTCCCAGCGAGCGCTTCGCAAAATTGAGATCAGGCTTTCGCTTTACGCGTTGAGGTAGGTTTTCTTGGCCGGAGCAGCCTTCCTTCCCAAACCTAACGATTTTGCAGCGCTTATCAGGCGGCCGAATAGTTCAGGGCGACCACGGGATAGTCCTTCGCCAGTCCCCACCTCGCCTGGTATGTATCGGGGCCGTGCATGCGTGCGATCTACCGGTGGGAGTTTTTCTCGAGCCTTTCGGCGCGTCCGCCAGTTCCTTCGATCATTTCTTGAGCAGCGAATTCGCTTCCTCCCGGAAATATTCCCCAAGATGGTCAAGCAAAGCATGGATCGAACGCGGATGGCTTGGGGTCTGCGAGGTGAGCGGGGTCGCCACGCCGAATTAGGGCATGTAGCCAAGCCCACTGCCGCGGTTGCGGTTGGTCCGGCAAAGCGGCGATGAGCTCTGCGGTCTCGGCGTCGGCCTGTTGCTGTCGCAACGCGACCAGAGCCGCCTTTTCAACCGCTTCTGACTCGCCGTCGACCAAGCCTTCGAGAAACTCCACAGACTCCTCGATCGGCATCCATCCCGCAAGTTCGGCGACCATCAGACGGTCCGAACTGTCTGTGCACTCGCTCATGCGAGTGATCGTCTCGACCAAGCGTCGCCGTGGTGCGGCACGGCACAGCAAGCGCCTAATTTGATGGCGAACGGGAACCGGCGCTGCGGCGTGGTCGCCCAGCAGGACGTCCGCTGCCCTTTCGGCATGAGCTCCAACAACAGGTAGGCGGCCGACTCTGCGCGGGACGCAGCACGCCGGCGGTGATGAGCCGATCGCGAGTCGCGTCTGCAACGGCCAGTCTGGCAGCAACGCTGGCCGTCCACGGATAGATCGCACTCCCATCAAGTAGCGTGCCAGCGAGACGGAGCAAAGCATATCCGTCGCTGGCATGGAACGCGCCTGGGTGCGGTTCTCTATCGTCGCCCTTCGCCAATATCCGATCGATTAGCTCATATTCGCTGACAGCCGGCCCAGCGCTCGCTTCCGGGAATTCGGCAATAGATCGCCGCCAATGTGGGACGTGTAAGCGACAGCAGCACGTCGTCAGGGAGGAACTTAGGATCGCGGCCGGACCGGCGGAGATGTTCACGCACTTGCGCCAAGGTGAAGTCAGGCACGGCCACTTCGCTCAGCCCCTCGGTCGTCTGATGCAGCAGCCTCGTCATACGATTCTCCGCTGAAATCACCGTCCTGATACCCAGGCGCGCCCAGGGCACCGCTGCCAATTCGGCGGCTAGATCCGGATCGGGCCAGGTGGTCGAGGAACAAGGTCAGCCAGACGCCGTCCTTGTTGCCAAGTTGCGGAAATCCTCGCAATTGGCAAGCTGCGGTCAAAATCGGTGCGCCAAATGGTCTGACGAACTTATACATCCGGGACAGGTAAGACCGGCTATTCTAGCCTTCGTCAGATCACAGGTCCACCATCGCCGAACCTTCGAGCGAGAGCAACAGCCGAAACCTGGCAGCGGCTATTCCCGAACGAATTGATCCGCACCTGCGTTGATTGAAGCCCACATATCGTCGGGTTCCTCGGCATCGGCAACGTTTTGCGTCATCTGCCAAAGAGTGTCGAGAACGTCTGAACCATCTGCAGCGGTAGTCAGTTGCCCTACCCAAGCAGTTATCGCTGCTACCGGCCAGGCGACGACAAACGAGATTAGATCGCCATTTACAAATCCGGCCACGTCTCCGGTCAAGGACTTCCCGCTCCCGCTTTTCGCGGTCGTATATGAACCGGACACTTTGTTCCCCACAACGGCAAGAAACATCTTCGAACCAAGCTCGTTTTTCCAATGTCCGGCAAAGTCGGGACCGTTGCCTGAAGTCATCGAAAGCAGCTTGAGCGCCGTCTCAACTTTTCGCACGTTACATTCCTCCCAAGGTCGACCTTGTGTGGCTTATATCCAAAGGGAGCTTGACGAAGCAAGGCACGTTCCGTCAGTTGTGGGAGAAAAAGGGGTGATAAGCAATCAAGACAGAAAACCAGCCAGCCTAGATTCACCACTCGTCATGGCCGATGAATCCAATGCGCTGACGACGGCGACAAGAGACCGCCGCCCCTCCGGAGCCAATCCATCATTCCAACCAATCTTTCTGTCCCGCATTGCGCTTTGTTGCCGGCAATAGAAGAACGACTCTGTCCAGGATCTGATTTCAGACAGAATTGTTGCCCGCACCGGACGGCAGTTTCTAGACGCAGATATTGAATGCACCCCTCAGATCGGCGCACTCCCCCTGCGCCACTGAACATTCGCTGACTAGCATTGGGCTTGTTCTCGGATTGCCGCTTCGTGTTCGCGTACGAGTTCTTGGAAGCTAGCGAACGCGACGTAGAACAGCATCTGTTCTCGCTCCAGCAAGGTCACAATCTTGGCAAGGTCGAGCGGCTCACGTCCGCCGAACCCGTAACGGACCTGGCCCGTCTTCTCGTTGACGATCCGCGTTACGAGTTGCGTCATTCCAACCACAAACCGCGGCGAGAAACGATGATTGTAGGCATTGCGGAAATCGTCGGTGCCACCGCGGAAGGCACTTGCGCCAATGGCGTCAAGCGCGCGCTTAAGTCCTTTGTAGCCTCGCCAAGACTTGCCATACTTGTCAGCCACGTGGGGATAGATGTCGTAGTCGAGCGGCAGGTCGTCGCTCCAGGTGGCTGGCCGCTTGAGCATATTCGCCTGATGGCACAGATGGGCGGCGGCGAAGCCGAAGCGCCCCTTGACTACATAGGGAGAGTTCAAGGCGTTGGTGGCGAGTGTGTCGATGAATTCATGGGTCGCGTCAAATTGTTTCTTCTGCGTTAGCGACTGGATCACCCTTGACCAAGCTGTCAGGCTATGGACGTCGTTGGTAAATCTATTGATGGTATTGGCGAGCTCACGCCCAAATTCGTCGAGCATCCACGAATACGCCATCCATTGGACGCCAATCGGATTGGGCAAGTTCGACCAATTGTAGGGCATATAGCGCCCGGTGAGCGGCGTCCCCTTTAAGGTTTTCCGGAACTGTCGATAGAGCGAGATCCCCATAGCGAGAGTTGTACTCGACGGCGTTCAAAAAGCCATACGCGTCAGTCGCCATTTCAATCGGATCGCGCCGGTATAATTCGGCTTAGGGATTGGGTTCGAGGGCGTCGCGGATATGACGTTTGCATGGCGAACCAGCGCGATGGCGGCGCATTGACGGTCGGGAAATGGAACTTTTCCGGTGTCCTCTACCAGTTGCTTGCAACGTTGAAGGCCGGCCTCACCGCAATGATCGAAGAAGTGGTAGCCAACCGCGACGGTGCCAGCGTCCGCATCGTCGTCGAGCGCGCGAGAGGCGGCGATGCCCAGACGCTCCAACCTGTGGTCCGCAGGGTCGACTAAATCAAGATCCGTCGGGGAATGGCGCCTTGGACTTCGCGCACGATCGTTGAAGAGGTGCTGCCAGATCTGTTTGAGGCCGCGGGCAATGGTGCACAGCCAACCGAATTCCGGTTCATCACAATCTCGATGGGACGGATGCGTTCGCAAAGTTCGTCGAGTCAATCGGCAACGCGCATCGAAATGGCAAAGGTCCAGCGGATCTCGATACCTTAGAGCTGCGCTTTCGCTGGCGGACGGAAAGAATATCACCGGAAGGTGTTCAGCCACATCGTCGAGACCTTGGACGCTCCTGAAGTGTGGCGTTTTCTGGCGACCCTCATAGTGGCGGGCTGGTCGGAGGCAGGAATCACCGATGAGATCGATGCTATGCTGGCCGAACTCGTCGATGAGCGCGAGGAGATCTCCGTCAAGCGCAAGGCGTTTGTGGCGCAGCTCCTCGGCTTAGGCACGGGGTCGGCGTGTCGCTTTTCGCAAACGCCCTGCTTCAAGCGGTCGATCTCATCCTGCGCGGCTGACCTTGGCGCGGCGCATACCGTGGATTCTTCGTCAAATCGAGACGCCCTGCAGGTGGCGAGATATGATCGGACCATTGGATGTGCGGGGCGTGCCGGCGTCGATCGAAGCCCCACTTTCGGTTCCGGACAAGGCAAGACCTGTCGGCTGTGCCGCGCCGCACAGGAGATGATTGATGCCGGCCAATGCGCGATGTTGTTGGCGGCGAGGGGGGAACTTGCCGACATCGAGGCCAAGGAAGGTGTGCTTGTGAAGGTCGGCAACAGGGCGGTATCGCGCTGCGGCGGCGATGAATGCCGCACGGTGCACAGTTGGCTTAGTTGGGCTGTGTTGTGGATCACTGGAGGCTGCACTGCTGAGAGCCTCACTTGACCAAGGCTGCTTCGCGCCTCATTTCGGACGTCCAAGCAAACATTGCCTTCACCTGAAAGCGGACGTCCCGGCACTCGTCCCGAACGACAGCCAAGTGCCCCCATTTCGGTCGTCTAATTGTATGAGAATCTAGCTCGAAAGCGGACGGAGGATGGTAGCACCGGGGTCAATGTGTGACGCCCTATATGCCAGCCATATTGTGGCTCGATGATCGGCCTGCAGCCGGCATAATGTAAGGACGTTATTCTATACATAATTGCTCCTTCCGAAAGTTTCGACTTGTCGTTCCGGAACGCTGAGTGACAGCTCCGGCTAGCGTGCCTTCACCGCGCGCTCGACCTGGTGCCAGATCGGGATTTTCCGACTTTTATGGGTGCAGCGGGTGTTGAACAGTTTGATCCACGCGACTTGCACGTCCATTAGGATGCCCATAGTCCGGGCTACCAAGGAGTCGTCGATGGCTTCCGGATCGCCGTGGATGAACGCATTGCGGCGCTCCTGAATCGTGCGGATTTGCTCGGCCAGCGGTACGTAGTCCAAGGCGGCCAGGTCCTCCCAGAAGGACACACCCCACAGCGACTTGTGCAGCTCGTCGAGTTGACCGCCGACGAACTTGAACTTGCGGAGGATCTTAGCCGCCTCGGCTTCGTCGAGGTCGCCAAGTGCCGAGTTATAGAAGCGGTCCATCAGGGACTCGAAGAACGTCCAAAACAAGATGACGATAACCAACTTCCGCGATGTCTTGCCCATCGGCGCCGGGCCATCGTCCGCGCGCTCCCATTCCCGCCTCATCATCTCGAGCAATAGATGGGTGGACCAACCCAGGGCGCCCGGCACGGTTCGCCGCTCGACATGGCTGCCGTCAGGCTGCCTGACCTTTTCGGCTTCGATCACGTGGCCGCAAACGGGGCAGGCGATGCGGTCGTACAGCGCGTTGCACTCGTAGCAATGCACCTGCGTTATCAGGCCTCTGTGAAAATCGTCCACACTTACCTTCCGAACAGCCGGACAATTGCGTTCCAGATCCGCCGCAGTAGGCCCGGCTTCGGTTCGCGTGACCGATAGTAGGCTTCGCGCTTCAGCTGGTCGCTCCGAAGTGCTGCGGCGGTCTGCGCCGCTGACATCGTTGCGGCCCAATCGACGCGACCGTTCGATATGACGTAATGGGAATTGCAGGGCAGCTGACCGCTGCCGATCGACGGCCACAAGCTCGGCTTGCCGTCCTTCTTACTGAATGTCCACTCGGAGGCGCCCAAGGGCACGGCTACCTTGCTGCCGCACCCGCAAGCGCAAAGGTGCACGGCGACGCTGAACTCTTCGGACACGTACAGAATGCCCGGCTCGAGTTCGCGCGGAACATACTGAACCTCCCTTAGCGCGATCTGGCTCAGGGGCATGTGAAAGAGAACAGGCGGGTTGAGGCGGTGTCCATGACCAGATGATACGTCGCGGCGTCGCTCGCGTAAAACCCTCGCCACTGCTTGTATCGGATGATGGCGATGCCGGCGTTGATGGCATTCAACTCGGCAATCTGAATATTGGTGCGGTATTCGTCGCCCGGCTGGTCGGACGTCTCGATCAGGTTCTGGCTGAGGATATCGGCCGCGGTAGCGGGCTGTAGGAGGGTCGCGCGCATCATCCCGGCCAAGGCACCGTCCTGCCGGTTGAGCCCCATGCCGACGTCGATGAACGCAATCCCCAACGCGATCAACAGGTCGAAGATTTCCTTGCGGGCTGAGCCTTTGTCGACACAGACGAAAGCAAACGTGACGCCGGCCAGATCCTCTGCGCAGCTCGCGTCGATAAACTTGTCGACGAGCTTTAGCCCGTGGCGGAAATTGTCGTAGCGGGCCTGATACACGTCGACCTTCGGGCGCCGGAATTCGGCCTCGAGGACACTCCCAGGCGAGCGGTAGGCATTGTGAATGTAATAGGCATCGGAATCGAAACCCCTGACCTCTTTCACATTGGTTTTCACCAGGAAGTCCAGGAGATAGCTGCCGGTCCCACCCAGGCCGATCAAGGCCACCACATCTTCTTTGAATTTCGCCGCCAGGTCGCCGATCTCGGCTCGGCTAGTCAGGGTGTCGTGGAATTTGAAGATGCTGTCTTCGACGACGTCATGATCGACGTCGAAGGTGTAAATCTTCGCGTCCGGAAATCGGCTGAGGGCGGGGCCCGCCAGGATCGTAACGTAGTGGTCGATCTTCTCGGAAAGGTTGGCAAATCCGTTCGGGGGCTTGTTGGAAAATGAGCGCTGTACGACAACATCCGGCTTGGCCAGCTGCATCGTCATGGCTCCACCTGCGAGATTGGGGATGGGCTGCCCGTTCAGGCCATACGGCACGTCGCCGGCGAAGTAGATCTGATGGTCATCCTGAAGGACATGGTTCTGGTCGGTGAAGACAAGCTTGGAGACGATGGCCCCGTAACAGAGCTCCAATTGCGAGCTTAGGTACGGGATGTTGCGCACGACCAGGCATTTGCTGTCGAACCGGAGCGCGTAGCCCCGGTCCATCAGCTGCCGGATGTCCGCATTATGATTGGCTAGTGCGATTAACACGGAAAACCATCCCATCCTTCGCCTTCACCGAGGTGCCCGGCGCAAGGATGCCTTCCTTATCGTTGTGGCCCTTGGTGTACGTGACGGAGTAAGTCGCGCCCGGGTTTTGCGGGAAGTCGGGGTACGCGAGAGTGACGACTTCCACGAACGACAGTTCTTCCTTCTTCGGCACTTCGTAAGGCGTGCCGTTGACGATGATCTCGATCATCTTGTCCTTACCCTTACCTTGGGCTTCGTTCTCGTTCTGCATTGTCTATTCCTTTGCTTGTACGAGTGTCTTAGCCACGCGGAGGGTACGGGTCTCGGCCGTGGCTGTCGCTCTGCGCGATCTTGCCGTCCTGATTATGGATCTTGAGCTCAGTCGACTGATTGCGGCTGACACCGCGGCCGTAGTCGATGGCCTCGCGCTTGGTCTCGAAATGGCCGGAGGCACGTTCGCTGCCACCGCGCTTCACGTCCCAACCCCCATCGGGGTTGTGGACAACATGATGGGTCTGTCCGGAGCTTTTATGAGCCATATGTAGTTCTCCTATCTAATTCCCGATACGAAAAGTACGCCTACTCCAAGCGACATGAGTGCGGGGCAGGTTGCCGTGCAGTCCCACCCGGGTTCGCCTTTCACTTGGTCGGACCTAAGATTCTCCTGTCCCGACGTGTGTGTTTCATCGCGTCAAGCCTTGACGAAATCCCAATAGAGACGAATATTTACGAATCAGTCCGTTCTGGGACTGTAGCTAATCGGACTACAACGAGAAATCAAGTCCGATTTGACACAACATCGAGGAGCAGATGGAAACGCATGAGACAGTTACTCCCCAATCGACAGCCACAACCCATCCCGAGTTGCCAAGCCCCCTCGGTTTTTTCTTCAAACTCGCTGACATTTGGGAGCTGAACACCGACCAGCAGATCAAGTTGCTGGGATCACCATCACGATCAACCTACTTCCGGTGGAGAAAGTACGGCGGCGACGTGTCTGCCGATACGCTGGAGAGAATTTCGCACCTCGGATCCATCTACAAGGCGCTGCGCATCGTCATGGATTCGGAGGAAACTGCCGTCGGATGGATCAGAAGGCCCAACAGGTATTTCGAAGGCGCGTCCGCACTGGACGTGATCATGACCGGTAATCTGAGTGACATCATCAGGGTCCGACATTATGTCGACGCCCAGCGTGGAGGTTAGCTTACGTGTACCCCCGGATCAGCATCGACGGCCTTTACCGAAGGCTCATTCCGTCGAAATACCCGACCATCGATATCTATGAACGTTTCGGCTCCCGCGAGATGCAGGCATTCGCGGCGGAGCTGGAAGCGGTGACGAATCCTCGACTTGCCGCGAAATCGCGCATCACAGGTGGCGATATCTCGGCGGATGCAAGTTCACCGCGTCTGCAGAATTGGAACCATGCCCCCTTCTCTTATCCCATGCCGGAAGGGAGCGATTTCCTTCCGGCACCCTACTCGGTAATGGACCTCGCCTTCGACACGCAGGCGGCACTTGCGCGTGCCGTCCTGCGCCGCGAGCTATTCTTGTCACGCACCGACGAACCGTCGTGTGGTGTAGACATGCGGATGCTGGCGCACCAGGTCAAAGGTGAGGTCATTGACCTGCGGAATGTCCCGACGGACATGTCGGCCGCCGCACGTCGGCTGATCGGTCGGCAATTGTTCGAGGACGGCGCCAACGGCGTTCTCTACCGAACCGAGGAGGTCCCCGGCCACGATTTTCTCGCAGTGTTTAGTGTCGAGATCCTCGCCGACAAGGCGGTCCAGGGTGCCCATTACAGGTTCAGGTGGGACGGCCTTCAGGTTAGCCGAATATTCGATTTCACGCGCAACGAGGATATCGACCGCGGCGACGTTTTTGCCAAGCCGAGGGCAGCTGCCTAACAGCTGCCCCATTCAGCGAACTACCAACCCTACGGGCTGGGCTCCTCAGCGCAGACACGCCGCCACCAGCGCAGCTCGGTTGCCATCGGCGGTCCGATCGAAAGATTGTCAGCTTTCCAAAGACCTGGATCTCACAGTGGTCGTTCGCAAGCGTGAAACGCTAATGTCCGAAATGGTTCAGATAGCAATGCGGCTGCTTCTCGCCATCTGTCCCATAAACTGTCAGCAGACGGCCCCGAACGAGACGCTCCTTGCTCGTCGCAGAGCGTCAATGGTCTACCGCCACCTTCCAATGTGAGACTGAAACGCCGTCATGATCCTCCTTTCACCGTGTTAGGTGAGCGAGGCGTTCATCGGGTGGAAATGTAGGCGCTGCGGGCGGGACAAAAACATTGAAAAACATTGGAACAGATTTGAATGCTGCGGTCCACCGATCTATAACCGCCTGATTCTGCTATTCATGCATCCTCCGGACCCACCACGTTCACCTATTCTCCGGCGAAGGCGGGCGGCCTTCTCAAATCCGACTAATACGCGACAGTCGGTATCGGTGGGTGTTGCCGAGGCAGGCAATGCGAAATCACGCGAATAGATGTTCGGGGACGCTAACTGATCATCAAAAACGCCGTACTAATTTCCGTACTAATTGGCAAAAAAGTACGGAAGCATTTAGCTAAGTCATTGAAAAGCGTGGTGATCCCGACAGGGATCGAACCTGTGACCTACAGAATAGGAATCAGGTTCGCCGCCAATTGATGCAAATCGAGGGGCAGCGTCTGCTTCTCGCCTAAGAGCGCGAATTGGAGTTTGGCGTTGACGCGGATGCAGAGCCATTCGAGATGGGCGTGTAATCCATGCTCCGAATGCCAACGTCCACCTCGACAGATCGCATCGGTCAGAAGGGGCGGCGCTTGGGATCGCTCCCAGGAACTGGATAGCTTGCCGATGCGTTCTTGCGTCGCAGCTAAGCACGAGCGGCGCGACTAGCCGCAATTCTACCACCCCGGATACGGCTCGCTATCGGTTCATGCCGGCGAAGGCGCTTGCGGCGCATCAAGCAAAAATACAGTCTTCTCAAAGCGGCCAAGAAAGGTGTAGCCTATAGGTTAGCGTACAATTCTGTCTTCGCTTTGCTCAAATGGTTTAATCCCGTTAGCCGGTTCTCGTGGACCCGTTATCCGGCAAACCGGGTCGTGGGGGCCCGTTCAAGTAGGGGGCTTGATCCGGTGATGCAATATCAATTGTTAAGAGTATTCAATTTCCAGCTCTTTTTACTGTTGATCCTTGCAGGAGTAGTGCAAGCGAGCAGAGCGGCCGAAAACACTGTTCAGATAAAACTGGACGACATCGAAATATTCTACCACGGCCTCGCATTGGACGATGCCCGCCGCCCTATAAACATAACCAGAGACGATTTGCCCAGACTCTATCTTGAGCTGGCGCGGAGGGCGCTGGCTGCAAACCCTCCCGAAAGCGCGGTATCGCAGGCCGTCAGGGCAAACCAATTGTTGAACGCCGTACTCGAATCGTCGCCCACCACGGATGCGGTGACTTCTTCTATCTCGAAGCTCGACTACCTCAGTGACATACTGATCTACGAGAACAAGGGAAGTCCGCTGTTTGTGCGAGAATACGAGCGATATCTGGGTATATTGCGATCATTGGCAGGTTCTAACAAATTTAAGGAGCCGCCTCATCTTGAAAGCGAATTGCGCCCGTTTCTCGATGGTTATCTGACGAGGAATGACGAAGGGTACAAATCGTGCAGTGATCCGTCTGTGCCTGGCCCTCCGGACTACGGCAGCGCGCTCTGGAACGAGAAGATGGATCTCGATCCCAAGGACGGCTTTCTGCAGCAACTGCAAGGAAAAGACACTTTCTACTATCCGACTAAAATTCTGTTTTTCAACCCAAAAGCCCCGAATCCTCCTGGTCTCTGCGCGTTGCTAAAGCGTTACAAGGTGACGACAAAATCAAAAAAAGTTAAGGAGCTGCAAATAGTAGCAGTTATTTGTGAAAGTTATGAAACGGGGAAGTCATGCTTTTGGGAGAAACCGCTAGTCAATGATAGTGGAAAAAAAATAGAAGAAAAGGATCTGGAAAATCCTGTGAATTTCGGCATAAGTTCGACCTGGCCAAACTCCAATGGCGGCATAAAGCGTGATCCTTGCACTGCTTGTCATATTGGAAACAATTCTTTTATCTTCTACCAGGGGAGTGATCTTTGCTATAATCAGAAGTTCCATCCGGGCAAATCTGTTGCCGGTGATTCGCCTTGCTTCGGCAAAGAGAACCAATGGTCTGCGCCGGTCGGTTCCCTTCTGCTGCCGGGCGCGAAAATGGACGTTGGCGACGATCAGAATAGATGCATGACCTGCCATGAACTGGCAGCTTCGGCCTATGATGATTGGTATTGCAGGCTTCTCAAATATGTAACCGGAAGCCACATGCCGCCCAATGGCGCTAAAGAGGGACTTTCCTGGGATGGCCCGTCACCCGGCAACAAGTACGAAGGGTCTGTTGCGGAGATAAGAGAGTTCTGCCAGAAGCAGTAACTAACTTTCCGCGTGAGCCCACGATAAAAGCTGTAGAGAATCCAGCCGTTTCCTGTTGATCCAGTTATTTCTGACCTCTTTCTCGATGTCGCTTTTAGCCTCCATGCCAGCCTGCAAGAAGATACTCGCAATTGTCCGATTCTTATAGTGCAGCTGTAACGATGCGAACCTCAATCGAGCGGCCGCGTCGGAAGGGATCGCCCCGTTCAGCGCAAGAGCCGCCAGCGTCTCCTCGAAATCGACCTGTGTTATGGTCAGCGGCATATAGTCCATCTCGGCAGGAGCAAAGAGCAGCGCGACATCCGCGTCGCGCGTCCTCAGACCGCTCTGAAACTGCTTGAAGATCTCCCCAATGCCCACCATGCCGTACCGTTCGCACTCAACGGCGCGAAGCGCGCCCATGCTGGCTGCGCCGGCGATCTTGATACCTTGATCAAGCGCATAGAGGATCTCCTTGTGCCACACCGACATCCCGCTCTCGAACGTTCCGTCTATGAGGCCAATCGTGCTTGCCCCGTTCTCGGCCGCCTGAAAAATGTCGCCACAGCGCGCGGGAGCGCGGATCACGAGACCATCGAGCAAGGATTTGTCGACGCCGTACGTGCTTGGCCCGGCGAAGATGACCCTCATTGCACCGCAAAGCTCAGCTTCAGCAATGTGGAGAGCGCACTCTGTCCGAGGTTCATCCCGGAATCTTGATCCGCCACATCCAGACCTTCCGCCAGAACGCGCACCACGTGAATGGGGTCACCAGCCCGGGTCAACGGAAAGGCGTAGAGGTTGTCGATTCCGGCTTGCCCAAGTCGTCGCAGAATTTCCTGCAGGGTGAGCTTGGTTGGTGGCTTCTCGCGCGCTACGCCAAAGAGGGGGGAATTGTCTGCGGACGGCACCAGGGCTGGCGCAGGATCAAAAAAATGCCCGGCCTGTTGATAGTCGGACCATTTCAGATCGTCCCGGGCGCCGGCAATTATTGTCATGCGCACTTGGGCGGCTTCCAGCAGCGCCGCCAGGGCGGCGTCTTCAAGGCTTTCCCTAGCCGCGAACCCCGCACACGTTCGGTCTGGACCCATGGCGGAAAGGCGTGGGATGGAACACATCGCGACAGGAATGCCAATCTGGCTTGAGACCGACCGGAAAATGGGTTCGATCCCAGCTGGCTTGAACAATTCAAGCGCCTCATCCAACCTCTCGCTGAAGCCTGGCCGGTAGCGTTCGGCGGGCAATGCGTCAGCCAGGGCCGGGATCAATTCAAGAATGGCGACTGCGTCGTGCTCGATCAATTCCAGAATGGCGTGACAGACTGCGTCCTGCCATGTCCGCCCGGCGCCCAAGCCAATAGTTGACATGCGAAACGCGGCAGATAGCGCGCTCTTCGTATAGTCGAGACCAATCAGCTCAAATGGGGCGAGAACCTCCTCGCGGGTTTTCAGCGAGGTTCCCCGCACCCAACCCAATTGAGCCTCACGATCCACGTGATGAAAGCGGCAGCGCGACAGCGCCTGTAGTGGTACAGTATTTATTCCTTGCCGCTCCAACTCGCCAACGCTTGCAAATAGATTGACAAGCGTTTGACGGTCTTCAGCGAAGGCGCTTTCCATCGCCTCCATCATTGCCGATGCCTGGGCCTGCCCGTGGGTCAGCCCCTTGCCGAATGAGACGGCAAGAGAACGGGAGTTAGGACGTACGCAACTCCAAACGGGTACATCAATAGTGTCGAGACCCGTAAGATTGACCAGCCGGGTTACACCATTTCGCTTCAATAGGTCGTCCGCAACCGCAAACTCAAGGCCCAGGCTTTGCAGGGACGCGGCTGCAGATTTCAATCCAGGGACGACGGAGAGCTCTTGAGCCACGTAATTCCTATCGTCTGCAGTCTCTACTTATCGAATTCGTCTGACGTGATCGCGCCGAGATTATTGGACGCGGTCGATTCGAATGCCGCCAGGATATTGCCAATAGGATCGGTTCCAACGCTAAATCGCCCCATCCCGAAGTCACCCTCTGGGATCTCGGTGGCGAAGCAGAAGTCGACGTTCGAAACCTGAACACGGCCGAGAACATTCGAGGCTACCGCCTGTCCAATCGCTTTTGCGGACTTCACCTCGTTTGGGTTCGTGAGATCTACCGGTCTTCTTGCGTCAATCACTGTCGATACGTAGGACAGGACATTTGCGAGGATGCCGAAAACGCTATCGGGCAGGATGCTTTCCTTCAGTGCATAGGCATCAATGACGTCCTTTGAAATTATGTTGACCTTCAAGCCCTGGTTGCCTTCGTGCACCATAAGGACACCCAAATCCCGGTGTCCAATGAAGTAGACTCTGCCTTTTTTTTCTGCTTCACTCTTTTGCGTAGTCATCTTGGCTTCCCCCTATCTTATCCCCGCCATTCGGAGACCTTCTACAAATATCTTGACGTTCTCGTCATTGCGATCCGGTGGCAACTTGATCAAATTTGCAGCTGTGATGTTCGGATACAATTCCCGCAACCGATGAGCATAGCTGCGTGCCTCATCAGTATCGCCGTTGAGAGCGTGAGCTGATGTTAGAATGCGAACGACAGATTCATCGTTATCGATCTTGTGACAATAATCTATCGCGCGCTGATAGTCTCGTTGATTGAAAGCGATGCTTGCGCCAACCCACCAATAGTGTTCTGGCGGCAATGGATTGAGATCCAGCGCGGTTTGGAAACGTTCCATTCCTTTATTCGGTTCGCCAAGATGGGATAAGGCATCGCCATATTGAACCATCAAATCGGGTGCATTCGGAGACAATATTTCTGCCGCCGCGAAGTGATGTTCACACGAGCTGAAATCCCTTTGATAAAGTGAGATAACGCCACTCATCCATTGCGCCACGCCGCAATTCGCGTCGACATCGACAGCGTAGTCCGCGCTGGCCCGCGCCTCCCTAAGAACAAGCGGATCCTCGGCTCCCGTCATCAGCCATTCCTGATAAAGCGTCTGCGCTATCCGAGCATGCGCTGGCGCAAAGGTCGAATCTTCCGTTGCCGTCGCTCGGAACGATTTGCGCGCGCGCCGGAGATTTGAAAGCGTGCAATCCTGCATGAACCGCTGGCCATTCAGGTAATTTGAATACGCGCTGTAATTTGTTGTGGATCGAATATTTCGCGCGAATTCTTTCTCGATGCCGTCAGCGACAGTGCTGGCTATCATTGTTGTAAGCTGGCCAAAGCAGCCAACGATATGCTGGATGCTTGTCTTGAAATCGCCCGCCCAAACGATTTCCTGCTCGCTGCTGCTCACCATGCGAAGGCTCAGCACGCCATTGGGCTTCAAGAGGCCGCTCACGGTGTAGTCGGCTCGAAGCAATGTGTTGTCGCTCGGCATTCCGGAATCGTGGGCAATCTGAAAGCTGGAGTGCGGGGCGAGCATCACAAATGTTCTGTAGCGGGCCAGTTCATTGGCCACATCTTCGATAAAGGCCTTCAGAAAGCCCTGCGCACCTTCATCCGCTCCAAGCCAGCGCGGCGTTAGAAAAGCCACGCGTGGCGGCGACACGGGCGGCGTGATCCTTAATACGGGATCAATTCCCTGTATCGCGTGGCGGCCTGACAAGACCCGTCGCACAACTGCCTTCGTTTCGGCCAGTGGTTCAGTTCCATAGACCGTTCTCAACATCTCAACGAGATTATGATAACGGCGCGCCGCCTCTTCAAAGTAACCGGCGCGGCCATAGGCGTCGATTAACGTCCTATAGCTCTCTTCGCGATCCTGTTCGACCGCCAGCATCCGAGTCGCAAGAGTGTCGATTTCTGCTTTGTTTGCCCTTCCAAAACGAGTCATCTCCATCAAGGTCTCGGTGGTGGCGGAAAAGAACCTTTCGCGAAGAAGTGTTCTCTCGAAACGCAACCAGTCCTGATAGAGCTCTGTCGTGTCTCGAACGCCAGTCAGAAGGTCGCCCTTATAGAATTCAATGATGGAAGACGGCTGGCCATTCGTCATCTGGTGAAGATCTATTTTGAATTTATCAGGACCAAGCCGAATATTATGTAAGTCTGCTTCAATAAGAATTCCGATGCCCTGCTGTGCCTTTCGAACTCGTCTTATCAATTGGCGCAGATTGTTAAGCGATTTATCTTCAGAAATATTGTCCCACAGCAACCCGGCCGCTTCCCTACGGGTGATCTGGTGATCGCGAGCCCGCGCCACAAGCGCCAAAAGCTGGTAACCCTTTTGCGGAAAAGTGCGATCTATTTCCAGGCCAACCACCTTGGGTGGGCCCAACAGGCAGACCAAAGCCGGCGGATCCGCATTCATACGGACCGAGATCACGTCGTCTCGTTCTACTGCTTCCATACTCCTGCCCCCAATATTCATATTAGCAAAACGACAGAGAAAGCAAATCCCGCTGGCTTCAATATTTAGCGCGCTGCTGGACGGGTCATCGAGGCGCTAAAGATCGCCGCGTGGTGATCGTCCGCCATCCTTACCGGCAGCCGTCCCCGCTCCTCTGGGCGTGTAACGGTCGTGTCACGCCAGATGGAGGACACTTTCCCCAGGACGTCGACACGTCAGCCAAAAGTCGGTGTCAAAAGGGGAGCGCATCGCCATGAATTCTTCCAAGCCATTTTATCTCGGCGCAATCCTGGTCGCGGGAGCCTGGGGGTCGATGGCGCAGCCCGCTTTCGCGCAGGAGGTCTGTATCTATGCCTCCAAGGCCTATGCGAAGGGGTTCACCGGCTGCTTCCGCCACGTCGCGCTCGAATGCAACGATTTCAACGATTGGCGTGAGGTCGGCAGTTGCGCCGACGAGGGCGTGCCAGGGGGCAACGATGCGCCCGGCCTGCCGGATTCGCTTGCCGGTGTGCTCTGCAACGCCGGGGGGCACTACTCGCCGGATTCCGAGGGCTGCATCGCCGGCTTCTACCAGCGCTGCGAGGCGGACGGCAATTGGACCAAAAACATCACCGCCATCGACGGTGCGGCCTGTCCGGAATGATTGCGGCCTGTCGCCGGACAGGCGGGCAGTCCGCTTCAACAAGGCTTCGCGAGGAGGTTCGTCATGGGTGTCGTTGTCGGCAAGGGGATTGGTTCCAACGCGCGCGCCGTCGGCTGGCAGGATGTCGTCAATCCACGGCTCAGCCGCCGCAGTCTGCTCGGCGGCATGGCGTCATCCCCGATGCTGTTCTACGCCGGGACCTCCCAAGCGAATGGCCTGAGCTGGTACGATCTACAATTTCGCATTTCCGACGATCTGTCGACGCTGAATGTCATCGAGACAAAGGTCGATCCGAGCGAAAAGGCGCAACAGGATCCTGCTTCAGAGGCCAAATATCCCGAAACACGCACGCCGGTGTGCAGTTGGACCATACCTGCGTTGGCCTTCGGTCCCGCGGCCTTCTTCGACATGGTCCAACCGGCATCGCAGGATATCGGACCGGCGTCGCCGGCGCCGCAACGGATCGTCTACGTGCGCAATGTCCAATACGGGCTGCGCTATGGAGACAAAGCCAGCACCGGTACGGGCAAGGGCGGTTTCGTCGCCTTCAAGTTCCAGCGCCCGGCATTGCGCTGGATCATCTCCTACATCACCGATTTGTGGCTGCTTACCAGCGGCGGTCTCGACCCGATCATCAGCAGCCGTCCGGCTGAGTTCCAGGTCTTCCGCAATGCCGTCACGACTCCGGCCGACAACACCCGCCCGTTGCCCTTCGAGGACATTGCCGACAGCCGTGTCGACCGCACGCTCGATGCGATGTTCGGCGGGTTGATCCACTCGGAAGGTTCCGGAGGCGAAGACTTCCGGGTCACCATCGACGCCAATCTGATATGGACCGTTACCGCCACGGGGCAACGTCGGCTGAGCGCATTCGAGGGGCGCGCTCGGCTGTCGCGCTTCAGCTTCGCCTGGCGCCGTGCCGATCCGCTGCCGAGTGCGGACAGTCCGGAAGCCGCGGACCCGCCGACGATTGTCTATTTCTCTGGCCAGGCCGGGCCGGAAGCGATCCAGCTGACGCACCCGGAAGCCCTGGTCGAAATCGGCGACGCCAGCGGCCATCATCTTCGGTTGAAGCCCGCCGAAGCCTGCGAACTGCACCTCGATACAATCGTCGGGCCGGCAACCCTGATGCCGGGAAGACTGCAGGTCGTCTCGGCGCTGACGCTGGGCAAGAGCGTGCTTGCTATCGCGCAAGGCAATCAGGCGCTGACCGACGGCGTGGCGAGCCGCGGCGTCGTTCTTGCTGAAACCGTGACGCCGAGGCTGCGCAAGCTCAGTCCTGTACACCGCACTGTGCTCTGGGGTGAAAGCAGTGGCGTTGGACCACGTATTGCCGGAACCGTGCCGCACAAAGGCAAATGGCCGGTGCGCGGCGAAATCCCGTCGCCGGTCGGGCTGCTGCGTGTTGATGAACCTGTTC
The DNA here is from genome assembly GCF_040323095.1 of Mesorhizobium sp. M0058. Taxonomy (NCBI): domain Bacteria; kingdom Pseudomonadati; phylum Pseudomonadota; class Alphaproteobacteria; order Hyphomicrobiales; family Phyllobacteriaceae; genus Mesorhizobium; species Mesorhizobium sp. M0058. The sequence goes on from NZ_JAMYUQ010000003.1 coordinate 179,574, forward strand.
TGCGCACCGACAGCAAAATACCCGGCGACTCGGCGGCGGCGAAGCCCGCGGCGGGGGACGATGCGCCGCCGGCCGGCACGGACACGACATCCGAAACGACCAATGCGATCGCGATCACGGTTACCGAGCCGTCGATCGTCTGCGAACCCACCGACAAGGACAGCAACGGCCGCAACAGCAGCGAGTTGGCGCGCTTCTTCCAGATCGCCAACGGTGATCGCGGCGGCGCCCCCGATGCCACGCTCTACATGCTGCACGACCGGCCGCTGGAAGGCACTGGCCCTGCGGGCATCCGGCGCATCCAGATCGATCTTTCGCTGTTTGCCACCAATGCCGCGCTACCTGATACCAGCTACAGCCGGCTGGCCTTCCGGCAGTCCGATGTTCGCCTCAACTACGAGGATGGCAAGCTCGTCGCGGAACTCCCGCATGGGGAATATCCTCTTCCCATCGCCTCCAGCTTCGTCTGGGTCGGTCCGCTGGCCGACGGGGTGCGCCGCGCCTCGCTCGATCTTGGCGGAGCGACGCTGACCTGCGGGCGCGACTATGACCTGATGAAACTGCGTCTGCGCTTCCGTGATCTGCATCTGGAATATTATCCGGGTCCGCGCCTGGTGCCGGCCCTCGACGACGCCCGCGTCTGGATCGGCGATGACGGTGCCGTGCATGACAGCCGGCCGATCCTGGTCGCCGAGTTCGATCCGCAACATGTGATGGAGGAGGCGATCTTCCGGCCGGAAGCACCGCCTTTGCCGGATGTCGAACTTGAGGGAGAGCACGAGGTCGATCTCGAGGGGGAGAAGGTCAAGATCAGCGACCGCAACTCGGTCCTGGCTCAGCTTGAAGAAGCCAAGACCAGCAGCAAACGAGCGCTGCTTCGCCAGAAGATAAGCGAGCTCAAAGTCGAGCAAGAAGCGCGCAAGGAGGTGCCGAACCGACCTTTCGCCACTCTGGCCAAGGCATTCGCCGCCGTTGCCGCCGGCCTGCCTGCGGACCAGCGTGTCTATATCGGCCCGTTCGCGCTCGATCCTGACGCGATGGCTGTCGCGCGCAAGCAGATGGAGGCTGTGGGTCCCGACGCTGTTCGCGGCGAGGTAACCGCGATGATCGACAGGATTGACGATCTCGTTGTTGGATTGAAGGACCGGCTACAGCCCATAAAAGATGCATCGTCGCCCCCTCCTGAAATCAGCGAGGCGGAACAGGATGCTTATTTTGCCAATGCGCTGCGCAACGAGAGCCTCTTTGAATCGAGCGAACCGTTCTACAGCGTGTTTCGGAATTTCTGGCGCGACACCATGGTGCAGCTGGTCGCGCTGCTCAAGCGCAAGGCAACGCCCGAACAGATCAGGCAGCGGCTGGGCTTTGATGTTCCGGCCAGCTTCAATCTGGTTTCCGGAAGGCTGGTGATTGAATTTCTCGCTCCCGCAAACCGCTCTGAAGGCTACGCCAAAGACAATCAGGCTATGCCGGCTTTGACGACGGCTATCGTCAACCGCTTCGTCGACGCCGCCCTAGGGCGCGATATCGTGAAGAACCTTCTTTCCGCGCGCCTGTCGGGCAAGAGCCGGCTGGCCTTCCGCATCGATTGCGAGGCGGCGGTGGGAGCCGATGCGCGCGAGGCGGGCACCTATCCCAGCTCCGGCGACGGCCCATCGGCGCCCGGATCGGGCAGCACGGCATTTCGGCCGCTGCCATTCACGTTCGAGGCCCTGACCGACTGGTCGCGCCTTGAGCCGGCCGTGACGCGGCGCGCGCGCAAGCTCTACGAGGCTCTGCCGTCGGGAGTCCTGCCGCCGCTTGGCAAGCGCGGCACCAATTCCAGTGACCAGGCCATGATGCGCTTCCAGGGCTTCGCCGAATCTCCGATGACCGGAGAAGCCAGAATGGCCAAGGTGCGTGCGTTGCTCGACAGCGAGCGCACCGCCGACCCCGTTGACGGTGGGGGGCAACCCTTCCCCGGCGAGCCGCTCGATTTCGAGACCGCGATCGAGATCCCCTCCCGGCTGATCCTGTCCACGGCGCAGGATGCGATCTGGCGGACCAACCGGCGCATGCCGCCGGTTGTCTATTCCGCGTCGGCGGATCTGCCAGGAGTGGCTTTCCAGGAGGCGGCCCTGGAGCCCGGCCTCGAGGAAGGGGAGGGGCTTGCCGGGCCGAAGGCCGACAGCGCGCAGCCGCGCGATCTTTGGTCGGTGAGGCTCGAGACCACGGACGCGGAGCCCGGCCTGCGGGCGGTGGCATCGCCGGACCTGCGTCTCGCAGCACTTGGCGGCTATCGTAGCGGCGACGCACTACGGCTGCCCGGCCACGGCGCCCCGCCGCGCGGGCCATACGCTCCCTGGTTCATCGGTCGGGAGCAGATGGAGAGCAATACGCTTACGGCAGAGGCGGTGGCTGGGGAACTCAAGCAAAACGAGCCTGACAAGGTCTGCGTGCCGGCATCCGAACCGAACCGGTTCCGGTTGATCCGCTGGCTGTGTGAGCGCGCGGGCTTCCGCGACGCGCTGCCGATGGACGACTACACCATCTTCCGCACCTCCCTCGACGCCTTCGATCGTCACCAGCTTGTCTTGCAGTCGTCGTCATACGGCTTGCCCGTCATCGGCAAACGTCATGTCGCCAAGGACGCCGATCCCAACGACGTGACCAGCGTTGGCGGCCTCATCGCGGACTCCGGTCAGATCGAGCCAGGCGAGGCGTTCGCGTTGCTTGACGCAACCGACGACCAGGCGCTGTACAAGCCGGTGCCGCTGAACTTGAAGGCGCTGACGCTGAGCGCCCTGGGCGGATCCTTCTTGCATGAGACGTCGTTCAAGCCTTCCGCCGGGGCCGACGATATATTCGGACACAAGATCTTCGAAGGCTTTTCGATAGACACGCTGCAGCAGGACATCGTGCTCGGCCGCGATATCCGCACCGAGGTCGTCTACAAAGGTTATCTGCTGCCGCTTGGCCACAAGGCTTCTTTTGTCAAGCTGACCGAGCGCATATTCCTGCGCACGCCCGAACAGGGCATCAAGGCGATGTTGCGCCAGCGCATGTTCCTGCGGATGACCGAGCCGGACAAGATCTACGGCGCGCTCGGACAGCCTTTCGCCGGCCGCATGTGGTGCGGCAAGCTGGCACGCCTGCTTGCCGACAAGACCCCCGACATACTGGACCCGAATTCACCGATGGCCGGCGCCGTCGATCCGGAGAATCTCAACGGCAGGATCAGCCTTAGCGCCGGGCCCGGCCTGGCTTTCTGGCCGCGCACGGACATCACCGAAAACGGCGTCTACCGCTTCGACGTGTCGATTGACGGCTCGCCGACGGCCATGCCTATGATCTTCGTCGACAATATCGCCGCGACCACGCCCGAATCTCTGAAAGCAGCTGTCGATCACTACAACGCGGCGCTTAAGCCTGAAAAAGCGGGCCTCATTGACGTCCTGAACCGGCGCCGCACGATTTCGCTTGGCGGACGCAAGATCGACTATGCCCCCAACAGCCGGGCGGGTGAAGCGCAGTTCGAGACGGATACCATCCGCGTGCGCGCGCAGGGCCGTTCGCTGTCGACGCCGGCCGCCAGCTGGACGGGCAAGCTCGATGACAAAGAAAACTTCGCCACCACCGGCGTGCTGGAAGGCGCCGGCCAGCCGCCATTCTACCCGGCCATGGAGCAGGCAGTCATTCGGCTAGGCTCGGTCGAACGCATGAGCGGCGGTGAGGCGGGAACGGCCAAGGTGGAATATGACGGCCACTATGTCCTGTATGGATTCCCTGGGGAAACCGTGCCTCGGGATGCCTTGGGACTGGATGAGAAAAACGCAAATCCGCAGGAGGTCTTTCTTAACATCTGCGACGACTACCTGCCCATGAAAATGGGTGGCAATGGCGACCGCTCCGGCGGCATCGCGCGCCCCGAATCGCACATCATCGCCATCAGCCGTAGCAAGGGCCCGTTAGGCGGCGACGCGTCAGCCTGGTGGAGCGGCGGCCCGACTCAGCAGAAGCCTGCCGCCTCCGATACGTTCCAGGAGAAGAAGGCAGGCGGTCAGCCTGATTTCGGAAAACGCAAGTTTGCGACGGGCGAACTCTCGTCGCTGGCCTACTACTTCAACAACAAGATTGCCCGGCCCACGGTCGCTCCGGCTCCGCTTCAGCCGGGCGAGCCGTCATCGGAACCGCCGCCGGTCAACATGCCCCCCGATCCAGCCCCTGACCAACTCGAGATTATCAAGCAGGTGCAGTCGTTCTTCAGCCTCGACGCCAAGCTTCTCGGCACAATCAAACTGAAGGATTTGATGTGGTTCCTCGGTCTGTCCATGGACAGCGTGCCTGTTCTTAAGGAGGTTCAGGAATTCGGTACCGCGGCGCTGCGCGGCGCCGAGGACCAGCTCGGCAGCCTGTCCAACGACGTGCGCACCCGCGTGCTGGCGCCGTTGCAGGCCGTGGTCGTCCGGCTGTCCGCCGAATGGCGCAAACTCGACGCCATGCTGCAGCAGAAGCAGCGGGAGCTTCAAGCGCGCCTGACGGACAAGAACCTGACGCCTCTCAGCCTCTCCACGATCTACCCCGAGGTCGATGGCGGTCTGACGGCGCTGAGCCAGGCGCTCGCGGATGCCATCGCGACCGAGGATGCGATCGCGCTTGTGCCCAAGCTTGCCGCGATCCACACCGCCGCGCGGCGGCTCGTGCGTGGCATTGCAGCGATAACGGCCAATCCGGTGGAGCGGCTGGAACAGGCAGTCGTGGGCAACGTCCAGGAGCAGATCTCCGACCTGACCGACGGCGGGCTGCGAAATCTGGCTGACATCGCCAAGGCGCTCGAAACGTTCAAGGATGCCTTGAAGGAAGATGCCCCGAAGGCAGCCGCCAAAGCTGCGACCGACTGGATATTCGATCGGTTGCAGAGCGGGCCGGTGGAGTCCGCCGAGCCGTCGTTCCGGTTGCCGTTGGCGGCGCTAACCCCGGATCTGGCCGATCTGCTCAAGAAACTGGTTCCCACTGTCGAAACCGATGCGGCACAGCTTTGGAACGCCGTTGCCGGCACCGGCGGCATTGCGCCACGCTTCCTCGACGCGGTGCGAGCCGCGACGCGCGACGCGCTCAAGTCGACCATCGAGGCCACCATCGTCGAAGTCGTCAGCGGCGGCAATGCCGAAGCCGCCTTGAAAGCCGGTGTTGACACCTACATCGGAGCGGTGCGCGTCGGGATCGACGATGCGCAAAAAGAGGCGAAGGCAGCGCTGGATCAGTTCGTCGCCTCAGCAGCCAAGTCAACAGAACGCCAGGCCGCGCTTGCACTGCAGGACGCCATCGACCGGCTGCTTCCCCAGGCAACCGAGTGGTCTGTGGGCGTTGTCGACGAAATCCAGCCGCTGATCGCCGGGCTGGAGCATGCGCGCGCCGCCGTCGACAGCGGCAAAAACCTGGCTAAGGCAGTGCGCGTCGGCGACCCGAAAGCCATCCTCGCAGCCAGCGGCGCGTTTGCACAAGACGTCTTCGGCATCGATGTCGGCGACCTCCAGGCACAGCTCAAGCAGAAGGTGACGGAAAAGCTTCTCGGCAGTTTAAAGTCAACCGCCGACGCTGTGTTTGACGCCGCGCCCCTGGCGCTCGGTTCCACCAAACTGCCCATCCTCCTCAGGGAGGTCGAGGCCTGCGCGCCACTCAAACTCAAGCCTCGTCAGCATGCCGATCTGCCGGTTCGCGACACCGCCAACCAGGTCGAAGCAAGCAACAACCTGTTGCTTGCCATCGGCAAGGCCATCGACGTCCTCCAGCAGGCCGAAGCCATGTTGCCGGAAGTCGAGAAGGTCGCGGAAGATCCTGCGGTCGTGCAGTCCGGCCTGCAAGCCAAGCTTTTGACATACAAAGACAATTTGAAAACGCTCATAGCTGGCGCTGAGTCAGACTTGGGCCTGGTTTCCGAGCTTTCGGACCTCTATGGAAACATCGTCGACCTTCAGGTTTCGCTGCGCACGCTTGCGGATGCGGCGAACCCCGCGGATCTCGATGAAGCGGCTGTCGAACGGATCGGTGCTGTCGCGCGTTCATTGCGCTGGCTCGGCGAGCAGATTTCAAACCACGTGCAGTCGATTCTCAACCGCGTCGCCAGCTTCACCCAGGAGAACGCTCCGTTTGTGGTGGGTGGCCTGGTCGTTGGAGGGTTCGCTGATTTCCTGACCACGAATGGCGTCACGCTCGCTCAACTCAAGGACGCAAACCGTGCGACCCTGGAAGATTTCAAGGCCAAGGCAGCGCAGTGGGAGACAGTTTTCGTCCAAACGGCCGAGGATGTCGTGAACCTGGGATGCAGGCTGGTAACGATCAGCACTGCCGGTCCCGTCGACGCAATCGCCGGCTTGCAGGTAGGCGTGCAAGATCTGGCCGGTATCGCCACGAGCTTCGGCTTCCCGCTCGATCCGGAAAGCACGCAGCTCATAGCCGCGCTGGACGGCGTCAAGCGGCAGTTGACTGCAGCCGCCGGCGTCAAGCTCGAACCGATCGGCCTGAAGACGATCAAGAACCTGCTTGGCGCGGAACTCAGCAACAAAAAGCCGCTGAAAGCCTATTTCCAAGGTCTGGACGATCCCGCCTCCTACTTCGTGGCGGCGCGGGCCTTGCGCAACGCGGAGGCTGCGGTGCTGCGGCACTGGCGCGCGCTGCAGCTGCGGCTGAAAGGCGCTCCACCGGCGATTACAAATGCCATTGAAGACCGGATTGCCAGCTGGCAGCTGTTCGACACGTTGACGATCGGCTATCTCGCGATCCTCGGCCTCAGGAAAGATCTTCTCGGCTCGATTGGCAATATCCAGCTCTTCGCCCCATTCGCGCGGCGCGCACTGTTGGTGGAAGCAGCACCGGCACTCGCCGCGACCGGCGCGCTTGCCTGCGATATCGGTGACGTAACCAGACCGGTCACGGACCTCGCCACCTGCGACCGCCTCGCCCAGGAAAAAGCGATCGTTGAAGCAGCGAAGGGTTTTGCTGCACTGACCGGGGACGAACGGGCGGCGTTGCGTCGTCGCATCGTCGCCCTTTTCCAGGGCTGGTATGCGAGCAGGGCGGCGCCTCTGGTCATCATCGCCCAGGCCGGTGAGATGGCGAAGGACCTGTTGCGTGGCGATATATTGGCGGCGATCGATTTCGGCGCTTTCCGCGACCAGATAGAAGATGCCATTGCCGCACTGATCCCGACCAAGGTGAAGTTCTCCTACGACTTCAACTCGAAGGTAACCACGCCAACCGGCGACACCGCCATCTTCCAGCCGAAAGTGGGTTCCGCGTTCGGCATCACCGTGCGGGCGTCGCTCGACCTCCTGAACCAGAAGGCCGAATTCGCCGCCAGTGCCAGCATGGGGCCTTTCGACATCTATCTCATCGGCGGCGTGGCCGACGCGCTGCGCCTGAAGTTCGGCGGCGCCGCCTTCTCCATAAGCGATGGCTCCAAAGCCCGGTTCGACGTGAAATACGAAGACTTCACGATCGGCAAGGATCTTGAATTCGCGCAATCCCTGCAGAGCTTCCTGACGCCGAAGGAAGGCAATGGCGTGTTTATCCAGCCGATGACCCGCGGCGCCGGCATCGAGGCGGGTTACGGCATCAACCTGGGCACCATCGGCGTCGGCTTCACGTCCTTCTTCAACGTGTCGCTCAACGTCTCCGCCGAACTGCCCTTCGGCGACGAGGAGGCGCTGTTCAAAGTGTCACTCGGCCGTCGGCTTTCTCCCTTCAGCATGGGCGTGCTGCCGTTCGTCGGATCGGGATACTTTTCCATCTATGCCGCATCGGATGGCGTTCGCGGCTTCGAGGCGTCGTTCGAATATGGCGGCGGGGCTGCCATCGGCTACGGTCCGATGCAGGCGCAATGCCGCATCTCGGTCGGCGTGTTCGTCCGCATCCTCAAGGCCAATGGACGCAGGACCACCGAAATCTACGGCACCTTTTTCGCCGGTGGATCGGCCAGCATATGGATATTCCACTTCGCGACATCGCTCTATGTGCGGCTCGGCACCGCCCAAGGCGGGGAGATGTACGGCGAAGCGACCTATTCCTTCTCCTTCTCGCTGGGCATCGCGGACTACGACTATTCTATCACGGCACTCCGCCAGGAAGGAAAGCTCGGCAGTGGCCCGCCCAGCGGCGCCGGCCAGATCGATGACCAGAACGGTACCCGTTTTGCCATGATCCGTGCCGCCGATGCGCCCCAGGGCATCGACCCGATGACCACGGGCGCAACCGATCCCGAGCCCGGCCACATCATCATCGATGCCGCCGACCAGACCATCAACTGGGGCGTCTACGCCACCTACTTCGAAACCGGCCTCCTTGAGGGAATGAAGCTATGACCATCACAGAGCCAAGGGTTCCAGTCCGCCCACTGCTGCGCATAGTCGCCAACGGCACGCGGCAGGACAAGAAGGGCAAGTGGCTGAAGTTCACGCTTATCGCCACCCCTGAGTACGACAGCAGGAAGCCGATCCTGGCCGCCGAAGGGGCTTTCGAGCTCGAGAACTGGCCACTCGAGATGGCCACGCGGCTGCGGCAGGGCCTCGGCCCGTTCGGCCCCAAGGCCTCCCTCGGGCTCTTAGCCCGGTCCATCACGGCCGAGAAAATCCCGTCGGTCGCCGTGCCAGAGTGGACGCGCATACCCGTTCGGGCAATTTCAGCGGCTGCCTTTGACAAACCCGAACGGTGGGATGCCATCAAGCGGCTTTGGCAGCAAAGTCTGGTGAAGGACGAACCACAAAATTGGAAAGCTCTTGCGCTAGACATTGAAAGGTCGATCAGCGGCAACAAGCACAAGTCTGATCTTCAGGACAAGCATGCGGGATCACCGAGCTTCGATGATGGTGGCGCCATAATCGCCGACCCGCCGCCTCGCGAACAGACCCTCATGATCAAGGGTGTGGTGCCCGTCAGGCAAAGCGATTTCGCGTTGGAGGAACAGGGTGAGCGCGCGGCCCGCGTCCTGGCCAAACAGCTTCGCGGCGAATTTGCCGTGGATGATGAGAGCCATGAGCCGGACGACAGCACCACGAAAGAGCAGTTCGATGCCGCGGTGGCAGCTACAGATGAACTGCGAGCGATGACGAGGGCCATGAACCTCAACGTTTCCAAGCTGGTCGGCAACGACAAGGGCGATGCCGCGAACTTGCCGGCGCCCAAGGCCGCCAGCATCGTGCCGGCCCCAGGCGACGTCGTTGTCCCACCCGCGAACGACAGCAAGAGCGCCAACAAGACCGACAGATCGGTACGCCGCGCTTCGCACCATTATGGCATGTGGCTACAGCGCCGCACGCTGTATCGGGCCAAGCGCAACGAAAAGGGCGAATTGATTCAGCCCGATCTCCGCAATCCGATCAACAAACCCGACACCAATTTGGACGAGATGCGCGGTGTCTATTTCGCCCTGCAAGGCGATCCCGTGCTTTCGAGACTGTTTTGCCTCGCCATCGATTTCGAAGTTGAGGCGTCGGCATTTGCAGCCTTCCAGGGTGAACTGCTTCATCTGGCGCTCGCTCCACCGGTCGCGCCTCGCCGCGCGGCCATCGCGACCGCAGCGCGCCGGCACGACGACAGTTTCTGGCCCGTTTCGGCCTTCGAGGCGTTGGTCGTCGTCAAAGAAGACGGCAAGGCGGAAATCCTCAACCGGCCGGATCTGGCCGAACAGCGGGATGGCATCTGGAAGCTGGGCGCAACGACCAAGGTGACCGATGCCGAAAAGCATGAAATCGAGGTTCCGCGTTACGATCTCGTGTCGCTTGACCTGCGTCGCTCCGTCGACGGCAAGACGACCGGAAAGGACCGTGGCGAAGCGCATCAGACGGGCGGTTTCACAATTCTCGATCGCGGGCGCGGGGATCAAATTGCTCGCGACCTGGCGCTATCGGCCGCGCATATGGCGGGGCTTCTGGATCCGGACCAGATCGTTGTTCTTCACGCCGAAGATCTGACGATCGGCCGGCGCGTCGATGTGGCTGCCGCAAATGGCGATGACGCTCTGGCCAGCCTGAAATGGCGAAGCCTCATGCGCCGCTATGTCGACTTCAATTTTCGCGAAGCCGAGTCCGTCGCCGAGAACATCCTGAAGGACATGTTTTCCGGCAAGGGCGGAAAGGGTGTGCTGGAGGAAGTCTCGTTCCAGGTGGCGGCGCGCTTCATGCCGGTGAAAGACCAAGCCTATGAGGCCGTTGCCGAGGAAGCGATCTACACCTGGGATGGCTCTCCCGCGGGCGTGCTCACGGATGCGGGGACTGCCGGCAAATCGCTGCCCAGCCACCTGCCTTTCGATCGCAACCTCGACCTTCCGGGCATGGAAACGGCAAAGGCGGCGCTGCGGCCGGCACCGTTGCGCTTCGGCTATCCCTATCTGTTCCGTTTCCGCTCGGCATTTCTCGGCGGTGGTTCGCCCGATGCGAACGGCGCCGAAACAGCCGCCAACACGCAGGAAAACTGCACCTTGCCGGCGGCCAAGGGGAAGAATGCCCGGCCAAGGCGTTTCCTGCGTCACGAGAGCATCAATGCGCCGGTGCTGATGCTGCCGAGCCATCTCGCCCAGCAGCGCTATGACCGCATGGGTTACGAACAGGCCGACCAGGCGATCATAAGGTCATGGAACAACGTGCCGTCCGGTCTGCAGGATGGCGACGAAAAGGATATTGCGGGCGACTATGTACCGGGGCCGAAGCGGGCCAAGCCCGAAACGACGATGCGTGTCGTGGTGGCGCCCGAAGTCGGGCTCGACCTCGTCGTCCGCCACGGGCGAATGGACGGAGGCAATGCCGGCGAGGTCCGCCGCGGCGGACTGATCGACGTGACTTATACGCCGAAGCCCTCGCTGCTCGCGCCGCATTCCAATGCCGAGCCACGCGCAAGCGGCTTTCCGGTCTCCATCACCACCACTCGCGACACTTTGGACGCCGAGGGCGCCATTTATCGGCGCAAGGTCGACGCGGTCGCGGACGCAACGGAGAGCGGCATTCCGGTCTTCGAGCCTGGCGGCATTAACGCCGAGCCCAAGGGGTCGGTGGGCTATCTGCCGGATCCTGCCATCGACCATTTCTCGATACGGGCACGCATTCGCGGCAGTGACAAATATCTCGATGGCGATCTGCAAGTGGCACTCTATGACGGCAAGGCCTATCCGCACGCCTTGCCATTGGTCGTGAATGTCGTGAAGCGTGTGAAGGATGCCGGCAACGTGAGGCCGGACCACCCAAAATCGATTGACGACATCGCCCAGAAGGCCGGCATTGTCTGGCTGGCGCCGGTCGGCAAGTCCAAGCCGGCGCATGGCACGCGGGTGCAGCAGCTGAATGTCAGTCTCTACCCCGGCGAGGACTTCGATCTGGAAATCGCCTGCCTGCCGACGCCTGAAATGTTCTACCAGCGCTTCGCATTGCCGGAGACGATCGCCCTTCAGCTCAAGCTCGCCGGGCCCAATGGCCCCGCCTTCGAAAACCTGAAACAGATCTGCGGCGACAAGATCGCGACCGCCTGCACCCGTGTCGCAACCACGCAGCCCGCGACCGGCATAGGCGGTGCGGAGTTGCCGGATGCACAGACCTTGAAAGCTACCGCGACAGACATCCTGACCGCCGTTCGGCGCCAATGGCCGATCGAGGAGGTCGCCGCGGTCAGGACACTCCGGGTCTGTCATGCCGTGAACAAGCCGGCGCTCGCCGCCCGCTTTCAGAATGCCGGCGCACTCGAAGCTGTCCGAAGAAACAACGAGATGCCATGCGAGGCCGTCATCAGTCCCGATCTGAAAAATGTCGAAGAGGCCACGGGCCTTCTCCTCAACGGCAAGGTGGAGATTGACCTATCCCTGGCCGACGGCTTTCAGCTTGTTGCCGAGACCGTGGGCGTCGACGGCGCCGCGCTCGACAGCCGACAGCGTGGGCGCAGCATGATCTCGCGCCGCACCGGCCGTTGGCCAACGCTCACCACACCGACAGGCGAACAGGCCTACGTCGCGCCGACCGACGTGGTCGGTTTTCGCGTGGCGGAAAACGGCTCGATCTTGCTGCCGCGGCATAGCGTGACGCTGCTCAGCGTCGGCAATCTGCCTACTACCGGGGCGGTCGGTAAAATTCTGACCCTAAAAAAAGACCCCAAAAGCGGGGCCTGCGGGGTTCCCGCGGGCGATGCGTTTGAATCGGAGCCGGACGGCCAGGCCGGCGCGCCCATATTCAGCGCCGCACCGGGTCGCATGACCGCGATCGAACTCGCGCCGCTCTTTGCCGCGGCCAGCACCGCCGTGCCCATCACGCAGCAGATTGCCATGCAGCAGGATGCCCGGGACGTTACGCGCCGTACACGCATCATCAAGACGGAACGGCCGCACATCTTCCGCGACACGCTGGCGCGCAAGCTCTCATTGAAGTTGGTTTCGCTGTCGCGGCACGCCTATGCCTTCGAGACTGCACCAACCTATGTGGGAGGCAAGGAGCAACTTCTTTATCGGCGCCAGCCACTGAAGCGGACGGACCAGGCGGTGCTTGGAGCGGAGGTCGCCGAGGTGTGGATGAAGTCCACGCGGCGCCCGGCCGCGCCGGATGTCCTGCGGCCGGAACCATCCTTCGTCATCTCGCGCAGTTCCGCGACTTCAGAAAGCGGTGTCAGGAGTCATTTCTTCACCCGCCGCGCGCTGACGCGGTTGTATCTCGCACGCGGCTGGTTCAGTTCCGGCGAAGGCGAGCGCCTGGGTATCGTGCTTTGGCCGCCCGGCTATACCTCTTTGTCGGGCGACAATGTCGACAAGAACAAGATACTGTTCGGCGACCGCGTGCTCAATCTGCGCGACTATGCCGACGCGGATCTTGGCCCCGGCGGCGCGTTCGTCACCCGCTGGGGTGGCGATCCGATCCGCGAGGACCAAACGCCGCAATCCGGCAACTTCATTCCGCCCGAGGCCTTCGGCGACCTGGCGCAGAAGCTCAAGGGGCCGCATCGCCCCGACGTGGTGGACACAGCGCTCTTGCCGGTTCGCCGGCAGCCGAAGCCGGAAGGCACGCCTTCGCGAGCAAAAGCAGAGCCCGTTTACGACTATCTGCCCGTTACGCTGCTGACCTTCGAGCCATGCTTCGATCTCGACCGCGAGGAATGGTATGTCGACGTGGACCTGAAACCGATCCGCGCATCGGAGCCCTTCGTACGGTTTGGTCTCGTGCGTTACCAGCACAATTCCATCCGGGATGAGCTTAAGTTGTCTGAGCCGGTGACGGTCATGATGCAGCTTCTGCCGGAGCGCAACGTCGAAATCGCGGAGTCGCTGATTCCCGGCTCCGAGGATCGCCGTGTGTCGATCTCTGTCTCCGGTCTGGGGTCGACGGACATCAGGGATATCGATCCCGACTCCCTTCCCGGCACGGAGGGAGAGAAGCAGGAATGGCGAAGGAATTTCGCCACCTTGCGCCGGCCCAAAGTCAAGCTGTCCCTGTTCCACGAGGCGAAAGACGACAATGGCGCCGTGCTTCGTACGCCGCTTTCAAAGGATGATCTTCGTTTCGAGAAGGACCAACTGATACTTCCCGTGCAGGATCCGCGCACGCTTGAAAGCGAGCCACAGTTCGAACTGCCCGAAGCGAAACTGAAAAATGCGACGCTGGTCTGGGCGACCACCTTCGATCTCCAGCGTCCCGCCCTGGACACCCTCGGCGGCGGCCGCATTGTCGCTTATCTCGAGGAGGTCGACCGGCGCATGCCCGCCAGCTACCGCAAGGAGCCGGTTCTGCTGGGAACGATGTTTTCGGCGGACACCTTCGTGGAGTCCGGTCCGAGATTCAGCGCGCGCCTGCCCTTCTTTGAATCACCATGAGCAACCAAATCGAAGAGCAAGGGAGTTTGTCGTGGGCACTTTAAGCATTTGGCATTGGCTGATCGTTTTGGCGATCATCATCCTGCTGTTCGGCCGCGGCCGCATCTCGGCTCTGATGGGCGACATCGGACAAGGTATCGGAAATGTCCGCCGTCAGTTGAAAGACTGATCGAGCACGCTCAGCCGTCTCATCTTCTATCGCCTCGCAGTCGAGGTAGCACAAGCGCTGAAGAGCGCTCCATGGAGGTAACAATGAAGCGTCTTGTCTACAGTTTGATCGGTTTGATGGCAGTACCCACAATAGCCTTCGCAGAATGCGTCCAGTTTGTCGCTCCACCGATGGTTTTCGACCGGCCGAGCTGGTCCGAACTGGAAACGTTCGAGGCTTCCAAGGATCTCAATGACAACGTCGATGTCGTCCAGACGATTGCTGGCACCGGTCAAGGGCAGCTCAATATCGATCAATATTCCCTGGTGATCGACAAGAATGGTCAGTCGGCATCGGACCTGCTTGCTGAGATCCGCGCCAATTTGTCGGGTGTTGTTTTTTCCGGATCCTCCTACACCAAGGTTGAGCCGCTGGATCCCGCGAGCAAGGCATTGTGGAATTCCAGCGACTATCGCGGCGCCGTTCTGGTCTTTACCCTTGCCAGCATTGCCGGTGTTTTCGATGCGGAGACAGGCGCGGTTGTCGTCTCGTGCGAAACGCCTACCGACTTCCTGTTCTCGACCGTGAAAGTTGGCTCCGCCAACACATATTCTAGCCCGGGCTGGCACCCGGTTTCCGGCAATCGAGCATTTGGTGTGCGGGACAATGGCGACGATTCGCTGACGATATTCGTCAAGGCTGCCGACCGGGTCGTCGATGCCGGCATCTTCGCAACACCGATCGTTCCCAACGAGAAGATCTTTGGTCAAGGTCACAAAGTATGGCTTCACATGCTGGACAACCTCAAGACCCGCTATGCCGCGCGCAATCCGCGTCAGGTCGGCGTCTTCAGTCAGCACGTGGATTTTTGATCCGGCTCGCGCCGCCTATCATGGCTATAGCGAAGGCGGAACAGCGGGATGATGCTACAGACTTCCTAGACCACTATCTGCCAATTTGGCTCCGAAAGGTAAGAGCATCATGGAACTCCCAAAGTTGACCCAAAGACAATGGATCGGTGCCGGCTCTCTCGCTCTAGTGGCAATCGTTCTTTCCTTCTTTCTGACAAACTGGTGGGAAGGCGAGGCCATCGAGATTTCAGTCGAGAACGCCGCCGCTGGAACAGTTTTCGCGTACATCGACAACACCGGTAGGCATGGAAGGAATACCTTGGTCGAAAAGCTAGCAACCCCGAACGGAAAGGAGACGCCGACCGGGCTGCTTCTCCAGCCGAATCAAACTCGTTCGTTTGGAACTGCTGTCGGCCTTGGTGACTCGCCTACGCTGCACTTCCTTCCCGTGACAGAGGATTCACGAGCGGATACCTCGCGGGTCAACGATTGCGTGTTTGACACCATATCCCCTGAAAAGCTCAGAATTCCTTCACGTCATATCAAAGTAAAGTGGACTGGGAACGGCTGCGAAACTCTGTACTAGCCTAGCCCTTCATTTTTGGAGAGAACGATGAAAACTCTGACGAAGTTGGCGCGATTGGCGATGTTCTCAATTCTAGCGGTTACGATCGCCGTCGGAGTGATTTGGTATGCCTACTTCAGGCCCATCATCATACAGGGGACTCTGAAGTCTGAGGCGGCGTCGCTCTCGTTCGTTTCTTCGATGCTCGAAAGTGGTGCTCGCCCCGAAGATTGGGAGAACCGGGCTTATCTGCCAACAACCTCTATCAATAACTTGGCGGCGTCTCTGACCGGCCTTGAATTTGTGGTATCACAAGGAAAACGGGATGAGGCAGGCCGATACGATGGCGCGTTTGTCATATCGTTGAACAGCGTCTCGTTTGAGACGCGTGCCGCACAGTTGCGGCCACGATTGTCGGTGACGGCCCGTTACGTGCCGGACCGCGTGGATCATTGGTGGAGCAATGCCTTCGTGGCCTTGACCATAGACGCTCAACTCATGCCCGCGGCCCAAACTGACCCCGCCACAGGAAGGACGGACGTAAAGTTGTTGGTTATTCCAACCAGCATTCGACCTAGTCTGTCTTGGAATCCCTTTGAAATTTTTTCAGCTGGAGAAGTCGCGTCTGAAATCGTCGCTGCCGGAGTTCTACTGAAGTACGGAGAGGAACTTGCGTTAGCCGTGCCAGCGATAAAATCTCCGATAAAGATAGAAGCGAGAGTTGATAGCAAGAGCCATTCCGATTTCGATAAGGGTGGTGGATATGACCTCCAGGTTAAACTGGACGGCCCCACTTTCGAGCGGCTGATTGTTGCCGACGTACCCTTGGTGACTTCCCAAGGCATCTGGATGTTGGGTCAATCGGAACGGCCGCTCCCGAAGCCGGTGGCACTGCCGTCTGATCCGTCCGAGTTGCAGAAAACTGTCGACAAGTTGCGGCTATCGGTAGCTGAAAAACTAAAGCCATTCGATAGAATTGACGGCATTGCCGAAGTGCGCGTTTCCAATCAACAGATACTGGATCTGGCCAGCGAAATTCAACGGCCATGGAAGAACGGACAAAACAAGATCATTATCAGCAGCGCCAACGCAAGCGGCACAATTGCAAGCGCCTTCCTGCTGAAGGACGATTTGCTCGGAGACGTCGGTTTGACTGTGACGCCGCGGATACAAGATTTTGTGCATGGAGAAGTGAGCGTTCAGCCGCCGCAACTCGGGTGGGTGCCTGGTACAGGTCTGAGTTCGACAGTCGCCGCCAGTGCCAAAGTGACAGCCTCCGGCCACATCCACCTATCGACCGGAGCTGTCGGTGGAGGGATTGGCAAGGATATCGATCTCATCGGTGAGACCAGCATAGCGCTTCCCGTTTCGCTGAAGCCGGAAAAGCGGGTTACGCCCTCGGGCACCGCAGTCGTTCTTCAACCCCAGTTGAGCTGTGTCCGAATCGAAATTGATGTCAATCCCATGACGAGAGAAGACTTCATCAAGGAGGCGTGGATAGCCCTCAAGCCTTTCGGTGTACGGGTCAAGAGAAATGTTGGAGGTGGCCAACAGGCGCCGTCAATTTTGCTTGATAGCCTGCCTTCTACCTACATTTTGGGCGAGAAGCCGGATGCCGGCAAGCCCAAGAAGGACAGCTATTTTCAATACAAGGAGTTGCAGGTCAGTTGGACCATCGACGACGTCCAAGTGCAAAGTAATGGCTTGAGCATGCGCGCTCGACCTACCGTGGAGCCGGAACTTGCTGAGGCGAGCGAAATCGACAAACAACGGGATGCTCTGAAGGAGGCCGTGTTAAATTCGGCGCCAAACGTTCCGTGCGCGCCCGAAGATGCTTACGCCCTGCTTCTGGTGGACAACCAGGTTGAGATTGGAAGCAACAATGAAGTTGTCGTTTTCATAAAGAAGATATTTAAGGAAGGAGGCCACGTCGCCGAAGAATCCAAAAAGGAAATCGAGAAGCTCGCCAAGACCCCGTTTCAATCAATCGTCGATGCTCCAGATAATGTCATCCGGGAAGGCGGAAAAGGTCTTGAAAATGTAGCTAAAGGTATCGAAGACGCAGGCAAGGCAGCTGGAGAAGCCGCCAAGGCTGTAGTTTGTGGAGAGAAATGCGTGTTGGGCGTGTGTGGTCGTGTATGTTGACATCCCGGCTGGCGCGGCAATATTTTGAGCCTATAGTGTACTGGGGATCACTCGATAATTGGAGCAACCTTGTGATAAGCGCAACCCTACCAAACAAGCAAACGATCGAAATAGACGGCAAAAAGGTCGTGAGAATAAGAGACACAACCTTCAACGACGGTACCAAGGCCAACACACTTGTTGATTGGAGTATGAGGTCCCTGGTGATGGAGGATAGCGCGTCAATAGCTGCTCTGGTCAAAGCAGATTTGCCAAAGCTGGCGCAATTGCATCTTCCTGGCGGCAAGCCGGTCTGGTTCAACGGCGAAAAAGCTTCGGGTCCAATCTTCGTGCCTTCTACGGATCTGGGAGATGGTTGCAATTCCGGTTTCGAGATGGGCAATACGAGGATTCTGGTGCACGAATCCCCGGAGGACGTAGCAAAAGTTATTAAGGAGGCCGGCGGCGAGGTTCTTCCTCTACCCAAAGGCACCCTTCTGGAAACCGTCGCTAAAACGGTCGAGGAATGGCTTTCATCTTCTGACGAGGTCTGGCGGTAGCGATCCGAAGCGAGTTCTACACATCCCGGCAGCCCGGCCTGCTTCGAAAGTCAGTCGTCCATCCAACGACGGTACGCGATCAGAAAAGCGCCTTTCCCGCGCTTGCAATCGCTGACCTGTTAGCTTGGAAAGCCTTGCCCACAAGAAAGTCGATGATGCCTCTAAGATCTATCCTCCGGGCCCATGATGGCTATTGATCTTGCACGAAGCGAGGCAGAAATTGGGTATGGTGACGGTACTTTCGACACGGGCTTAGGGGCGCAGACGAACGTGACCTGAGACCCTGAACCTCCTCCAGTTTTTGGTAGTCTGTCCCACTCAAGGAGACGGACGAATGAAGCGTTCACGGTTCACGGAAGAACAAGTCATCGCGATTTTGAAGGAGCAGGAGGCGGGTATGAAGACCGCCGATGTCTGCCGCAAGCATGGGATCTCGGAAGCGACCTTCTACAAATACAAGGCCAAGTTCGGTGGCATGGACGTTTCCGATGCGCGCAAGCTGAAGGCTTTGGAAGAGGAGAACGCCAAGCTGAAGAAGCTGCTGGCCGAGCAGACAATGCCATCCTGAAGGATGTCGCCGCAAAAAAATGGTGACGCCCGATGCCAAGCGATGCGCTGTGGCCCACGCCTGCGATCGGCATGGGGTGAGCCAGCGTCGGGCGTGCAAGGCTCTTTTCGTCGACCGCTCAAGCGTTCGCTACACAAGCATCCGGTCGGACGATGCCGCCGTTCGAGCCGCGATGAAGACGGTGGCTGCCGAGCGCCGCCGCTTTGGCTACCGGCGCATCCACATCATGCTTGAACGGCAAGGGATCGTGATGAACCAGAAGAAGCTGCGGCGGCTTTACCGGGAGGAGAAGCTCCAGGTCCGCAAGCGTGGCGGCCGCAAACGGGCCTTGGGAACAAGACGGCCGATGATCGGCCGGGTCGGACGAATGAGCGCTGGAGCCTGGACTTCGTAAGCGATGCCTTCACGGACGGACGCCGGTTCCGGGTTCTGGCCGTCGTCGACGACTTCACGCGCGAGTGCCTGGCGCTGGTCGCGGATACATCGCTGTCGGGCGCCCGCGTCGCTCGGGAGCTGGATGCCATCCTCGCCCGCCTCGGCAGGCCTCGCACGATCGTCTCGGACAATGGCACCGAGCTAACGTCGATGGCGATCCTCAAATGGTGCCAGGAAGGCGGCGTCGAATGGCACTACATCGCGCCCGGCAAGCCGATGCAAAACGGATTCGTGGAGAGTTTCAACGGCCGATTTCGCGACGAATGCTTGAACGAAACGTTGTTCTCCACTCTCACGCAAGCACGGGCAGCAATCGATCTATGGAAGGAGGACTACAACCAGAACAGACCACACTCAGCCCTGGGCAACATCACGCCCATCGAATTCGCCATCAAAATGGCTCTGGAAAAACAGGCCGCATGAGGCCAGAAATGAAACTCCGGACTCTCCATTGAACTGGAGGGAACAAGGGTCCCAGGTCATGGATCATGTCATGCCGGGTCACGGGACGGTCTCCCGGTGAGTTGTCCTCGCGTCGGGCGGTCCGCGCGGCTGCCTCCACCGTTCGATCGTCTCGATGACGATCATGCGTCCGCCGCAGCAGGGGCATGGCGGCCGGACATCAGCCGGCTCTTCCGAGGTGTCGTTCTCGGACGGCGCAGCGACGTTCAGCAATTCGCGGGCGCGTGCGAGGCTGCCTTTGCGGGAGCCGCCGGCAAGCAGGCCGTAATGCCGGATGCGATGGAAGCCGTGCGGCAGGACATGGAGCAGGAAGCGGCGGATGAACTCATCGATCGTGAGCACCATGAGCTGCTGACGGTCGGCGCCGTCACGGCGGTAGTCTTTGTAGCGGAAGGTGACGCTGTTCCTGTCGAAGGCGATCAGGCGGCTGTTCGAGATCGCGACCCGGTGGGTGTAGCGCGACAGGTAGGCGAGCACCGCCTCCGGTCCCGCGAACGGCGCCTTGGCATAGCCCAGCGCTTCTTCAGGACGGGAGCAAGATGGTGCAGGAAGGCCCGGCGATCTGCCAGGTGTGCCATTGTTCCGAAGAAGGCTAACCGCCCGGCGTCGTGCAGCGCGATCAGCCTGTTGAGGAACAACCGGCTGAACAGCTTGCCGAGAACCCTCACCGGGAGCAGGAAGGCCGGGCGCGACGATATCCACCGGCTTCCGTCCGGCGCGATGCCGCCGCCCGGCACGATCATGTGCGCGTGCGGATGGTGCGTCATCGCCGAACCCCAAGTGTGAAGGACGGCGGTGATGCCGATGCGCGCGCCGAGATGCTTTGGATCCGCCGCGATCGTCAGCATCGTCTCCGATGCCGCTTTGAACAGCACGTCGTAGACCGCCGCCTTGTTCTGGAACGCGATGTCGGCGACCTCGGCGGGGAGCGTGAATACGACGTGGAAGTATCCGACCGGCAGCAGGTCGGCCTCTCGCTCGGCGAGCCATGTCCGCGCGGCCGCGCCCTGGCACTTGGGACAATGCCGGTTGCGGCAGGAATTGTAGGCGATGCGCCACTCGCCGCAGTCCTCGCAGGCTTCGACATGCCCGCCGAGGGCCGCGGTGCGACATTGCTCGATCGCCGACATGACCTTGAGTTGCTGCAGGCTCAGATGACCTGCATAGACGGCCCGATAGGCGGGCCCGGCGGCACGGAAGATGTCGGCGACCTCGACAGAGGTGCGCACGGCTCAGCCGTCGGGCGAGATCTCTCCCGGCTTGAATAGGCCGAGCTTGTCGAGCGGGCTCGTCACCGTTCGCGCCGTGCGTGTCGCGACCTTGGTATAGAAGGCGGTGTTGTTCAGCTTGGCGTGCCCGAGCAGGACCTGGATGATCCGGATGTCGGTGCCGTCCTCCAGCAGGTGGGTGGCGAAGCTGTGGCGCAGCGTGTGCGGCCCGACCCGCTTGGCGATGTCGGCGGCCTGGGCCGCCTCGACGACCACGCGATAGAGCTGCCGCGTGCTGATCGGCTTCATCGGATGCTGCCCCGGAAACAGCCAGCCGTCGCGGTGCATCACGCCCTGCTGCCGCCCGACCTTCCACCACTGACGCAGCAGCGCGAGCAGGTCCTCTGACAACATGGCGTTGCGATATCGCCCGCCTTTGCCGCGCTCGACGCGCAACAGCATGCGCTCGCTGTCGACGTCGGCGACCTTCAGCATCGACACCTCGGCGACGCGCAGGCCCGCGCCATAGGCGACCGAGAGCGCGGCTTGGTGCTTGAGGCAAGTGGTGGCGTTGAGCAGCCGGGCAACCTCGTCGCGGCTCAGGACCACGGGCAGCTTGCGCGGATGCGCCAGACGAACGAGCTTGCGCGCCAGATCGGGACGATCGACCGTATGCGTGAAGAAGAAGCGCAGCGCCGACACGATGCTGTTCATGGTCGGCACGGGAACGCCGTCGTCCTGCTGCTTGATCTGGAACCGGCGCAGGTCGTCGCGTCTCCCGGGAGAAACGCCGCATGTTCATGTCGTCGATCAGTCGCTGGCGCAACGGGCTGATCGAAGCTTCGAGAACTGGATGAGGCATGTTCAGGCTCCTTGTTGAAGAAGCCTGTGATGCTCTGCCGCTGCCGAACCACCCTCAATGCAAGCGCGACGTCCGGTTCGTGATCTCTACCTCATCCCCACGCACCCATCCCGCGCAGCGGGTTCGTTCATCGGCCCACCAACGGACGTTACGCAGCTCGTTGCCGGAGTTAGCACCTAGTTTTCTGAGACGCCCGCAATCCAACTGCATGCCTATAGCGAAGTCCGTAGTTCATAGGCTCATGTTGAGCTAGCCTGATACCGTGTCGGGAAGAGAGGCTTCGGACGGTGAGGTATCGCCATTTGTGTGAGCGAACGCCTTTTCTAGAGCAATATCAAGCAATGACAGATGCGCCTCTTCGACATTGAAAGTTCGCAGTCCCAGCGGCAAATTGTCGGGCTTGTACGGCCTACGGCTGAATCTGACATGGATCTTCTTTCCCTTCAACCTTTCGACAATAGGATGTTGTTGTTCGAACGAAATGCTGGCGTCTGTTAGACAGATCGTGCGCTTCGAGCGGATGAGAAGCTTTCGCAAGAAGCCTGGACGCTCGTCGGATATCGCAACCTGTACGCGGTCCCCGAGCCTGTGGTTGAGGCTGTCTATCGCGTGCGTATCCCACACTAAACTCGGACAATATTTCTTGACCTGATTGATCATGGTAAGCAGGGCTACATCGCTTAGGAATACAAATTCGGAGCAACCGCCGATGTCTGCATGAACTCCTGGCATCCAAACTTGATCTAAATACTGATCAGAGCGACTCTTGCCACTGAGTACAACCGGGCGAAAAGAAGGGTTGCGATTATCATCGATCGCTAGAAGACTCAGTGCGGCGACTACGCATTCCGGCAACTTCGGACTGTTAAGACGCACTGCTGAAAATCTTGTTAGAGTGTCCCAGCTGTTCCCCGGGACCGGATCAAACAGACCGAGAAAATTGATTTTTGTGGTTTCACTTTCGTGAATGTGGTTTTTTATATGGTTATTTCTCAGCTCCTGGACCTGAGCCTCTGTAAGTTTCTGTCTGCCTCGGTGCCCCAGATAGACGTCCCAGACAACGTGCAATTCATGGAGCCTATCCGCGTGAAGTAGCCCGACCTGCGAAATTATCTCTGCTAGGGCGAGAGCTATCGCACCACCCCTGGAAAATCCAAAAACATAGATTTCGTCGCCCGGCAGATAGTTTGCCGCGAGTGTAACATAGGCCTCCCTCAGGATCTCATCCATGCCCCGCGCAGTCACAGCCGAAAACACATCGCGGCGGGTGCCAACGCCCGGCATGTAGTGAACGATTTGGTTTCCTTCATAGTGCGTAGCGAGCACCAATCGAAAAATGTTCGTCGCATCGGCCCACGTTCCTCGGGCCGCAGAGTTTGAGGTGCCATCGAAGAAGAGTTGAATACGCTTCTTGGGACTCAGCGCGTCTTCCATCGAAACTCCTCGGTCAGTCCATCCATCAGGACTTTGCCACCGACTGGTCCCAACAGTCTATCCTGAATCCCAGGAGGGCTCGTGGCCGGGGGCCGGTGACCGGCATAACGCCTGAGGCCGCCGTAGTTCCAGTTTCTGCGATGTGAGCCAGTGGCTCTAAGTCGTCTTGAGGTGTGAAAATTGTCGAAGTCATCGTTGGTGGGGAGTGATCGACGAAGGCTGCAATCTAGGAGGGCGGAGTTTGCCTCAAGCTTCGGCAACTTTCTAGAAGGGTCAATGTCCACTTATGGTCTGTCCGAGACCCGTAACCCGGTCGGTTCGAATGTCCGCTATTCGCTTGGCGGACGTCAGAACCAGCCAGTCTGTTTTCGGCCCCAAACCTGCCAGTCCGCAATGCGCCCAATTTCGGACGGTGAGGCAAACTTTGCCTTCGCCTGGAAGCAGACATTCCGATCGCCATCTTGATAGTCCACGGCAGAGCCCCGAAGCCGCCGTTCGGTCGAGGACTGCGACGTAGTCGGTCGACCCGCGCCAGTGGCCCGCGATCTTCTGGACAACATTGTTCGCTATGATCTACCCCCTTCCGCCAAGGCGCGTATCCTGCTCAAAGGAAGTTGCCAGCGCAAAAACGAAAGCTAACATCTGGAGTGGCCGCGGTAGCGGCTCGGGGGAATTCGCTTGAAGATCATCAACTGCGGGAACGGCCTACATGTGCGCGAGGTGAAGGGCATCGAGACCTTAGCTTCATTGCCTTCGCACTGGTTCGCTTATACGAACCTCGACCTTGCTACCGCGCCCGGCTCAAGCCGCGAGATCGACGTCATCATCGTGGCGGACGACCGCATACTGGTCGTCGATCTCAAGGATTGGTTCGGCCCGATCGAGAGCCGCGATGGGCATTGGTACAACGCCGGGCGGGACCATGGCCCGTCGCCGGTCGCGAAGATATCTGCCAACGCGCGCCACGTCTTCATTCAGCTCGAGGCCCACCTCAAGCGCCACGCCAAGGGCGCAAAGCCGATCGTCCCTAGGGTACAGGGCCTTGTGGTCCTGACCAAGGCCACAGACCTCAGCGGCATTTCGGAGACCGAGCGGCGGGCGGTAATGCCCGTCGCGGCGTTCACTTCTTCGCTCAAGTCGGTTCCCAAGCGGATCGAGGTGTTCGGCAAAGGGCCACCCGCTGGCATCCTGACCTCGGCGGAGTGGAAGGACCAGCTCTCGAAGTTCTTCAATATGAGCAAGGGCGTCTTCGTACCTGGCCGACGGACCTATGGTGGCTTCTATGCCACGTCCGCCGCACCGGTGTTCGAGCACCCCGAGGGAATCTTCGCGGAGTTCGAGGCGAGCGACGAACGGCAGTCGCCAACCCTCGGAGTCCTGCGGCTATGGGATTTCTCCAAGGCGGAAACTCGCTTCCAGACCGAAGAAGGACGTAGCGAGATCGCCGGTCGCGAGCAGGAGGTCATCGCCTACCTGCAGGACCGAAGCGAACAGTGCGACAGCGTGATTGTCGGCGGCAAGACGCGCGACCCGACCTTCGGCGTACGATACTGGGAGGTCTATGACCGCCGGCGCCGGCTTCACCGTCTGACAGATTTTGGCAGCTCCGAGCTAGCTGACCTTAGCCGGGTCGATCGAATCGAACTGGCTCGCCAATTGCTCTCATCCCTCGACGCGCTTCACCTCGCGGAGGCAGCGCACCTCGACCTCGGACAGCACAGCGTCTGGGTGCAGCGACCGTCAACCGTTCGGCTCTCGCACCTGATGGCGGCAAGCTACCCCGATGTTCGCTCGCTCGGCGAGTCGCGCTTCCAGTTCCTGTCAACAGGCAAGCTGCCAGAGGACATCTTCGGAGTCGAAACAACCCCTAAACGTCGCGACGTGTTCCTCGCCGCTTCCGCCATTCACCGCATCCTCCTGGGCACGGGCCCTGCAACCTCGAGCGGAATTCCCGAGTGGGACAGCGAGTGCGACAAGGCATCCGACTACGTCGAACTTTACGGCTGGCTGGCGTCCGCGCTCGCGCCCGACCCAATGCACCGGTTCAAGGACGCGGGAGACGCGCTGACGGCCTTCAACGCTGCAGTCGCCATCCGGCCCACGCCTGCGGAAGTCATAGCAGGGCTTGAGCGGCATCGCGGCGCGATCAAGAGTCAGATGGCTCTCTTCCAGGCCTATCCGCCTGCCGAGATCCTGCGAGACGACGAGACGCGCGCCTTGTGGCGCTCCTGCAAGGACGGTCGCGAGGTGCTGGTAAAGGTCTGGAAGCGTGCTTCGTGGGGCGACCAGAAGAAGGAAGGATCGCGCATCCTTGATTTCCTAGATCAGCTCGCCGAGCTCTCGGCAGTCGAGCCCGAGGGATGCGCGAAAATTCTGGGTGCGATGTGGCTGGGCGATGCGATCGTCATGATCCAGGAGTGGATCGATCGCCCCGACCTCGCGCTGTTGATGGCGGAGCACCCGGAGCAATTTGGCGAGGAAGCGCGGCTTCAATTAATCGACGCTCTTGCCCGGCGGGTCGAGGAATTGCACACCCTTCGCCTGGCGCATGGCGACCTCAAACCTGCCAACATCCTCGTCGATCCCGCAGCACCGAGCGACCCGGTTATCGTCGACCTGAGTGACTTTACGACGGCCACCGAAGGCGACACTGTTACTGCGCGCTATGCCCCCGAGAGCGGCGGTCGCTTCGAACGCGATTGCTTCGCGGTCACAGTCATCGGCGAGGAGCTCCTCGCCGGAAGCGATTCGAGAATATCCGGCCGCCTTCGCGAGGCAATCGCGAAGGTGCGAACCGACGACCCGGCGAACGCGACGTTGCTTCCCTTGATCGATGTGCTGGCAGCCGGCGAGCCGCACGACGCGGACTTGGCGACGATCCGGCTCGCTAGCCCACACGTAGGGGCAGGCCCTTTGCTACCGGACGAGGGCCATTATTTCCTGCGCCGCGCCCCCTGGGGACGTACGCTCATTATCCGCGGGGCCTGCGAGGAGCTTGAGGTCAGCATCGGGGCTGACGGAAAGCCCTACCGGCTCAACCGGCGCGCTCTGGAGCAGTCAAGGATCAGGCTTTTCCAGAGGTTCGAGTTCGCGTCACTCGAAGCTGCCATCATCGTCGAGGACGGTCCAGTTACCAATCTGGAAGACCTCACTCCGCTGCTCGAACGCGAGGATGTCACTGCGGCCCTGGGTCCGACGCAGCCCAGGGCGACGGACGCCGAGGTGAGCGCGGAGGGCGAGCAGCCCGCCGAACAACGCGACATCGTTTCAGGCGAGTCGCCCGAGGACGACCTGATCGAGGCGATCGCTGCTGAGCCACCGCCGAACGGTCAGGTAGACGTGGCGATGCTGTGGGGGATCCTCGTCGATGCCGAGCGGGAGTTGGTCACCTATGGGCAGGTTGCCGAGGACAGCGTCTTCGACATAAGCATCAACCGGCACAAGGTCCAATTTGACCTGCTGAGTGGGTCGTTTGACTACAATCGGCGTGACCGTGTCATGGTCGAGCGCGAGGACCGCCGAGGCAATTGGCGGCCCGTCGGCCAACTCGACCTCCAGCGATCCAAGCCTGACACGCTCTATCTGGAAAGCATGCGGCCGGAGCAGCGAAACGGACCGCCGCTAGTGGAGGAGGGCGACGAGCTTCGCTTCCGGAGCCGCATGGAGGAGACCAGCCTCGACCGTCGCCAGGCTGCGGTCAGGCGGATCGTCGGGCGCACCTCGCGTACGCGCAACCTGATCGGAATCCTCGATCCGCGCACCGCGGCAACACCGCAGTCGTTGCCCGATCGCCAGCCGGTCGAAAAGTTGAAGGAGCAGTACGAGCTCAATGACCAGCAGGCCGAGGCCTTGTCAGCTGTGCTCGCCACACGCCCGCTCGCCCTCGTGCAGGGGCCGCCGGGAACAGGCAAGACGGTCTTCATTGCGGCGTTGGTGCATGCCGCTCTCACCTTGGGGCTGGCGCGCAATGTCCTGCTCGCAAGCCAAGCGCATGAAGCGGTCAACAATGCCGCCGAGGCCGTGCTTAAGCTCTTCGCTCGGGCGGGTGAGATACCGAGCATCCTTCGCGTCGGCAACGAGGGTGTTGTCTCAGACCGCCTGCTGCCATTCCACGTCGAGCGAGTCGAGCAGCTCCAGAAGGATAGGTTCCGTGCCGAGATGCGCGAGCGCTTGGCCGTCGCCGCCCAGGGACTGGGCATTCCAGAGGCGCTGACCGACGCGCTGACCCATGTCGAGATTGCGATAAGGCCCGTCGCGGCCCGGCTGGCCAGCTTGCAGGACGAGGAAAGTTCGGCGCAACGAGTAACAGCGCTTCGCGAGACAATCAGCCAGCAGGTCTTGCCGCTTGGCATAGACGACACGCTGCCCGCCGACCTGGCGGCCGAGAAGATTGTCACGACGATTGTCGACGCCTGCCTCCAGGCCATGCCGCAGGGCGAGCGCCCGAGCGCTGACCGTGTTGCTAGGTTCCAGGCAGTCGCAGGGCTAGCACGCGACTTCGTGGGAACAGTCTCGACCGAGCAACGGAGCCTCGAAACTTTCCTCGCCGGAACGCGCCAGATCGTCGCTGGGACCTGTGTGGGGCTCGGCAGATCGGCGCTTGGCTTGACCTCAACACCCTTTGACCTCGTGATCGTCGACGAAGCGGCGCGCTGCACCGCCAGCGAGCTCGCGGTGCCGATCCAGGCGGGCGCATGGATCGTACTCGTCGGCGACCATAAACAGCTTGAGCCACAGCATCCGGAGTCAGTGGTCGACGAAGTCGCCGAGCGCCTCGGCGTGGGCGTGGCTGAGGTTGCGAGGAGCGACTTCGAGCGCATCTTCGAGACACCCTATGGGATTGCCGCGGGTCACACGCTGCGACGGCAATATCGTATGCTCCCCCCGATCGGTGAGATTGTCTCGCGGTCATTCTATGGCAAGCGCCTTGAGCATGGTCGCGTGACGCCGATCATCGACGCAGAAGCGCTACCTGCCGACCTCAGCGCGCCTGTCACGTGGTTCGACACGGCGCCGTTTGGCGAGCGCGCCAAGCAAGCCGATCCCAATCATCGCAAGAGCCTGACCAATACGGTTGAGGCAGACGTGATCGTAAGCCTTCTTAAGCGATGGAGCGAATGCCAGCTGTTCCTCGACTGGCTTGCCCAACAAGCAACGCATGCCCATGGCATCGGGATCATTTGCGCCTATTCGGCCCAACGTGACCTCGTGAGGCGCAAAATCGCCTTGGCACCGATCCATCCCTCGCTGCGAGCCGCGATGAAGGTGGACACGATCGACAGCTACCAGGGCAAGGAAAACCCCATCGTGATCGTGTCGCTTGTTCGCAATAATTGGGACGGGCCCGTGCAGGGCGGCTTCAAGACAATTCGGCCTGGATTCCTCGCAAGGCCCAACCGCATCAACGTCGCGATCAGCCGCGCGATGGACCGCCTTGTTATCGTGGGTAGCTTGAAGCGATGGGAGGAGGCCGGGCCGATGGACCGGATCGCGCGGGCCTTTGCCAGTAACGTTGAATACGGGCACGCAAGGGAAGTAGATGCAATGGCTTTACTGGAGAATCGGCTCAACGCCGCGCCCATCGATGGCGCCTTGGAGAAGGCACAATGACCGTCCAGCCCCGCAGTAAGCTGACGCTCGGCCCCGTGCGCGAGGGGCTCGTCGAAGAATCGGAGGACGGCCCGCTCCAGTTGGCGACGATCGACCTAACGCTGCCCTGTCGTCGGTTCGTCGTCGAGCACAAAGTCGCTGATGTTGGCAAGGTCTCCGTGACAGCCGAGTTTCTAATTCGCTTCGTCCGCGCAATGGGAAGCTGCACAGAGGAAGCGGTCCAGTCCTTCTTCGGATATAGCCGGCGCGAGATGGCCTACGTTTTCCACGAGGTCGAGGACGCCGACTACATCCGTCGGAGCGAGGGACGCATCACGCTGACACAGACGGGGCTTTCGCTCTTCCGCCCTGGTGTCGAAGAACCACTTATCTACGAGGTCGAGCGCAAGATCGCACGCGTCGGCTTCGACCTCATCTCGCTGGCGCCCGCCGAAAAGAAATTTCTGAGCTACTTCGAGCGGAACCTTCCCGAACTGCCGCTGGCCGACGTTGAGCAAGTCAGCTCGGCAACGGAAAGGGTGCCGTCGTCGTTCCGTCGGTTCTTTCGCGAGTTCGCGCTGAAGATCGATCCAATCTCGACCCCGCGACGCACGCTCTATTCCATCGACGGGGTGGCGGCTGAGGAGCGCTTTTCGACGCTCGTGCGCGTCCGGTTGATGTCATCGGGGCTCAAGCCAACCTTACCCGACATCGACCTTTCCGAGTGGAAGTCAGACTACGAGTTGTCAGATCGTGAGGCAGTGGGGCTTGCGGTCGCCGAGATGGTCGAGCGCATGGCTGTTGCGCGGCGGGAAGACGATGGCGAGGCATACCAGCTCCTGATCCAACTTGCCCAAGACTATCTTAAGGAATGGACGCGCCGCGATGGGTTAAGCGTGCAGCGCTTCTATCGACACGCCTTCACGAGCCACGGCGACGTCCGTGCTGACCGCCCGACCGTGCCGATCATCGGCAGCCTATTCACCAAGGAAAATGCGCGTAGGCTGTTCGATGTCGCAAGCTACGGCCTGCGCAAAACGCGCCACGCCGCAGCTGCGATCTATTGGGTGGTGCCCCAGGCCCCACTTTGGGGAAGCACCTCGATCATGGCCGAAATCGTCGAACAGTTCCGCGAACAGATCAATCGCTTGAACGAGGATCTCGGTGTGCGGCAGAACGTAGAGACGATTTCGTTGACCGCACAGCGCGCCGAGCGCTGGGTGAAGGAAGCCTTCACCCGCGGGTACGAGTCGAACGCCCGTGTATTTCCCGGCGGGTTCGAAATGCTGCTCGTCCCGGGTGCCTTCGTCGCCGCAACGGTCCACGCGCCGATCGGCCAACAATCGGGCTTGCCGGTCCCTTTGGGCTTTGCGAGTTTCGACTCGCACGTGTTGGCGCGTGCGGGCGAGTTGCTCGACGCGAACGCCGAAGCGTTCAAACTCGGTGACGTGCTCAGACGAAACCTTATCGCGCCGCCCGCAACGGAAAAGACGGAGGACAGTGCAGGAGGGGCCGTGCCCGCCTCAAAATAGCCGCCGCACCCCTCGAACGGCGAACATGATCCAGAAAAGTTGCGGTTCGCGACCTCGGAGACAGCAGCAGCTTCGCGTCGCACGTTGTTGACAACTCGCGGTGTCGAAAGGGGTCAATGCGCAACGTGATCGAACGAAGCATAATTTTGAGCGTCGTCGAAACGGCATCTATCCCCAAAAATTCTATAAGCGGTCAGACCGCATGCGGCCCCAAACCAACCGTCATCATCCGCTAACCTTAATAGTGTCCTGGAAAGAAAGTTGACCCCTCCGGGCCTACGACTTGGCGACGAGTTTCGGCGTTTTTCGACGGTCAGTATGATTTCCGGCGGTTGGAGATTTGTATCGGCCTTTGATGAACGGCCGCTGTTTGGTGCAAAGTGGATGGTCGCGTTATTGTATGGACAGCAGGCTTGCGGCGTCCCTCGGTTGAGTTCACCCGCGGGTTTTTGCTCTTGAGTTCATCCAGATAATCGGCCCACCACTGCATCATGTTGATGCGCTCCTCCCAGTGCTCTGCCCGGGCATAGGCGCGCCGAACGTCGTTGTTCTCAATGTGGGCCAGCTGCCGCTCTATCGCGTCCGGATGCCACTCGCCGCATTCGTTCAGCAAAGTTGATGCCGTTGCTCGAAAGCCGTGCGCGGTAGCTTCTTCCTTGCCGTAACCCATACGACGTAGTGCGGCGTTTAGCGTATTGTCGGAAATCGGACGTGAAGCCGATCGAACACTAGGAAACAGCAGCGATCCACCACCAGAAATTTCCCTGAGTGAAGTCAGGACGCTGATCGCCTGCTTTGATAGGGGTATGCGGTGCGGCCGTCGCATTTTCATGCGTGCTTCAGGGATGGTCCACACCGAGCTTTCAAAATCGAACTCTTCCCATTCAGCGACGCGAAGCTCCCCGGGGCGGGGAAACAGCAGCGCCATCAGCATCAGACCGGCCCGGGTTGTAGGCTGTCCGTCAAATGCATCGATCGCCCTCAGCAAACCGCCCAAGGCCTTCGGATCGGTAATCGCGGCGCGAGACGTTACCGTCGGACTGATGAGTGCGCCTCTGAGGGCGAAGGTCGGATCTGTCTCGGCGCGTGCGGTCGCGATTGCGTATCGAAACACGCTGCCGATCGTGGAGCGCAGTCGCCTGGCCGACTCGTATCGACCGCGAACCTCCACGCGGCGGAGGGCGGTAAGGATGGTGGCCGGGTCGATCTCCCGAATGCACTTGTCGCCGATTATCGGATAGGCAAAGCCGAGCAGCCATTTGACCTTGCTGATCGTCCGGTCGGCACGTCCCTCCTTCTTTAGTTTGTCAACATATTCGTCCGCTATTGAGCGAAAGGAGTCCTTTGCCGAATCGGCCTTCCGCAAGCTGCGTTCCTTTCCAGGGTCGACGCCAGCTAGCAGAAGCCTTTTAGCGTCATCGCGCGCCTCCCGTGCCTCGGCGAGAGAGATAAGGGGATAGCTGCCCAGCGCGAGCAGTTTCTGCTTTCCGTCAAAGCGGTAGGCGAGCCGCCAGAGGCGAGAGCCCGTGGGCTGTACCCATAGCTGAAGCCCGCCCCCATCAGATAATTTCACGAGCTTGGAAGCAGGGCGGGCATTTCGACATTTCACGTCGGAGAGGGGCATTCGTCAGGTCTCCCTTGGCTGTTTCGATACCATCAGGATGTCGAATACCAACGGAAATACCATCCCCCCGCCTCGTTGGACCAAATGCTCCTGAAGCGCTCCGTGTCCCGCTTAACCGCGCAAATGCGACTGCAAAAGACCAACAATTCCAAGCGGTTGCAGAAGCTGCAGCGTAGAAGGTTCGGTGAAAGGGAGTGCCGGGACAAGGGGGGATGGTGCCCAGAGGCGGATTCGAACCACCGACACGCGGATTTTCAGTCCGCTGCTCTACCAACTGAGCTATCTGGGCCTCGCCGGCAAACGAGACATCGCCTGACCGGATTTCAGGAAAGCGCCGTGGGGCACCCCTTGAAAGCGCGTGGGTTATAGCACGGGAATCCGGCCTGTCCAGCGCCTAAGCGCTGATTTTCCGGGGCAATTGTCGCAGACAATACCGACGCCGGCAAAGCAGCAATTGCGTAAGGTCGGCGAAGTGGAATTGCGCGGCCGGCACCGCCCAAACCCTACTTCGGCTCGTCGCTCTCGTCCTCGTCATCCCGCGCGGTGATGACATAGGCGCCCTTCAGCCAGCGGTTGAGGTCGATGTCCTTGCAGCGCTTCGAGCAGAACGGATAGGTCTCGCGCGCCGACGGCTTGCCGCATTCGGGGCAGGGGCGCTTCGGGCGCAGTGGTGTGACCTTATCGTCCAGGCTCATGGCCGCGCGGTATGCCAGCTGGTGTGGACCTTGAAGCCTTCGCCCGAAAGCAGCGCCACCGTCTCGTAGAGCGGCAGGCCGACAATGTTGGTGTAGGAGCCGACCAGCTTGACGACGAACGAACCGGCGAGACCCTGGACGGCATAGCCGCCGGCCTTGCCGCGCCATTCGCCGGAGGCGACATAGGCGTCGATCTCCTCGCGTGGAAGCCGCTTGAAGCGTACCCTGGATTCAACCAGCCTTTGGCGCAGCTTGCCGCCCGGCGTAATCAGGCAGATGCCGGAATAGACCCGGTGCGAACGGCCCGAAAGCAGTCCAAGGCAATTGGCGGCGTCGTCCAGCGTCTCGGCCTTGGGCAGGATGCGGCGTCCGACCGCGACCACCGTATCGGCGGCCAGCACGAAACTTGGCGCATAGTCTTCCTCGCTTTTCAGCGAGGCCAGCGCCTTCTCGGCCTTTTCCTTCGACAGCCGCTTGGCCAGCGAGCGCGGATGTTCGGCGCGCAGCGGCGTTTCGTCGACATCGGCTGGCAGCACGCGGTCCGGCTCGATGCCGGCCTGTTGCAACAGTTCGATCCGGCGCGGCGAACCAGAGGCAAGCACGAGCTTCTGCAGGATGCTCATCGCGGTTCGCGCCGGACTGTTACTTGAAACGGTAGGTGATGCGGCCCTTGGTCAGGTCATAGGGCGTCATCTCGACCAGGACCTTGTCGCCGGTCAGCACACGGATGCGGTTCTTGCGCATGCGGCCAGCCGTATGGGCGATGATCTCGTGTTCGTTTTCGAGCTTCACCCGGAACATCGCGTTGGGCAACAATTCCGTCACGACACCCGGAAACTCGAGGACTTCTTCCTTCGGCATTCGATACCTTTGCTTGGATTGCAGTTCCGGCGCCCTGGAGCGCCCAGGCCGGAATTTCGGCGGAACCTATATGATAATCGTGCGCTTGTGAACACGCTTAGATCGCGTCATATGCGACGCGCTCCAAGGTTTCGTTTTATGCATGTCGTTGTCTCAAAACCGGGACCGCTTTTGAGCGACATGCATCAATCCGCCGCGTTTTTTACCTCCGGAAGCAGAAAACGTCGGCTGATGCGCGCTTTCAGCCGTTCTCTCACGTCGCGATAGCTGGCCATGATCTGCTCGCGCCTGCCGCCGACATCGGTCGGATCCGGCATCGGCCAGTATTCGACGTCGACGGCAAGCGAGCGGGTGAGTTCGAGCGCGGCGTGGTGGGCTTCCGGCGCCAGGGTGACGATCAGGTCGAAATAGTCGTCCTCGAGATCGTCCATCGAGCGCGGCTGGCGCTCGCCCAGCGTCAGGCCCTCTTCGGCCAGCACCGCGTCGACGAACGGATCGCGCTCGCCCCTGTGCACGCCGGCAGAGGCGACGAAAGTGGACGGCGGCAGCATGCGCCGCGCCAGCTGCTCGGCCATCGGTGAGCGCACGGCGTTCATGCCGCACAAAAACAGGATCGAGCGGGGCGCCGCAGTCAGGTCTAACCCCGCCAGTGCAGCACGCAGACCAGCGTGAACAGCCGCCGCGCCGTGTCGAAGTCGATGTCGATCTTGCCGGCCAGCCGGTCCATCAATGTCTGCGAACCTTCATTGTGCAGGCCGCGCCGGCCCATGTCGATCGCCTCGATATGGCTCGGCGTCGAGGATCGGATGGCGTCGTAGTAGCTTTCGCAGATCAGGTAGTAGTCCTTGACGATGCGCCTGAGCGGCGTCAGCGACAGGATATGGGTGACGACATCAGCACCATCCTCTCGGGCGACCGCAAACACCAGCCGGGATTCGGCCAGCGACAGCTTCAGCCGATAAGGCCCGGCGCCGTCATCATTGACCGGCTGAAAGCTGTTCTCCTCGATCAGGTCGAAGATCGCCACCGCGCGCTCATGTTCGACATCGGGCGTCGAACGGCCGATCGACTCGTCGAGCTCGACATCGATCAGCCTTGCGCGGGTTTGATCGCCGTCCGCCATCGCCGCCTACATGTTCAGCCGGATGGCGACGGAGCGGCCATGCGCGTCGAGGCCTTCCGCCTTGGCCAGCGCAATCGCCGCCGGCGCAAGTGCTCTCAGCTGCTCCGGCCCGAGCTTCAGGATCGAGGTGCGCTTGACGAAATCGAGCACCGACAGGCCCGAAGAGAAGCGCGCCGAACGCGCCGTCGGCAGCACGTGGTTGGAGCCGCCGACATAGTCGCCGATGACTTCGGGCGTATGGCGTCCCAGAAACACAGCACCCGCATTGCGCATCCTGGCCAGGAAGCCTTCGGCATCGTCGATAGCAAGCTCGACATGTTCCGCGGCGATGCGGTCGACCAGCGGCAGCGCGGCCTCGATGGTCTCCACCAGGATCACCGCACCGAAATCGCGCCAGCTGGCAGCCGCCGTCTCGGCGCGCGACAGGCTCTGCAGCTGCCGCTCGACCGCCTGTTCGACGGCCTTGCCGAAGGCCGGATCGTCGGTGATGAGGATCGACTGCGCCGACACGTCATGCTCGGCCTGAGCGAGAAGATCAGCGGCAATCCAGTCGGGGTCGTTGCTGCCGTCTGCCACGACCAGCACTTCAGACGGTCCGGCGATCATGTCGATGCCGACCGTGCCGAACACCTGGCGCTTGGCGGCGGCGACATAGGCATTGCCGGGCCCGACGATCTTGGCGACCGGCCGGATCGTCTCGGTGCCATAGGCAAGGGCGGCAATCGCCTGCGCGCCGCCGACGCGGTAGATCTCCGAAACGCCTGATATATCGGCGGCCACCAGCACCAACGGGTTGATGACACCGCCCGGCGCCGGCACGACGATGACGATGCGCTCGACGCCTGCCACCCTGGCCGGCACGGCGTTCATCAGCACCGAGCTTGGATAGCTTGCCGTGCCGCCCGGCACATAGAGCCCGACCGCCTCGATCGCCGTCCAGCGCGAACCCAACTCGACCCCGGCGGCATCGGTATAGCGATCGTCCTTGGGCATTTGTCGCTCGTGATGGGATCGGATGCGGTCGCGCGCGAACTTGAGCGCATCGACCGTCTGCGGATCGGCGTCTTTGTAGGCCTGCGCGATGTCGTCCTTCGACACGGCGATGCCGAGACTATTGAGGTCGGCCTTGTCGAATTTCAGCGTGTAGTCGACCAGGGCAGCGTCGCCCTCGGCACGAACCCGCGCAATGATGGCGCGCACGGCAGTGTCGACGTCCTCCGATACTTCCCGCTTGGTGGTCAGGAAGGCGGCGAAACGCTGAGCGAAACCGGCAGCGGATTGGATAAGCGTAATGGCCATCGGCTGCGTCTAGATCATGGTGAGATTTGCTTGAAATCTCATCATGATCTAGCCCTTTGTTGGAGCATGATCTCTGGACAAACAATTCCCGTTTTGTCCAACAAAAACCGGCACCCACTTTTTGGGATCATGCTCTAGACCCTGTGCACCGGACGCGAGGTGGCTTCCCAGGCGCCGCCTATGTCGGCAAGCCGCGCCTCGATGCATTCGACGTCGAGCATGATCGCGCCGCCGCCGGAAAAGACCAATTCGACGATGCCGGCCGGCTTGCTGATTTCGATAAAGCTGATTGCCAGCAGCGACAGCACCTCGGCCGGCCGATCGCGGGCAATGCCGCTGGTCTTGGCGCCGAGCACGCGGTCGAAATGCAACACCGCCTGGCGCCGCTCATTGTGCTTGCTGAACAGTCCGGATTTCGCCTCCCAGACGAAGCGGTTCATGGTCAATATGAAACGCTTGGCCGAAGGCAGGTATTCGAGATCCGAGACCTTCATCACGGCGTCCTGGACGTGAGCCGAGACGATGCTCAGATCCTGATCGTCGAGCGCAATGAGTTTGAGGGCTGCCATGCCGAATGCACACCTGAAAGTTGGTTTCAGCCTTCTGTTAGGCGGTCTTTCCGGTCCGTGCAACCGCGACACAAACTCAACCCGAGGCTAGGGCCTCGGGTTTGAAGTGTTGGCGGTGAATGAAGGCAGCACCAGACGCCTGTCTGTCTGAAGCAACTGCCGTGCGGTTAAGCTGAAATCCGCTCGATCACCGCGCCGCAATTGGAGAGCTTTTCTTCCAGCCGCTCAAAACCGCGGTCGAGGTGGTAGACGCGGTTGACCGTCGTTTCGCCTTCGGCCGCCAGACCGGCGATGACCAGCGACACCGAGGCGCGCAGATCGGTCGCCATGACGGGTGCGCCCTTCAGCTTGGCGACGCCGGCGACGATCGCCGTTTGGCCGGACAGCGTGATGTGGGCGCCGAGCCGGGCCAGTTCCTGCACATGCATGAAGCGGTTTTCGAAGATGGTCTCGGTGATGCGCGACTTGCCCTTGGCCATGGTCATCAGGCCCATGAACTGCGCCTGCAGATCGGTCGGGAAGGCCGGAAAGGGCGCCGTCGTTACGTCGACCGGCGAAATGCCGGCGCCGTTGCGCCGGACGCGAATGCCGGAATTGGTCGGCGTGATCTCGGTACCGGTCTGGGCAATCACGTCCAACGCGGTCTGCAGCAGCTCGGGGCGGGCGCCTTCGAGCACGACATCGCCGCCGGTCATGGCCACAGCCATGGCATAGGTGCCCGTCTCGATGCGGTCGGGGATGACGCGCACGCGCGCGCCCGACAGCGAGTCGACGCCGTCGACGGTGATGGTTGGAGTGCCGGCGCCGGAAATTTTTGCGCCCATGGCGTTGAGGCATTCGGCGAGGTTGACGATCTCGGGCTCGCAGGCGGCGTTTTCGAGTACCGTCTCACCCTTGGCCAGCGCCGCCGCCATCATCAGCACATGGGTGGCGCCGACGGAGACTTTCGGGAACTCATAGCGATTGCCGACAAGGCGGCCGTTCCTGGTCTTGGCCAGCACATAACCAGTGTCGACATCAATGTCGGCGCCCAGCGCCTGCAAGCCCTCGAGGAACAGGTCGACCGGGCGCGTGCCGATGGCGCAACCGCCCGGCAGCGACACTTTGGCCTCGCCCATGCGGGCCAGCAGCGGGCCGATCACCCAGAACGACGCCCGCATCTTCGACACCAGCTCGTAGGGCGCGGTCGTGTCGACGATGTTTCGGGCCGAGAAGTTGATGGTGCGCGAATAGCCCTCATTCTGCTTCTCGCGGCGGCCGTTGACCGAATAGTCGACGCCGTGATTGCCAAGAATGCGGATCAGCTGCTCTACATCGGCCAGATGCGGCACGTTTTCCAGCGTCAGCGTGTCGTCGGTGAGCAGCGACGCGATCATCAGCGGCAAAGCGGCATTTTTCGCGCCCGAAATCGGAATGCTTCCGGCGAGCTTGTTGCCGCCGACAATTCTGATGCGATCCATGAGAGAATGTCCCCTCGGCCCGAAAGGCCGGTTTTCGTCAGTTTGCGTATCGGCCCGTCTAGACCATTGGCCGGCTTGGTTCAAGATTCCTGAGCCCGTTGGCCAAGTTGGCCGGCCAGTGTGGCCGATATCGGTCAGTCCTTGTGCATTTTTTCAGCAGCCGCCAGGCCTTCCGGGCGCTGGTCAGCGTCACCGGTGCGCCGCGAACGCGCTT
This sequence comes from Mesorhizobium sp. M0058, assembly GCF_040323095.1. NCBI lineage: Bacteria > Pseudomonadati > Pseudomonadota > Alphaproteobacteria > Hyphomicrobiales > Phyllobacteriaceae > Mesorhizobium > Mesorhizobium sp. M0058. The sequence goes on from NZ_JAMYUQ010000003.1 coordinate 217,570, forward strand.
GCGTCTTGCGCTTCATGAGATTGGCGCGCAACTGCTCGGCCAGCCGATCCTTGCGGGTGGTCCCGCCCTTTTTTGCCGGATCAGCCTTTTTCGGTGGAATTGTCTTCTCGTCCATCGTTCCGTCCCGCCCGCAACTGGCAGGGCCTGCTGTTCAAGGGATAGCTAGCATTGTGGCGCCGCCATGTCAGCGAAACTTGTCTGGCAAAGCCTTTCACAGACGCCTTGCGCTTGCCGGTTCTATATGGCAGAAGCCCCGCCATCAGCGGCTGCGGTAGCTCAGTGGTAGAGCACTCCCTTGGTAAGGGGGTGCATCAAATGTGGTTACACCATTTTCCGCCGCATTTTCAGCCACTTAACCCATCTGCGTTTTTCGACTGGTGTAAGCTCTCGGTGCCAGATTGGTTCGGTTGTAACCGACCCTTGCTGTTTCGTATGAGCCTCGCAACGAACTTGGCTGCATCGAGTCCCTGGATCGCGATGACGTTCGGCGCTCGGCTCATCTGCTCGGCGATGCGTGGCGCATGGAAGCGCTTCACCTCGATATGCAAATCCTCGGTCGTCAGGTAAAAATCCAGGTTCAGCGCGCGCGGATCCTGGCTCTCAACGAAGCCGATTTCTGCGAACGTTAGCGCCGAGCGCACCGTCTCTTCCATGGGGTCGACGGTTGGAACTCGCCGCTTCGCCATCATCTTCCTCCATTCTCAATCTTCATGCGATCGTCACAAGTTCGAGGAGGATCTTGCCATCTCTCTCGGCTTGCTCGAATGCGGCTTTCGCCTGCACCCTGACGTCCGATGGAAGGTCTAGCCGGCCGCCGGTGAATGACGCAAAGTGCTTGTAGATGGCCGCCAGCTTTTGGCACATTTCCATGGCTCCTTCTGCGCTGGCAAACACCCTTGCGCCGAACGTGAAGCGTCCGCCGTTCACGTGCGTGGTCGTCGTCCAGCCGTTGTCAAAGCCGTATTCGTCGATCATGCGGTGCACCGCCCATTCTTCGAAGACAAGCGCAGGCACCCGTCGCCGGTCGGCGGTGTTCAACACCACCTCCTGCGCTTCCCAAGGCGGGGATGGCTCCGGCATCACATGGTCAGGATCTGGCCAGTTGATGCCGTCTGGACGGCGGTGCATGGCAATACCTACGGTCGTCATCATCTTCCTCCGTTTGCGGCCTTCCTCGGCCGCTTCTTCCCAAACACCTTATCGATCACGCCCTTGCCCGTCTCGCCGTGCGTGTAGTGATCCATCAGGACGCGCTTGTCCTTCCATCCGCCCTTCTTGGCGGTCGTGGCGACGTCGATGCGGTTCTTCACGATCATCTCGGTGGCGAAACTGTGCCGACCTGGTTGATGGGTGCCCAGGTACGGGATGCCGGCGCTGGCGCAGATCGCCTTGATCGCCTTGTAGACCGCCCATCGCTGCCGAAAGCCGAATACACGCGTGTTCGGGTAGCGGCCGAGCCGCGCGCCCCTGCCGTAGTCGTCGGCCATGGCCCGAGCCCGCTTCCACTCGGCGAGCTGCTGGAACTCGTAGACCATCTCGATCGTGAGGTCGGCTTCCCGATCCTCGCCGTTCTTGGTGTCGCGAAAAGTCACCTTGCGGTTGACCAGGTCGAGATCGCCCGTCGCCTCGTCGAGCTCGATCGCCTCGCTGACGCGGGCGCCGGTCTGGAACAGGAACAGCGACAGCGCGCGCAGCCGCTGGTCGTCGGTGTGGGCGCGGAAGGTGTCGACATAGGAGCGATCGACGGCGCGCTTCGGCGCGGCCGTGGGCTTCCTGACGTCGCGGTCCTTCTTGGTGAACCCCTTGATCTTGACCGCATGGCAGTCGCCGGCGTCGGCGCTATGGTTGATCACCGCCTTCATCGGCGTCACCACCTGACGGTTCCACGTCGTGTATACGGCGCCGGGATAGAGCGTCTTTGCGGCTTCGCGCGTCTTGCTGCCGGTCAGGTCGGAGATCCTAGTGGCCTTGAAGAAATCGAGCAGCGGCAGGATGAACCGGTCATCCTTGCCGGCGTCCAGATAGGCGTCGACAGCCTGGGTGAAGGTGAAGCGGTCCTTCGGCGAGAGGTTGAACTCGTCCTTGGCGGCGTTTTCGCGGCTCAGCCGGACCGCGTCTGCCGCGGCTTCGTCAGTCTCGCCCGAACTCTCGTGAACTCTTTGCTCGCCATCTTTGGTCTTGATGGTGCCGGTGAGCCACCAGAATCGGCCTCGCTTGTAGATGGTGAGCGCCATGACGACCTACTCCACAGAAACAACTCGTCGATCTGCCTGGGCGAGATTAGCACCTGCTTGTCGACATGGTAGCAGAGGCCGGCTTTGATCGCCTTCTCGCGCAACGACCTGGCGGACATGCGCAACCCTTTGTCGCGGAAACGCTCCGACCAATAGTCGGGCGATTGGGCGACCGACAGCAGCTCGGGCGGCTGGTCGTTCATCAATGGTCTTCGCGGCAGTCGGCGCATTGGTGCTGCCACTCCCGACCGCGCTTGAAGATGCGCCAGCCTTCGTCCTTGGCGTGCTGGATCATCACGTCGAAGTCGTCCTTGTCGAAGGTGCGGCGAGCGCTGTTCTTGCACTCGTCGCAGCAGAGTTCGATCTTGTCGTCGAGGCGCTCGATCATGCTGCGTCGCCCTTGGAAATGTTTCTCTCGATCCACGCCCGCATCTTCGTGAAGCGCTCCTCTGGCGTTAACCAGATGCTCCTGCCGGTTTCATCCTTGCGAATGTGCCCCTTCTCGTCGGTCGACCAGTCCCAGTATTCGTCGTTCATGAAGACGATTTCCTGCGCCAATGGCGCTGCGATGCCGAACGTGGCGGCGACGGCATCATAGTTCTCGGGATCGATCTGGCTCATGTCGACGCCCCGGGCGCGACCGACTGACCCGATGGCGCAGACCTGGCCTTCCGCCTCCAGTTCACTCGCGACAAGCCTCTTCTCCGGCAGGGCATCCATAGCCGCCAGCATTTCGCGGAGGAACGCCTGGCCGCGCTTGCCACGAATGGCGCTCTTGACGGTGCCGCGCCACATGATCATGCGCCACTGGTCGTCGCAATCGTCGCTGTATCCGGATCTGCTCATGCAGCCATCTCCTCGAAATCGTCATCATCCGGCGCCCGCTCGTGGGCATCGATGCGCGCAAGCTCGTCGCGCTCCTCGCAAAGCCATTCGTATCGGGACTCGTCGCCGTCGAAGAACGGAGTGAGCTCAAAGTTGCGGTGCATTCGGGCGAGCTCGGTGGTGTCCGGCTCGAGCCATGAGGGCATGTACCAATCGTCCGGCGTCGTTTTCCAGTGGTCGTAACTGGCACCGGGGAAGCTATCGAGCGTCATGGCGCGATCAGTTCCCCTTCGACCAACCAGGTCTGTGAATTTCCCTTGAGCCCAAAGAGGCTGTCGCCAGCTTCAACAACGGCGACAGCCCCGTCGCGCACCGCGGCATAGAAGACGTGCTCAGGTACGACCTGGTAGGGTCCATCGAACCACCAGCGCCGCTCACCCTTGGCAAAGCCGAGATGAACGTGGTCGCCCTTCGCAAGCCGCTCTATGACGGTGCCGATCTTCATGGCTGCCTCTACTGGACCGCGTGGCGGCGGCTGGCGTTGACGGGCAGCCGCTTGTGCGCCGAGAGCCCGAGGCCGGATGCCTTGGCGAGCGCGGAGCGCTTCTCCGAATAGTTCGGCGGCACCATCGGATAATCGCCTGGCAGGCTCCACTTCTCGCGATATTGCTCAGGCGTCATGCCGAGAGCTGCCAGGTGGCGCTTGAGCGACCTGAATTTCTTGCCGTCGTCCAGGCAAATGATGTAGTCGGGGAACACAGATTTCTTGGGGTTCACAGCCGGGATCAATTCGGCCGGCGCCACCGGTGCCGGCATGTCGAGCTTCTGCACCGACGCGTTGACGCTGGCGATCAGGTCCGGCAGTTGGCCGGCCGGCACCGAGTTGTGCCCGACATACGCCGCCACGATGTTGGCGGTCAGTTCGATAAAACGCATGTTACGTGCTTCCATGGTAGGTTTCTCCTGTTGCAGTCTCACTCACCAGAGCCGGGCGGCTCCGATCTCGTTGTCAGTCAGTTGATCGCGTTGCGGGTCTCACGCATCTGGCCGAGGATATACTCCGCGATGCCTGCTTCGTTCGTGCCGCGGATCGTCGCCCAAGGCATTTCGATCGTGATGACCTTGTCGTCCATGACGATGCCGACCTTGAAACTTTCCTTGGCGCGGGCGGCCGCGATCTTTTCAGCAAACCTGGCGTCAATTTTCTCACCGCGCTCAGCCGCTTTGAGCGTGGCTGCGATCTTGTCGGCCTGCGCTTTCAGCGCGTTCAGCGGAGAGTGCTTGGTGGTCATGGGATCCAATCCGATCTGGATGCAACGTAACCATTTTGGTTACATCGAAGTCAAGCAGAAATCGTTGCTCGACTGTATTTACAGGCGTGTCTCGTCATCCTGTCTTCTCAGTATCTGAGAGAGCGGCGCGACGGTTCCAGTTGGCTGTGGCTTCTTCGCGCGTTTCACCCCATCCGGATGTTGCGCCGCAACCTCTTTCATCCATTCCTTCCCAGCCAGACGCATCGCAGCGGACTTCGAAGCCCGGAACGTAGGGCTCGCCATCGAAGTCCATGACTGTCGGCTTGGTTGCACTGCCGCAAAATGGGCAACTCCGGAGCCCCTTCTCCTCAGCTTCGCTCATTGTCCGGTCCTTTGTTGGGGGGTGGCGAGAGCGGCAAGAACGGCAGGAACGTCAGCGAATTGCGTGACCAGAGGATGATTGACGAACGAAAATTCCTCGCAACCGATGGCAAGGACGGGCTTGCCCGCAGCCAGCGCTACGCCGGCCTCGATGAAAGCACCTTTCAGCACTTCACCCGGTTCGCGGTATAGCAGCACGGCTGAAGCGTTTGCCGCCTCGTCAACGCAACGCGACCACAGGTCGGCAAAATCGACTGTCTCGCCCGCACCTGCCTCGTCAATCCATGTTGAGATTATCGGCCAGCCATCGGAGCGAAGTTGCTTCCATTTGGCGGCATGGACCGTCTTGCTTGCTGTGTATATCATGGCTTCACTCTTAACTGCGACGTCCATAATCGTCTCCAATTCCAGCTTGCTAAAGTAGCACGAATAGCGTTTAATTCCAAACGGTTAGCAGGGTTTCCACCGTGCAATTCCACCGATTTTCGCCCGTCGCCATCCACTGGTCTCGCGGCACCGCCCACATAGGCGATGTGGAACGCGCGCTTGAAGAAATGGGCGGCGCTCTCCCCGCGAATGCTCATCGGGATGCCTCACGAGCGGCGAGGATGGCAAGGATGCTGTCACCGTGGCATTTCAGCGGGGCGCAGTAACAGACGAGGTCTTTGCCCTTCAATGGCTCAAGGTTAAGGTTCGGCAGGACATCGCATTCGTAGCGACGGATGACCTCGTCGCGGTCCCCGTGAACGCCAATAACAAACGGATTGCCCCACGGCGACCCGCGCCCGATGTAGACGGCTTCGGACGGGTAGACTTTGCGACGGTTGAAAACCTTGTTCACCGCTTAGCCTCCTTGGCGGCGCGGAGAGCCTTGTTGAGATCGAACTTTGGCCTGACGCGGCCACCTTCGCCCTCCAGATTGATGTCTGTCTCGCTCTTGAGAACGCGCATTTCTGGCATCGCCGACAGCTTCGCAAACGGCTCCAGAGCCGCACTAAGCGTTGCAACGCGGGCCTCTAGGGTTTCAATGTGGTCTGCGGCTTGGCGGATGGTGCTGATTGCGCGCTCGATGGTGGTCGCGTTCGCGCCGCGCATCTGGAAGTCTGCTTTGATGCGCTCTAGACCACGAATTGCGCCTTCGGCTTTGCTAGGTGCAGCAGCTTCCTTCATTTTCCGGACTCCTTTGCAGGGATGGAGAGAGCGGCGCGGAGTTCTCGGCAATGTGCTTCCAGCTTCAGAAGCGCTATACCTTCGCGGGAGTGTTCGCCGTAGTGCGCGATGGTGTGGCCGCCAGTCGAAAGGCGAATGCCTTCGTCGTCGTCGAGGGTGTAAATCGAAAACGCATTGACCAGTTGAAGCGCGGCTTCCGCCACCCCCGCCTCAAGGGCAGGGCTATCTGAGGGTTGGAGGGCGGAACGGATTGCGGCATTGAAGTGGGTTTGCGCGAAAGCTTTGGCATCGTCAGCGTCGACATACGACCCGACAAGAGCATCCCACCCCGCGAACGAATACACGCCGTCATTCTCCATCAAGAAGATGGCCGAACCCCACGGCGTCAATGCGCGAGCGACGTAGTTTCGCCTCCGATTTTGGCCTTCCGTCATTGAGCCCTCGGCGGGGTATTTCTCCCAAGAGAGCGTCTTCACCACTTCAGGGTGATCGACTGGAGCGGCGAGGGCGAGGTAGGGCGAGGCGCTTTCCATAGCTAGCCTTGCCCAAACCATGTATGTGTCGCCCTCGATATCAGGGTTCTTGCCGACAGCTACGGCCATGGTGCGTGCTATGATTTTTGTAATTTTCGCCGCCGCATCCAGTTCTCCACTTCCTACCTTGGGAGGGGTTGGGGAGAGATAGAGAGGGCGAACGTTTCGAATGTCCGATTCCGGGTATGGGAGATGTTCGGAAAACATCGTCCCGCTCCACCTGTCATTCGCATGACTGTAGCAAAGCTCGAACAGGTAGCCGGCTGGTGTGTCGCTTGTCATGGTTTATCTCCTGCGAGGGAAAGAGCGGCTTCGGCACGGTCGATTGCGCATCGCAAACACCTGCACGATGGATTGTGCATATCGGCGGTTCGCATCGGATTGTTGTGCTTGTAGGAAGCGACGACTGCCTTTAGTTCGGCCAACAGGTCCGGCGCTCTATCCGTGGCGGGAAGCTTCATGGGGAGACCTCCGGTCTGCGCTCGAGTCTCAAATAGCCGAAGCCTGGTCCCGACAGGATCTTGTGACCGGCCGCTCGGAGCTGGCTCACGTAGCGATAGACTGTCCTCGTGCAGATGCCGACGCGGGCAGCCAGCATTTCGGCCGTGACGATCTCCTCGCCTATCTCGGCAAGCAGTTGGTCGCGTTTCAAGTCTTGAATGCCGCTCACAGCAGCGTTCCTTGCTCGTCGGTGGTTGGAGGTGGAACTTTCGCCTTGCTCGCCGTGGCGGGCTTGGGCGCCTGCGGGAGCATCCATTTCGCGGGAAGGATAGGCTTGCCGTTCTTCGCGAATGGCAGAAGGCGCTTCCAATCGAAAAACCCGAGCTGGCCGCCGACCTGGATGAACTCGACTGGCCGTGCGTCGGCAATGATCAGGCCCTTCGGGCCGAAGAACCAGGGACTGTCGAACTCGGTGACGATGTCGACCAGCGTGCCAACGCCGACGATGCCGCCGCGATCGAGCTCTGCCGCAGGCGGGCAGGTGAAGCCGAGCGACTGGCAGAGATCCGCGCAATCCTCGTACTCCTCTCGCGTCATGCCGCCCGAGGCGTGGATGGCGAAATCGCCGCGGAATTTGAGGCCAGGATTGCCGGCTCGCCAGGAGCGGTTTTCCACCGGCTTCCACTGATGCGCCAGGGTGTAGGCCCACGGCTGGCGAACGGACAGGGCTAGGTTAGGCAGATCCTTCATGGCTCGCTCCTGGCGATCAGTTTCGGTCGCATCTTCCCGCGCTTGGCCCTGGTCTCGATCGACATGGGCACGCCCGGCCGCTGCGCGAAGATCGTCTCAAGCACCTTGCGCACCTGATCAGCACCAGGCGCTCCGGTGGCGAGGATCATCAGCGCCGCGTCGGCGAGAGCCTGGCGAATGTTGCCCGAGGTGGCCGGGATCGCGATGGCGGCGCGTTCGTTCATCCGGCTGCGCTGTTTGGCGACGCGGAAATATTCCCGCTTCTGGTTCTCGTCGAGGCTGGTGAAACTGCCGGCCTTCGGCGCCCCGCGCGCAGCCAGCATGTCGTGCAGCTTCATCAACGCCACGTCGCGCGGATCGATTTCTGTTTGGACATGTCCAACTGCGCTTTCCATCACTCGCCGCCTTCGCCAGTTTTGCGCGGCCGCGCCTTGGTGATCAGCACCACCTCACCGTCGGGATAGACCAGTTCGACCTGACCGCCGCGGGCAATGCCGTCGAAGATCGACTGGAGCTGGAGCGTCAGGCGCTCGTTCATCTGCTCGAGGATGGTCATCTTGGCATCCAACTGCGCCCGGGCGATGCTCGCCTGGAGGTCGGAAAGGCGCGGCGGATGCGATACTTGGTCAGCCATCGGTCTTGGTCTCCGTTTCATGATGGGCGAGGACGAGCGAGGCGCAGCCGGCCTTGAAGCCGAATACGGGATGGTCGAGCAGGTCGATGCGCACAGCGGTCCCGCAGGCCCGGCATTCCTCCATGTGCTCCATGCAGACGCGGATCGACTTGGTTGTAGCGCCGAGGCAAGCGGCGTTGGTCGCGCTTTTCCTCATGCCGGCACGGCCGGAAACGTGTCTGGATTGAGAGTTTCGCCAGGATCCAGCGCCAGATCGGCACCGGACCTCGTGAGGCGGAAGAAATCATCGCCGCCGGTGAGTATTGAGCCGGCCCGCCGCGTCGCCCAGCCGGCCTCTACCATGGCCAGCCAGGCTGGATGATCGGCGCTGCGTTCGCCTGTGACGAAGTAGTTGCGATAGGATTGCTTGCGCCGGCCGTCGAGACCGAGGGCATGGCGGGCATGATCGCGCTGGATCGGGGTCATACCGCCACCTGCGGGCGAGCGTCGTGCTCAGCGCCGTCGATGGTCCTACCGGATCGGCCTTTTCCGATCCGACGCACCGTGCGTCCGTCATCGAATTTGAAGTGCGTTCCTGGGCCAGCCACTTCGGAAACCGAAACCCATTCGCCGTTCTGCTTGTGATGATAGGCGACGCCAGCGGTGGTACACTGATCGCGAAGGCTGCGGAACCACTGCGGGTTGGTCGGGCGCGCCTTATGGCTGCCCTGGTCCGTCTCCCCGCCCGTGATGACCCAATCAATCTCCGGTGACGTCCACGACGGTAAATCGTTCCAAAGCTTGTTGGGCAGATACTCTGCGATTTGAAGCGGTCCCAGCAGCGGCTCGCACGAGAGGAAGGCGAACGCCGGATTGAGCTCGCCCTTTGCATTTAACAGCGCTGGCACGTTGATATCGACGCGCTTCTGATCCTCGACCGTCGTGCCAATCGCCGCGTTGCGCGGCCACGCCTCTCCGAGCCATCGCGGATTGCCTGTCGTCGACATCTCAACGATGTTCTGCGGACGTTTCGTCAGCAGCAGCCATACTAGGTTCGGTGTCGCGCGAATGAGGTCGAAAAGGTCAGCGCGCCATCCCGGATCCACATGGTTGTCGAAGACGTCCGCGAGGCTCGAGCAAAAGACGAATGGCCTCGTTCCGGACTCCTGCGCCTTACGGTTCCATTTGAGCGGCTGTTTCCAGTTGGCTTCCGACGTCCTGACACGCGTTCCCGGCCCATGCCCAGGCGCGCCCCATTCGACGCGACCATAGCGCTTGTCCATTAGCGCCTCTGCGTAGCAGCCATCGCACGCCGGCGAGACCTTCATGCAACCGATCCATCCGTTAAAAGTATGGTCGCACCAGCTTATGGCTGTGGTTTCACCCATGGTCGTGCTCCTCCAGATAGGCAATCGCTCGGCGCATCAACTCGGCGTCCTCGCAGAACATGCCGAGCGCACTGTTGCAGCGGCTGCAAAGGATCGCTCTGACGGCACCCGTTCTATGGTTGTGGTCGACCTCCATGGGCACTCCGCTGCGTTCGCAGATAGGGCAGGCTCCTGCGGCTTGGAGTGAAGAGAAATCCTCCTCCGAAAGCCCGTAGCGTGAGCGGGTCGAGCGAGCACTGTTGCAAGGCTTGCAGATGGGCGCGTGCCCGCCTTGGCGGGTGCTATCGAGGCTGAACACGTCTTTCGGCTTCCAAGCCTCGCAGCGGTAGCATCGTCGTTGGCCACGCGCCCGTCGCGCATACCATTCATCAAGGGAACAGCCAGCCTTCTTCGCTGCCGATTTGTGCGCACCGAGCTTGCGACCTGTCGACTGAGCCTCATCGCACCAGGAAATCGCGGTGACCTCGCCCATCTCAGGATCCTTGCTCGAGCAATTGAGCGGCCGGCAGGCCAGGCTGCATGGCGCAATCCATGCAGATCAGGACGCGCGCCGGCTGGCCGATGCGCTGCGCCACCGTGTTGTCGGGCGATAGCACGCGCGCCAGTCCGACGCTGCCCGTCATCATCTCCATGCCATGCATGCGTCCTATGTTGCGAAGGTCTGCGACGCACTGGCGCACCGTCACCTCGTAGAACACCGGGTTGTGGCCGTGGAGCATGCCCTTGCTGCATTGGGCGCATTTCAGCAATTCGCTGGCGTCCATCGGCGTGGTGAGTGCGTTGTCGTCCATTTCAGGATCCTCCCATCTCGGCGAGGTCGGCCAGGTCCATCATCGTTGCCGTGAGCCTCAACAGGCCGTTCTTGCCCGTCTCGAGGCCGACATTGCGCACGGCGACGACGTCGATGCCGGCACGTGCGATGGCGCGAAGGTTCTCTGCCACCGCCTTCGAGCGGCTTTCCGCCACTTCTTTCTGCAAAATGGCGAGCGCCAGCCCGAAGCCTGGAAGCCTCTCGAACTCTTTCGCCTTGTCTTCGAGCGCGGTCAGCGCTTCGATCTGGCCGATCCAGCGATTGACCTGGGCGGCATGGCCGCGATCGGTGATTTCAACGACGTGCGGTTCCGTGTCCATCTCAGGATCCTCCTCTGGTGATGCAGCCGCATGAAAAGCCGACCCAAAACGCGATGACGGTCCCATCGCTGATGTGCTTCCCGATGCGCTTCACGAAGCCGGACTTGGCAGGCGCAGCCGATGCCGGCTCCGACGGCTTTGGCGCATCCAGCTTCGACCAATGCTCGATCGGCAGCACGTGGGCGCCGGAACAGATGTCAGAGATGCGCTGGACGCGCACAGCTGCGCCGAGCGGGCCTTCGAGCTTGGCGATGCGCCGCGTTGCCGCATCGATGAGGTCGCTGCAGAACTGCACCGTCGCAGTTTCGATCTGTGGGTCGACTTGATTTCGGCCAGTGAAAAAGCTGTCGCTCATGACAGAAGGCTCCCTGCATAGCCGCGACCCAGGAACCGCTCCAGGTGGATCAGCGCCTCGTCGCGCCGGCCGCGCGCCAACTCGTCCCGCACCTCCGATAGTTCCTCGAAGTCACTTCCGCTCGAGCGCTCGAGGACGGGCTTTACCTTTTCCTTGCCTGCGCGCCTCGCCATGATCGCAAGAGCCTCGCTCTCTGAAATCGAATCGTCATCGATCAGCGCTTGGAGCAGCTGGTCGCGGCTGAAATCGCTCAAATCCACCTCAGTCGAGGTCGATTTCCTGCGCCATTTGTCGGTCATGCTGCCCGGTCCTCCCCTGGTATCTCGCCCGCGAATGGCGCGAAGCCGCGAAACTGGATGCCGGTGTGCAGCATCTCGGCCCAATCGCCATTGCTGTCGCGATAGACGATGCGGCGCTCGCCATAGATGCCGAGGCATTCCCGCACGACGCGCTCTGCATCGTTGGTGAGGCTCATCGCACCAGGCCGGCATCTGTCGGCGATGAAGACAAAGCCGGACGTCAGGGCGAGTTCGGAGTAGCTCGATCGTGTCATCGCGACCTCCGTGCACGCGGGCTTATAGCCGTCGACACAGCCCGCTTAGGTTCCCATCCATCCTTAATCCGGTCGCGGATTACCTTTGCCGGCATGCGATACTTTTCAGCGGCTTCGACCAGCAGCAGTCGCTCGCCATCGATCTGCAAAAAGATGTTATTCGTGCGATTACGCGCCTGTTCTTGGGCTGTCGCCCAGCGCACATTTTGTGGCTCGTAGTTGCCGACCTTGTTCGGATGGCGGTCGATCGAATGGCCCGCCGACGGTCTTTTGCCTAGATCCGCTAGGAAATTGGTGAAAGAGTTTTTCCAGCGCGCGCAGACCGAAATGCCGGCACCGCCATAGATCGGAAAGTCCTTACACTTCGCATTGTAGCAGCGATCAATCATGCTGATCCATGAGTTGTATTCGGGTCTGTCGTTGCGTGTGATGGCCGTCATTTGAAGGCGAGCTTTCCGGTTCTGAATGGTCGTGAAGGTATCTTGCGCTTGAACTTTTTCTGGCCGGTGCGGCCTTCCAGGCGTTTGAGCTTGGCAATCTCGGGCACGTCGACCTTTGCCGTCTTGGTGCCGTGCGCTGGCTTGTTGAGCGCGACGATGAAGTCGAGCGCGCAGGCCGGCGGGATCGTGTCCTTCGCCTCCTCGTTCCAGCGCCGCCGCTGCAGGGCAGGGTCGTGGTCAAACTGGACGCCGTCGAGCGGATTGAGCCGGTCGCCACCCGGTTCCTTGCCGCCTTGGCGCACCACGATCTCGAGCTTTTCCATGATGGTGAGCGCGCGCGGCCGCCATTTGGCAGGCGGGCCGGAAACCGGCGCGCCATGGTCTGGCAGGGTTGCGATGCGGCCGGCCATATCAGACCCGCTGCGTGACGGCGGACAGCCGCCTGTTCTTAATCTGGTCCGCCAACTGGCGGCTGTCCGCGTCATCCTGGAACCGGGCTTCCACGTCGAACTCGGTCCAGATTTCCTCGATCTCGGCTGCGCTCCCGCAGCCGGCAAGCGCGATCTGCAGATCCTCGAAGAACTTGCCGAAGTCGAACGGTTCGCCTTCCTGGCCGTTCTCCTCCTCGACCACGTCGCCGTCGCGGAACCCGTTGTCGGTTATCGTCTCGACCTCGGCGGCCGCATCCGCGCTTGGCGGTGAAGGTGGCGATGGCGGCGTCAGCCTGGCAGCCGGCGCCTCCTCGCTGTGCTCGATGACCTCGCCACCGGCGATCTCCCTCGCCTCGAACTCGTCGCGGATGCCGCCGAGCACGTCGGCGAACAATTCACGCAGGCAATAGCCGGCGGCGCGCCAGGCCTGCATGCGCGTCGGATAGCGGTGCCAGGTGGAGTCGTTGGGGACTTCGCCCCACTCCTTCTTGCCGTTCTTCCAGATCATGCCGCGACGCGTCTGGCGATCGTCCCACAGGCCAGCCGTCCTGGCTTCGGTCTCGTTGAACTCGACCCGCTTCTCCTCGCCTGTGTCGGCGCGCTTTGCCTCGCACCAGCCGGCTTTCTTGGCCGCATCGTAGCCGGTGCGCACATAGGCGCATTTGCCGGAGCGGCGCACGACGTTGATCAGTCCGTCGCCGTACAGCGCCGGCCGCCCGCCAATCACGGTGAACGAGCGCAGCGCCACCATCGGCGGCAAGCCGAGCTCGGCGCCGGACATCATGACGGTGGCAACGGCGCTGGTGGCCTTCTTGCCCCAGCGCTTCCAGTCCTCGTCTGTGGCGTTCTCGAGGGGCTGCTTGCCGACCAGCGCCACCGGCGCCAGTTCGGCCTCGCAGATCATCGTCGCAAGCCTCCATGTCTCCTCGATGTTGCTCGGGATGATGGCGCTTACGGATGCGCCGGCGACCAGCGCCGGCAGGTTGGGACGGTCGTTCATGGCGCTGTCTCCGGTGCGGTCTCGGGCTGGGCGATGCGCAAGATGGAAACGCTCGCGAGTTCGGACTCGGTCTTGATCTCCACGACCTCGACCGACACTTCGCGGCCGCGCATCGGGATGATCACCTTCTGGCCGACCGCCACGTCGAAGCCTGTCGCGACGTAATCGTAAGTCCTGTCGCTGTTGCCGAATTTTACGGCCACGAATTTGCCCTCGGTCATGCTGCCCTCTTGTCTTCGACGCGTTCCATGCCGGCTGGCACGGTGGCGTCCTTGTTGCGAGCGATGCGGGCGGCGACGTTTTCGACCGCCTGACGCACCTCCGGATCGTTCTTCACGGCCTGGAGCAGCGCGTCATAATCCGTGATGGTCGCGATCCAATAGGTGTGCTGGGTGACCTTGGCGCCGGTCCTGCCGGCGAAGACAGGGCGCGCCTGCGCCTCGCGATCGGCGTCGGCCGCCTGCTGGGCGAGCCGGTCGGCTTCCTTCTCGACCTCCTCGCTGAACAGCGATGCGACACCGCCGCCGCCTTCGACGGCGTTTGCCGCCGCCTCATTGGCGAGGTCTGCCGCGCGCTGCGCCGCCGCCTCTGCCTCACGCCTGATGCGATCGGCCTTGTCGCGTGCCTCCTGCTGCCGCACACGCTCGAGCCGCGCCTGTTCGGCCAGCCATGCGTCGAGATGCTTTTTCAGCTTCTTGCCCAGCGCTTCGGAATCGGTGCGAACCTCACGCCATTTGTCGTCGACCGCGGTGCCGCCATCGAGCCACGGCCGCTTCTCGACCGTGAATTGCTCGGTTGCCTTCTTGTTGATCGCGGCCAGCCGCTTCGACCAGATCGCGGCCTGGTCGGCCTGCTCCTGCGTGGTGATGGGCTTTTTCAGGAAGGCTTCCGCCATTTCCTTCTCGGCCGCGAGTTCGACCGCGAGATCCTTGTGCAGATCGCCGGTCTTGGCCGGCAGGTTGTGTTCCTTGGCCACAGCCGGCGGTTCGTCCGGCCAGGCGCCGCCGGCCAACACCGAATGATACAGCGCTTCGCTGATGGGGTTGCGGCAGGCGTAGCTCCAGACCTGCTGCGCGTCGGCTTCCTTGCCGCCTTGCAGGCAGATGATGCGCTGGCCGTCGCGCCAGATGGCGACAGGAACCAGCGGCGCGTCCTTGAACGGACGGTTCCTGAAAAATCCTGACTCCGGGTTGTCCTCGGAGAGGCTGAGCAGCGCCAGTTGGTCGCGCGTCAGCTCGCGCCCGCCACCACCGGCCAGCTTCAAAGCCTGTCTCCACCAGCCATACTGGTCCGTCATTTGAGCGCTTCCTTCCTGTCTCACGTGAAACCATTTTGGCACCAACGCAGCCACAACAAAGCGGTCGCTGGTGCCATCTTCTGCCTATGTTGGGAGGACCCGGCCGAGTCGGTGCGGGGCGAGGGGTGGGGGGTTGCAACCAGCCCGGCCGGGAACGCGCAGATACTCGACACTGGAGCGCGACTGATGATGGAAAAATACTACCAGGGGGTGCTGGGCCATCAATCGGTGATCCTTCTGCGTGACAGGATCGTAACCAATTTGGAGCACATTGCAAGGGGTGTTGCCGATTTGGTTACAAGCGTACCAAAAAAAAGCAACTCAAAGTGTGGATATTCTCAAGCGGGCACGCCCGATCACGGTCAAATCCTTAGGCTGCACCGTTTCATTGGCAATGCTCGGGTCGTCGCTGCGAACCTGCACGGCGCCAGTGGTCGTCGGCGACAGGTAGCGCCATTGAATGACGCCGGCGATCTCGAGCGCGTAAAGGCCTGGCGTGGAAGGCTTGTTGTCGTCGATGTCGATCACCAGCGCATCACCCTTGTTGACCATCGCGTTTGATTGCGACGGCTCGACCATCATGAAGCGCAGGTTGTGGCGCCTGGCGCCGGGCAGAAGTCTCGCCAGAAAATCGCTCTCCAGCGCCAGACCCGGCGAGTCCGCCGGAGCTTCCTTGCCACTCACGATCTCGAAGACGTTGTGGAACCGCTTCGTGTCGATCCGGCTCATCTCGGGAAACATCAGATCCTGCGCCGTCGCGTTGACGTGCGGCGCGATCTTCTGGGCCCATTCCAAGGTGAGCTTTCGCTGGCTGTCCTCAAGCCTGCCGAGCTGTTGCCTCGTGGTGCCAATGCGGCGCGAAAGCTCCGCTTTGGTGAGGTTGGCTCTCTCGCGGAAAAGCCTGATTCCGTTATTCATGAGTCGGCGGTAGCGCAAAATACCCCACAGCGAAACTGCGCCAAACTGGTTACAACCCTTGACGTGTAACCAAAATGGTGCGATTTGCGATTTATGGAAGAAGTTGAGCAGTCCTCCGAATTGGCGCCTGGCGCCCGGTTGAAGAAGTGGCGCGTGGAGCGCAACCTGCAGTCGGCCGAGGTCGGTCGACGCATCGACACCACGCGTCCCTCGATCGCCAGGTACGAAGCCGGCCGGATGCCGAAGCAACCGTATCTCGACCGCATCGTGGTCATGACTGACGGCGAAGTGACTGCCAACGATTGGCTGGGCAAGGAGGCTGCTGATGTCGTTGCGAAGCGCCAAGCTCCAGTCTGAGCTGCGGCACGATCAACAAGTTTCCGCGGTCGGTCCGAGAGGCGTCCGCACGTTCGACAATTCCCAAAGCCGCGAGGCCAAGCGGTTCCCAGATATCATCAATACGCGTCATTCGAAGCCTCCTTGCACCGTTGGCGACCATGACGCGGAAACCGTTGGGGGTGTCCGACAAGGCATCCGAATTTCCCGACGGGTCGTCGTTCCTTCTCCTGTTGTTCGTGAGGAATCGATGCGAAACATCGCAGCTGAACTTGAAAGGGCGGTCAAAGAAGCCGCCGGTCCAATCGTGCCCGGCATGGGCATCAAGGCGCAGATCAACGCGGCTTGTGACAATCTCGGCTACCCGCGCGGCTTCTGGCGCGTGCGGGAGGCCTGGTACGGCGAGGCGAAGAACTGGCGCGGAGACGCCATCTTCGATCTTCTCGGCCGCTACAACCTTTGGTGTAGCAAGGCCGGCGTGCAACTCACGCCAGCAAACGACCCGATAACCATCCTGAGCAAAGTCGGTGAGCAAAGGTAATGTTTCGTCGGCTGGGCCAATAACGTGATTTTTGTTCTGTACGTTTTTTACATTATGCTGATGGCTGGGGCGTCTCGTCATGAGGCCCCCAGGTCGGGGAGGCCAAGGCATGAAGCATGACTACGGATCACTGCAAGATTGCGAGGTGCGTGCGGTCCTTGCTGGATTTTGCATGAAGGCGCGGACGAGCGGATCAAAGGCGGCGCAGCATGAGGCCACGGTTCACCTGGTCGCGGCGGCGGCGTATCTCGACGATACTGTCGGCATTGAAAGAACTACGAAAATCCTGCAGGCGACCATCGCCTCGATGGGATCGGGGTCAGACGAAAAGCACTAAACGGCAATACCATTTGTACTGTGTAGGATTGCCGCTCCTCTGTTCGAGAGAGCGACATGAAGATCGACGAGTCTTTACAATCATGGTTGCGTTCGTCTGGCTACGATATCGCTGCATATCGTGAGCGGTCGTGCGTCTACACCCTGCTGTCCGATCATGGGCCGGTGAAGATCGGCATCTCGCGGCATGTGTTCGATCGGGTGGAGGCTATCAACAGGGGTTCCTTCGTCAAGGCGCACATCTGGAGCATCAACCCCACGACGTTCGCACGTGCGGTGGAGCAACTGGCTCACCGTCGCCTCGATGCATATCGCCTTGACGGGGAGTGGTTTGACGTTCCTGTCCAGATGGCCGACCGCACGGTGCGTGATTGCCTATACCACCTGGAGCTGGGACACGACCTCACAGATGTCTCGCCGGAAGATTTCAGCCGCGTCTGGTCCTTTGTTCCTTATGAGGACGGCTGGGGCCTGTGTTCTAAAATCGAACCTATCCTTCCATGGATGGCGCGCCGTGAGCACATGATCGAGCGGCACTTCGCGGCAGAGGCTGCATCGCAATGAGCATCCAGAAGATCGCCTGGGTTCTCGATCAGCATGTTCCAGACCCAGCAATGAAGCTGATCCTGATTTCCCTGGCAAACTGCTTCAACGAAAAGTCCGGTCAGTGCAATCCAGGCTTCGAGCAGCTTGGCCGGGAGACGTCTCTGTCTCGCTCCACCATCATTCGGAAACTGAAAGCGCTTGAGGATGACCGGTGGATAACCAGTGAATCAGTGTTCACCCCGAGCGGTCGCCAGACGAGCAATTCCTACAAGATCATCGTAGCGAGGGAGAGTGTCACGGTGACACCCTTGGAAGGGTCGCTGGATGACACCCTCGGGAGTGTCATTGCCGACACCCCAAAGGAACCGGAAGAAAGAACCTTAGTCCCCCTAACCCCCCTGGCGGGGGGGACAGATAATCGATTGTTCGACAAGTTAATCTCGGCATGGCCAATGGAGCACCTCGGCAAGCGCGATGTTGCCGAGCGTGAGTTCGCAGTCCTGTCTGAGGAAAAACGTCAGCGGGCGTCAGACTGCGCACTCGTTTTTCTTCGCCGCTGCGTTTTTCAGCGGGAGCGCGTGCCGCGCCTTTCGGTCTATCTGTCATCACAGATGTTCGAGGTCATCTACGGCGCCCCGGACGTAGACCCGACCGGCTACTACCGCATCCACATAGAACGGCCTGAGTGGCGACCGTGGCTCGAATATGTTCGCTCGAAGCACGGCGAGGCAAAGGCGGCTAAGTGCGAGGAAGCCAAAGTTATCCTCGGAAAAACGCGCTGGCCGCCCGACTATTCGCTTGCCAGCAATGTAACCAATTTGGCACCATCCGTAACGAAAATGGCACCTGCTTCGGCGGCTCGGGGATAAGCGAATGGGCAGTCTTTTTCTGGACACGCCGGCCAATCTGGAAAAGCGGGTCGACCGCCTGGTGGAGCATTTTCGCCATGCCGAGTATCTGTTCTACCTGAAGACCCCAAAAGGGCTGCCGACACCGCGCGACCTGTTGTGGCTGCTGGTGTCAGATTCGGTTCACACCGCAAGGCAGATGCCCGATCTCGAGCGGCGCATGGTGTCGCGCGTCGGCTCGGCCATGCCCTCGGCGCGTGAGACCGAAGGCGAGCGCCACCAGCGCGAGCTGTCGCGGCTGCTCGACGGCATGCCGCAATACGACGCCACCGAAGTCCGCGTCGTGGTGCACGAGGACGCTTCCGACCGCATGGTCGACATTCTCGACCTCCTGCGCTTCGTCATCGGCGGCCACAACGGCAAGGACGTTCTGCGCATGAAACGCACCGCCGTCGCCCGCGCTGCCGGGCTGTCGATCGAGCAATGCGGCAGGATCTACGACAAGCACCGGCTCGGCTTCGACCGCCGCGCCATGCACGACATCAAGGGCCGCGTGCTCGGCCAGATCCTGGCTGGGATCGAACGTGAGTTCGGCCTGGTCCGCACCAGCCGCAGTTTCCGCCGCCTGACCGTGCGCGAGATCGAGAAGCGCAACAAGGAACGCAAGCGCGCCGAGGCCCGCCGCAAGCGCGAGGAGGCCGAGGCCAATGCCGATTGACATCGACATGCCCCGCGACCTGGTGCGCAGGCGCAAGAACGCCGGCTATGCCGCGATCTGCGCCGTCGGCTTTGCGGCCGATCCTGGCGTGTTCCGCCTGGCGACCGCCGAGAACATTGAGGCGCATCTGTCGCTATTGCAGCCCGGCACCTGGCAACCGCTTCATTTCGTCCGTGTCGTCTGGACACCAGGGCTCCCGGTGGCGCGCACCATCGTGCTGGCCACCGAACGTTTCCTGCTCAGCATGCACCTTGGCCAGCACTGGCATCGCGCCAGCCTGGAAGTCCTCGACATCGCGATCGCGGCCGAGGTGCTGACGCTGCGAGCGTCGACATGGTCGCATCCCGAGTTGACCGCCAGCCTCAAAGGCCAGGCCAACCGAGAAGCCGACCGCTTTGCCGAAGGGGTCTTTTGATGTTCCCAACCGCTGATCAGATCGCGCTCGCGATCGTAACCGCATGCCGGTTCTGCGAAACGAACCCGGTCCTCACCGCTCTCGGCCAAGTGTCGCAGCGCGAGACGCGCGGCCGGCATATCGCCTTCGCGGCGCTGATCGAAGCGTTCCCCGAGGCTCGCAAGATGGGCGTCGCCAGGTGCTGCGGTTACGGCAAAGGCGTGGCGTCGGCGCTCGGTAATCTCGGCACATATCGCAAGACGTCCTGGTGGCGAGAGGACTGGATCGACGAGATCGTCGGCGTCCTGGTGGCGGACCAATACGAATGAATTTCAACCAGGCAACACAGGGAAACTTTCCTATGAACGCAGCAGCACTCTCCGCAGACCTTGAAACCGCCATCGAGACCGATCTCAAGGTCGTTCCCTTCCATCCAATGGACCCGGAGACAGAATTGGAGCGGCTCGCCAAGGCGCATCGGCTGGGCGTGGCCAAGTATGATCAGCGCATCGCCGACACCCGCAAGCAGATGAAGGCCGAGGTCGCCATGCTTGACGCCGATCGCAAGGCTGAAAAGCTGCGCCATGACGCGGAGATGGCGGCCATTGCCGAGCGCATCGCTGAAGCCAGGGCCAAGGCCGACAAGGACATAGCTGCAGATCGCAGGCTTTCGGCTTCGTGCAGCGCAGCGCTTGACGCCCTGGTGCGGGAATGATCAGGACCAGCGTCGCTCTCGGTTTCCTCGCGGCCATGTTGTGGGCGCTTGTGGCCGCCGCTGTCGCGGAGGCCCACGATGCGACGCCCACGCCCAAGATGCCGATGGGCTGGAAATATCCGTTCTCGTGCTGCGCCGACTACGATTGCCGCGACGTCCCGGCCGACTGGATCGCGGAGAAGGCTGGCGGCTACCAGATCGTCATCACCGGTGAGGTGGTGGGCTATACCGACAAGCGGGTCAAGCAGAGCCCCGACGGTCGTTTTCACTGGTGCTCGAAGGCCGGATCGCTGGTCGGCGAGACGATCTGCCTCTTTGTTCCGCCGTCGGGATCCTGACCATGAACGCACTCGTTCGCTACGACGCCGCATGCATTGCCCTGGCGGAAGCCAAGTCTGTCGACGAGGTCAAGGACTGGCGCGACAAGGCCGAGGCGATGCGCGCCTATGCCAGGCAGGCGAAGAACAAGAAGCTCGAGGTCGACGCGGCCGAAATCCGCGTGCGCGCCGAGCGGCGCCTGGGCGAGTTGATCGCCGGGCAGAAAACGACGATCGGCCTCAATCCCGGCGGCCGCCCGAAAACCAGTGCCGAGCGCGAACAGCTTCCCGAGCCGCCAACCCTTGCCGATGTCGGCATCGACCGCAAACTGTCGTCGCGGGCGCAGAAGATGGCGGCGGTCCCTGAGCAAGAGTTCGAGTCCATGATCGACGACTGGCGCGGGCGCGTCGAGGTCGAAAACGAGCGCGTCACCGTCAACCTGCTCAGGGCCGGCGAAAAGCGTTTGTCGCGCGATCAGCGCGAGGCGGAGCTCGCCGCTGGGCAGCGGGCGCTGCCGACCGCGAAATTCGGGCTGATCCTGGCCGATCCCGAATGGCGCTTCGAACCCTACAGCCGCAGCACCGGCATGGACCGGGCCGCCGACAATCACTACCCGACATCGAGCCTCGATACGATCATGGCGCGCGACGTCGCCTCGATCGCGGCCGACGATTGCATCCTGTTCCTTTGGGCCACGGCGCCGATGCTGATCGAAGCCATCTGCGTCCTCGATGCATGGGGCTTTGCCGTGCTCGAGCGCGACGCCGAGATCGGCCTGCTGCGCCCGGTCAAGACCGATGCGCGCTATGTGACGTCCTTCGCCTGGCTCAAAGAGCGCATCATCACCGGCTATTGGAACCGCGGCAAACACGAGCTCCTGCTTGTCGCCACGCGCGGGCATCCGGTGGCGCCGGACATGTATGACCCGAAACTGCCGTCATGGTTCGAAGGCGAGGCGATCACGGCACCGAGCGGCGCACACTCGGCCAAGCCGGAACTGTTCCTCGACTGGATCGACAAGCTTTGGCCGAACACGCCCAAGATCGAGCTCAATCGGCGCGGTCCGGCTCGACCTGGTTGGGAGGCCTGGGGTTTGGAGGCCGATCTGCCGCCGCATGATCCCGACACCGGCGAACTGCTCTGATGGCGGCCATGTCAGGGCGATATTTCCGGCAGCTGCTCATCGAGGTCGGTGAGATCGTGCGCGGCGCCGGCGGCAAATGTCGGCTCGAGCGCGGCCGCAGCCGCGGCCATCGCAAGCTGGTCATCGAGATCGACGGCAAGCGCCGCGAAACGCCCGTCTCCGGCACACCTGGCTGCATCGAAAACGCCATCAACATGAAGCTGGCGGACGTGCGCCGGATCCTGCGCGAGGTTGGTCGATGATCGACAACCGGGCAAAGCTCGACATGGTGCGCGCCATGGTGCTGGCGAAAATCGCATGGCTGGACAAGTTCTCAGATGGCCGCAGCAAGCGACCTGACCATGAAATCGCGGCGCGCGGCAAGAGGTGCTCGTGCTTCGCGCCATCGCCGAAGATTACGAGAGGCAGGTATGAAACACAGTCGCTCTACTGCCGAGGTCGAGATCCGCGACGCTGTCGTCAAGCGATTCCGCGAACTGTGGCCCGATGCCAGGATCGTCCACGAGATGAACGTCGAGCATGGCGGCAGCCGCGCCGATGTCGTCGCGGTGCAGCCTGACCGCATCTGGATTTGCGAAATCAAGAGCGAGCGCGACAAGCTCGATCGACTTGCCGGCCAGCTCCGGGATTTCGGACCGGCCAGCCACGGCATCATCGTCGCCGCTCATGAGAAGTGGAGTCGGGATCGCGGCTGGATCGAGCACGGCGGCGGCCGCAAAAGCAAGGTTCGGACACTGCTCGAGGAAGCGATGGTGGGCCGCGAGCGCGGACCCACCGCCGTATGGGACTATCCCGAGCCGGTCCTGACCAGCGGACGGGCTTGGCGGCCGCCAGGCTGGAGGAGCGTTCCCTGGTATCATCGAATGATCATGCTGCTCTGGTCGGAAGAAATCCGCGCCGTCGCGGCCGAGCATAGGGTTGCGCACACCAAGCGCACCGGCGGTTTCGACCTGTCGCTGGAACTCGGTCGGCTGCTCACCGGCCGCGAGATCGAAGCGGCGGTCTGCAAGCATCTCCGGGCCCGCACCTTCTCTGAGGCAGATCCGCCGATCTTCGCTGACCGCAAGGTCGTGCCGCCTCACCCCGATTCCGTTCGCCAGGAGAGCATGCTTTGAACCATTTCGCAGGCTTCACGACGCCGGTCGTCGGCGGTCACCACGCCATGCTGCGCTTTGCCGAGGACGGCAAGGCCGAGCCTGTGATGGCGGCAGGCGGCAAACCAATGGTCTTCGCGAGTGAGCTCGAGGCACAAAAGGCTGTCACCGACCATCTGCTGCGCTATATCAACGGCAGGCTGCGTCGCGATGGCGAGATCATCACCAGCACCCGCGACGCGGCAGAGCACATTTTTCGCAAGGGCCGGATGATCCCGGTGGAGCGCAGGGCGACATGACCGGGTTTCGTGAAGGATGGGCATCCAAGGCACCGCGCGGCGCCAAGGCCCACTATTTCCGCCGCGTCGACGTGGGTCTCGCTCGCTCGCTTTGCGGCGCCCAGGACGCGCCGGCTGGCTGGCTCAACGATCCTGGTCACTCGGAGCGGTGCTCGCGCTGCGCCGCGCTGGTGGCGAGAGAAGTCGCGAAATCGGATGCTGTGCCGGCAGAGGCTGGCAAGGACGAGCGGGGCGACCATCGGACGTGTGAGGGGAAGGCCTGCGACTGACGCTCGTTGGCGGGCTTCTAAATCCTCAATGCCGACTGATCAATGAGGCGATCTTCGTCAGGCCCTTCGGCGTGATGCGCACCTGCTCGACGATCTTCTCGGAGCCGTCACCGCGCGGCACCGCGGTCACCTTGTGCTCGATGTAGCCAGCACTCACCTTCGATTCGTAGCCGAGATAGTTCGAGGAGCCGCGCCGCTTGAATATCCAGCCGTTGCGCAGCAGCCTGGCGAAGAACTCTTTCGGCTGCATCTGCAGGGCTTTCGCCGCGTCGGTGATGCAGAGCGAGCCGTCCGCTGCGGCAATGCGCTGGAGCGCATCATGCGACGGGATCAACTCAGCGACGCGGCTTTCGAGGGCAATCACCTTCTCGGTGTATGTGAGGAGCAGGCCGCGCATCGCGGCCGGATCGTTGAGCGCTGACATTGGGTCTTTGGCGCGCCGCTCGCATTCGATGAAATATTGCCTGGCGCGCTTGCCTTGCTCGTTGCGCTCGACCATCGATAGCTCTTTCGCCATGTCGATGGAGAGGGCGTATTCCTTGGCCGGGCGGCCGCCTTTCGGGTTGTCGCCCATCCAGGCGAAAACCACGAAGTCCACATTTTCGGCGAATCCGTACTGGTCGATGCGGTCCTTGATCCAGTTCGAGAAATCCTTGCCCGATTTGAGGAAGGCGTGGAGATCGCGCGCGTTGACCGTCTGGACGGCAGCGGCCCCGATGGATCCTGTGCTGATGGCGGGAAATTGGTCTGACATAGTCGCGCTCCGGTCGACTCGTTGGTAACCAGGAAAGTATATGATGTAACCAATTTGGTTGCACATAAAAAACGGGGGTAGCGGAGACCAAGCCGCTACCCCCTCCTCAGCCCCACGGAGAAAAGGCTGAGGGTCTAAACGCCGTGATTCTTGTGATAACCGTGTTCTGCCTCGGCCAACTTTCGCGTTGAGATCGCGTCGGCCAGGCGCTCGAAGGCGCCGAGGAATATCCTCTTTTCAGATGTGTTGATCGCGGCGAACCATTGTTGCTTCTGTCGGTTCCAATAAACGCCGGCTTGGCCGCTTTTGTTGTCCCTCCTGAGCGGCAGGTTCCTACGGTTTTCGGGATCTGTCGATTCGATTAGATTGCAAATGCGGTTATCGTCATGGCTATGGTTGTCGTGATCGAGCTGATCTGCAGGCCATTCGCCGTGCCACCATAGCCAGATGATACGGTGCTCTCGGTAGTCACAGTTGTCGATCGACACGTGGCGATAGCCGTCTGTCACGCTCAATGTCCCGGCTCGCTTGCCAGCCAACCGGACGTTCCAAGCCGCCGCTTTGCGCGCCGCACTGTGCTTGCCATCTTCGAAGGCAGACGGCGGCCTGGAACGCCAAGTTAGCACGCCGGTCTCGCTGTCGTAGTCGAGCAATGCTCTGACGCGTTCTGCAGCGATCTTCGGCTTGCTCATATCAGTTGCGCTCTCGCATGAACCCGCCGGAGCTCCGCCTCCATGTTTCGGATGCTGCGAGACGCGGCTGCCAGCGTTTCGGCGCATTTCTCGGCCCGGTTTGGGTCGACCGTCTTGATGGCCACGCATTCCCCATCGCGCCACCCGGAGGAGATTGCGGCGACGATTCGTTCGACCGTTCTTTCCATGCGGTTGATCGCCTCCATATCGCCCTTTGATGGCTCCGGTCTGTTCTCACGATCGAACATGCCGTTTTGATCACGCCGATCGCGCGCCGCCTGGGCTGCTGCCTGGACTGATGACCATGAAGGAAGCTTTCCCTTGGCGTAGAGTTGGACGATCGCCATCTGATCGGCCTTCGAGAGGTCGGTAAGGTACGTCGCGTGCCCGAGAGGAAATTGACCTGCGTCGACCAAGCTCTGGATGGTCTCGTCCAGATTGAGCAGCGCCGTGCGGTCGGCAATCCGCCGCGGTTGAACGCCAAGATCCTTCGCCAGCTTCTCCACGGTCCAGCCCATGTCGAGCATCGCCTTGAACGCGCGCGCCTCCTCGACGGCGCGCAGGTCGGCCCGCTGCAGGTTCTCGATGATGGCTTTTAGCGCCATCTCGTGATCGCTCATCTCCTCGACCTCGCAGAGGATGGTCGGTTCCTTGCCGAGCACACCATCCTCCGCAAGCAGGCAATGGGCGCGCCAGCGGCGTTCGCCGCCGACGATGACGAAATGCCCGCCGGCCGGCCGGACCGTGATGGCCTGCATCAGGCCGCGCTCGCGGATGGAATCGGCCAGCTCGCGCAGCGCTTTGACTTCGAACAACTTGCGAGGCTGGGCCGGATTCGGGATGACCTGGGTGAGGGGGATGCGCTTTTTCATGTCAGCCCTCCTCGCCGCCTGTAGGCTCTGTGGCGCAAGCCCGTTGCGCTTCCGATATGAGCCTGTTGATTTCGTTGTTCACGCTGTCGTCGGATTGAGGCACGCCGAACACCTTGGCGAGGCTCTTGACGATCTCGCAGGCGATCCAGGAATAGGGCTCGCCTTCTGTCCGCATGTCGATCTCGGTCTCGTCGCCGTCGCGATCGTCGGCCTGGCTAAGATAGCCGATCTCGTCGCCGTCGATGCCGTTCTCGAACTCGCTGGCGTAAGTGCTGGCTTTTATCGATCTGGCGCGCTCAATGGCGGCATCGATCGATGCCTCCTCGAACTCGATCTCGTAGAAGGCGCGCGTCGTGACGCCGATGCGCAGCTTGAAGTCGATCATTTCCGGCATCTCCGGCTCGTAGCTCTCGGATTCGCGCTCGCGTGCCGCCCACCAGTCCACAAAGCTGTCGGAAGTCTCTCCCGCGGCGACCGCGTCGACCCATGCCTGGCGTGAGGTGTCAGTCATTGGCCTGGCCCTCCGCCTTGCCCATCACACGCTCTACGTGCTCCTTCGCCGCCATCAAGCGGGGATATTCACCGTCTTTGCGGTTGGCGTTGTCGAGCACGTCCGATGCTGCCGCCAAAAGGTCTTCACGCACGATATACAAGACCTGCATTATGTCGGGCCGTGCCTGCTCACGCTGGATTGCCGCGCGAAGCCCGGCGAGAATGTCGCCGATCCCTTCCTGCAACTCGTCGTCTTCGAAGCCGCTGATGAATGACTCAGCCTGAGTCAGCGCGTCGACTGTGTCGCTGCGGTGGATCGGCGCGTCAGCAGCAACCATCTCGTCGGTGAGCCAGCCGTCCCCGGTCGCATGCATCGCTTCGTCGGCGTCGTTGTCATACTCGGCCTTGAACTCGTCGATCGTCGCCGATTCCGTGCCGGTATGTGAGAAAGCGTGATCCCACATGGCGTCTTCGCGCTCGGCTTTCGTGGCGAACAGCTGCAGCGTGGTTGCGTGGTCACCGTCGATAGACAGGGCATAGCAGCTGTTGACGATCACAGGCGGTAGCGGCTTGGGGTCATACTCGCTCGGCGCGCAATCCCAATCGCCAAGGTCTTCGCCTGTGTCGGCATCGGTAACGCCGATGATGGCGAGATCCTGCCCGCTGTCGGTCGTCGTCTCGGTGATGCTGATGCTTTCGCCGATATTGTCGGCGGTGAGCTCTGCGATGGCATTCTCGATCGTGTCGGCCTCTATCTCAACGTTGCCGTAGCAACGGAGCGTTACGCCCATGTGAAACTTGAAGTTCGCCATCGCCTCAGCCCTCCGCTTCGATCTTGTCGGCCAGGGGCGAGATCACCTCGTTCCAGATCGCGTTGCAGATTTCGTTGGCGCTGTAGTCGGACACGACGTCCCAGCCGTCGTTGCCATAGATCAGCTGGAACCAGCCCAGCTTGTCGCCGGCGGCATTGCGGATGACGATCACGTCCTCGTCGGTCGAGAACAGCGCCGCCATGATCTCGGCCTTGTCGGTCGACTTCTTCACCGGGTAGTCTTCCCCGTCGCTGACGGAAATGACATAGCCGCGCTTCAAGCAGCCATCCACCAGGGCGGTGCACATGCGGCGCTCGGCCTTCATGCGTCGAGCCAGCGCGGGGCTGTAGTTGCGGTGATCGGGGTTGGCGGCGTTCGCGATTGCTTCATCGAAGCCGGTCTTGATGGTGGTGGTCATTGGTCTTCTCCGTGGTAGGGTTTGTGACTGGTGTGGGCCGAAGCCCTCACTTGGTGTAGATGCGATAGCTCCCGCTAAAGCGGCTGCCCTGCTTGACCTGGTAGGTCTTGACCGACTTGGAATAGACCCCTTCGAGGCCGGCTTTGCCGAGACGCTTCCCTTCCGCCTTGGTGGCGGCTTCCAGGTCGCGGAGTTCCTCGATCGAGCAGTGCCAGTGGTTGGTGTCGGTGCCGGGTGCCTTGTGCATCTTTGGTCTCCGTGGCAGTAAATCCAAGTAACATCAACAACTTAGACTGTAACCAATCTGGTTACAAGTGGACCACGGAATATTTTGCGGAATATTTGTCGCCTCAAATGATAGGCTGGAACCGGCTCTTGAGGACGTCGGCCGAGATGGCGCGCTTGTCGTCGCCGCTCTGCACCTGGGCCTGGTCGACATTGGCCGGATCGAAGCCGATCACCTTCCAGACGCGCCCCTGGCCGTCGGGCGCCTCGGCGCCGATGTAGGAGGAGACGTCCAGGGGATCGATCTTGCTCGCCTGGAGGCGGTATTGCGCCGGGATCTTGGGATGGCTCCACCCCCCGCCACGCTCCTCCAGCCCGTATTCCAGGACGTCGAGGTTGAGCTCGGTTTTCAACCAAGCCGAGATGTAGCCGCGATGGCACCAATCATCGTCCTTGTGCGGCTGCTCGTAGCAGAGCAGGGCGCAGTCCTTGCCGGCGGACAGGTCTTCGATCTTGGCGACGGTCTTCCTGGCGTCGAGCCTGGCCAGACCATCGAAGAACAGCTGCTTGTAATCGCGGATGCTGGCCGTGTTGAACCAGGAGCCCGGCGCCAGTTCCGGCATCTTGCGATAGCCTGCTTTGTATCCGCGTGGAGTCCCACGCGAAACACCTATTTTTTGAATCGTGTCAGGCAACGTCGTAAACCAGCAGCTCGTGTGGATTTTCATTGTCCGCTCCAAATTACTTTCATGGGTAGGGGACCATGCACCATTTCGAGGGCATGGATCGCGTTGCAGGGCTTGCAGAGTAGTTCCAGGTCGTCGGTCTTGCGGCGTAGCGCAGCAAGCGCCCGATAGAACGTCATGCTCTTGCGAGATTCGACCGTTCCGCCGCCGTTGATATGGTTGATTTCAAGAAGTTCTGTGCGGTCGCAGCCGCATCGCACGCATTGAAGAACTCCCTTTCCGACGAGCAGAATTGCGGTCTGGCGCATCCCTCGCGAATGGCGGGTAGAGTGGCCAGGGTTCTTCGCAATCCATCGCTTGAGGGAGGTCCTTCCGGCGTCGTCCAACTTTCGTGTGCGCGGGACGCGTACATCCTTGATGAAGCTGCACCGAGGGCATGGTTCGTTGATCCAACGACCGTTCGGCTTCCACGCCCAATGGCAATTCTTGCAACGGGCGACTTCTCGAATTTTGGACTTGTGAAACGGCTGATGCTCGCGGCATCCGCAGCTTGTGGTGCGGCCGTGGCGAAGGTTTCCACTCATAGCAATCTTCTCGCCGCCGCAGTCACATTTGGCCCTGAACCGGCGATCCTTCGTTCCAACCGGGATACCGAGGTCTTCGACGACCAGCAGCTTTCCAAACCGCTTGCCGACTATTGGTATGCCCTTCATTGTCTCTTTCCGTGGTAAGGGTTTGGACAGGTCAAAATCATAAACTTGGTGCACTGCCGGAGCAACCAAAATAGCCCTGTTTGTAGCCGTTTTGGTGCGTTGCTCTAGCCGTACATCGGCGCTACGTATGGCTTCTCTCTTGCGCTTCCGAGCGTGATTCCGTGGTAGGTTTCGAGAGGAAGGCCGACCATGGGAAACCTGGTCGGCCTTTGAATTTGCCGGCGCGGCTGGTGGTGTTCGTAGCTGCGCGGCCATACGAGCCAGCTGGTGATCGCCTCGAAGCTCAGCCAGCGCGGCAGGCTCTTGACGTCGCCGAGAGCTGAGCGGCCAGACAGCAGCCCGTCGCCGACATATTCGGGTCCGTCAGCAAAGAAGCGGAAGCGCGTCTTGGCCGGCTCGGCCGACACCCACAAGTCGAGTTCGTCGGCCATCTCGACCCGCTCCATGCTGTCGCGTCGCAGCATCCCGCCGATAAACTCATCGTCCAGCCGGTGAGGCGTGGCCATGTCGAACACCCGGCGCAGGCCGGAATCTATGAGAATGAAACGCAATGGAGTTTCCTTTCGTGGATCCTGTTTGTGATGAGGGGAGCCTTCTCGGCCTCCCAAAGGTCGAGCCACCAGGCGCAGAGTTCGCCCGGGTATCTGCCGTCGGCGAGCCGCCGGCGGGGCCGCCTGATCTCGCGTTCGATCCAGGCGAGCCGGTCCTTGAGGGCGGGCCGGTAGAGCATCGCGCGGAACGCATCCGCGAGTTGCATGTCGACGCCATAGTCGCCGGTCGGGCCGAGCGGGCTCATGTCCGCATGCCACTCCGCCCACATGGCGAGCGCGTCGAGGATGCCTGGAGGTCTGATGGTGTCTGGCTTGTCGAGCATCGGTGGACTCCGTGGTAGGGTAAGAAACGTACAATGTAACCAAAATGGTTACAATAGGGTCAAGCTAAAAGTAATTTCGGCGCCCGTCCTTCCAGAGTTTGACGGTGACCGTGTTGACGTAGGTTCCGGCCTCGGCGAATGAGCCTGGCGGCAGGTCGCGGAATTGCCCCTTCATCTTCTCGATCAGAGCGCGAAAGGCGATCGCCTTCCTGGTCTCGCGGAACTCGGTGCCGGCCGACATGATCGCGGCCAGACAGCCATCAGGCTTGAGGAAGTCGAGCGCATGGACGACATGGTCGATATCGCGCTCCATGTCGAAGGGCGGGTTCATGACGATGCGATCGTAGAGGCCGGTCACCGACGGGCGCAGCGACAGGAAGTCGGTGGCGTACACCTTCCGATAAAGCCCTTGTGCCTGGAGGGCGCCGGCCAGCGCCGGCTGCAGTTCGACGCAATCGACATGGTTGTCGAAGCGGTATTCCTTGCGCCAGCGCTCCATCGCGTCGGCTCGGCCGTAGCCGGAATGGTCGGCAAAGTCCTTGATGCTGGATAGGCAGCGCCGCGCCAGATTGCCGGTGCCGGCGCTCGGCTCGAGGATCGTCAGGCGCGGCTGGTCGGCCGGCTGCGTGAGCGGGATCCCCTTCAAGAGATCGTGCGCTGCGCCGTCGGGCGTCGGGAAAAAGCCAAAATTCCGCGCCGGCGTGGTCTTGCGGTTGCGGAACAGGTCATCCGGCTCCTTGGTCTGGGCGTCGCCGATCACCTCGCCGTAGTATTCCGCGAGCATCTTGTTGACCTTCTCCACCAGGTCGTCGCGGGTGAACCAGAGATGGGCGTTGCCGTTCTTGTAGCCGACCACCTTGAAATACTCGCCGTGATGCTCGGACTGGTGCGGTCCATAGCGACGCTCGTTCCTGATCTGGCCGATGATTCCGCCATAGGCGAGGCCGGGTTTTTTTCCATCGAGGATGCAGAACGTGCGCTCGATGTCCTGCAGCGTGTCGGCGGTGCTGCCGTACGAAAGCCCGCCGGCGAACTCGTTGAATGCGTGGGTCAGGATAACGCGGCCGCCTATTTTGAAGCCGTCATGTGAGCGAAAGCGGCGATCCAGGGAGGAGAAGGCTATGGCGATGCCGCGCCGGAAGATCATCTCGGCCTCTCCGGACCACTTCTGGAGCGTCGCGTAAATGTTGTCGACCGTCACCGGCGGGATGCCTTGCAGGTCGTCGAGGTTGACCAGCTCGCGCGCGTCGCCGCGACCGTGCCGGTAGCTTTCCGGCACCCAGGCCAGGCTGTCGCGCAGTTCGTCCTTGGCCTTGCGGTCCATCAATGCGTCGAGCTCGGTCATCTGCACGAGGTAGTGCCAGCACGAGATGTCGATCAAGCGGACGGCGGTGCGGAAATACTGCTCGCGATCCGGTAGGTTGACGGCTGCGAAGAAGTTCTTCACCTCGTTTGCCTCGCCGCCATAGCGGCTCGATGCGTGTTCGCCGGCGGCCGCCTTCCAGAGGGAGGCAGCTTCGCGCAGCTTGGCGTTGGCCTGGGCGATGTCTTCGAACGAAGCGTGATAGGAGGCCACCGCGGCATCGCGATAGGCGACGATCTGCTCGACGGTGTTGCGGGGGATCAGCGCGTTCATGACGCCACCTCGACCGCTTCGGCGCTGGTGGCGCCGTCGTCGTCCCCCTCGTCGTCCTCGATGACCTCGGCGTCGTGCATATTGGCCGCCAGGGTAGCGAAGTGCATAGCGTCATCGACGCCACACTCCCGGCGCGCGAGGTGCAGCAGGTCCGTGATCAGGTCCTTGATGCAGGTCTTCTCGTCCTCATCTTGCGGGCAGGCCGATTGGAAGGCTTCCAGGGCGGTGCGTGCCCATTCTGCCCGGTCAGCGTTTGTGATGTGGCTTAGCGCGTTCATTGGTCTGGTCTCCGTGGTAGGGAAAAGAATTGCCGCTTAGTCGTGATCGACGCAAAAGCGGATGAAGTGATCGGCCAGCATGAAGCGCCGACCGTTGGAAAGGTCTCTGACCTGAGCGAGATGGCCGCCGACGGCGAACGTGTTCTCATAGCGCCCGTTGCGCACTCGACCGGCCCCGATCTCGCGGGGCAACCAAGCCTCGACGATCAGCTTGCGCGTAAATCGCGGGTCAAGGCGAGTGCTACGGAAGATGGTGCCGATCGGGATGGTCCCGACATGGCGCAGAACGCCGCCGATGGTCTCATAGCGGAAGCGCTGGGGACGGTACTGTCTAAGCATTTCTGGTCTCCGTGGTAGGGGGTTTAGCGGGCGACGGGAACGACCCGCCGCCCTATCGAAAGGGATGGTTTCAGGCCTCGGCCCTTGGCGTCATCGCTCCTCCCTCGCTCGTTTCGCTGAAATCGAAAGCCATGTCGGCTTCTTCGGCCGCGATGGCATCGGCCCTGCGGTCCCTGCATCCAGGGCAAAGCCCGGAATCGTGGAACCGGCAGGGGTCGAGGCATTCGTCGCAGTAGAACATGATCAGGCCGCCTTCATCTGCCAACGCTTGGCATACTTGTCGGCAGC
The DNA here is from genome assembly GCF_040323095.1 of Mesorhizobium sp. M0058. Lineage (NCBI taxonomy): Bacteria > Pseudomonadati > Pseudomonadota > Alphaproteobacteria > Hyphomicrobiales > Phyllobacteriaceae > Mesorhizobium > Mesorhizobium sp. M0058. The sequence continues at coordinate 249,920 of NZ_JAMYUQ010000003.1, forward strand.
GCGTTCCGGCGACAGGCCAGCATCAAAGAGCGGGCGAGCATCTATCGGGTACGGCAGGCCGCGCGCTTCGGTGAGAGCAACAAACTCAAAGCTCCAGAACGTGAACGGGCTTATCGGGGAAGCCAGCCGCAGCGATTTCAGGATTTCGATCTTCTCTGCCGTGTCGGACGTGATCATCTCTGGTCTCCGTGGTAGGGAAAAACGTTGTAACCACAATAGCTTAGACTGTAACCAATCTGGTTACAAGAGGGCTACGACGAAAAGTCTTCCAGCGGTATGTTGCCTCTATCGTCGACCGCCAGCGCCACCGCCACGTCGCGCACCCATATCGGCTGCGAGCTGAGCATGAAGGTCTCGCCCGTCATGGCCAGGAGGAGAGTGGTTGCCATCACGCTGGCGATCGCCGCAGCAGCATCGGGCGGCACTGCGTTGCCGATGCGCTCGCGCCATGCCGAATCCGACTGGCCGTCCAGCTTGAAGCCGTCCAGGTCGTCGGGGTCGACCAGGCTCTGGAGCGCCGCCAGCTCCAAGGTCGTGAAGGGCCGATGCCATGTGTTGTCGAGTGCGCGGATCACCGCCACCAGGCGATCTGCCGGCTGAGGCAGTTCGAACAGCGGCTCGGCCGCCGTCTCGCGCGGATCGGCCACCGACCAATGGCCGCGATCGTATTTCGCGAAGCCTGGGACTGCGTAGCCAACGCCACCCCACGGAATGACGCCATAGTGCCCGCCGGTTTTATAGTTCTCCCGGTTGGCGTTGAGCCCCACCGGGCGGGGATCGGCCACCGCAAAGGAACCGTTGGTCGGGAAGGACTCGCCCTGCACCGTGCCGCTCGGTTCCTCCCATGCGCGCACGCCGAGCGCTGCGCTGTGCAGATCGTCGGCCGGGCGAGGGTCGGCGACGGCGCCACCGCCGGCGAGGATGCGGCTCGAAGTGACGGTGCGCGCCGGATCCTCCCAGCCCTGCACCGCCAGCTTGCTGCCATGGGCGTTCTCGCCCCAATTCAGCGCCGGGTCAGCGACCGCGAAGGCGCCATTGCCGGTCGTCGACGCGCCGATCACGGCGCCGGCCGCCTCATCAAGGCTGGTGACGCGATACTTCGTCTGCTTGTAGTCATCGCGCTGGGATGGCCTGGGATCGGCGACGGCGAGGCCACCAGCTGGGCCGCCAGGACCGGCGACTGCCGGCGATCGCTCGTCCCATGGCACGATGCGGAAGGTGTTGTTGAAGCGCGGCTTGCCTTCCATGCGTGGATCGGACACGGCGTAGGGACCGGTTCCGACCGAGACGTCGCCCTTCACGCACGCCGCGGTCTGGTCCCATTTGCGCACGCCGAGCTGCACGGATTTCTCGTGGCCGTCGACTCGAGGATCGGCCACCGAGAAGCGGCCTTGTTGTGGCGATCGCTGGCCTCGAACCAGCGACGCCGGTTCCTCCGATGTTCCAACGCCGAGCAGGCCCGATCGGTCATCGGGGAAATTGCTCGGGGTAGGGTCTGCCACAGCGAACGCGCCGTTCGTCGGGCCCGACCTTCCCGCGACCACGCCGGCGGGATCCTGCCAGCGGTTGACGCCAAGCACGCCCGATTGCCATTCGATATCGGGCAGTATCCCGAAATCACGCAGCACGCCGTCGGCCACGGCCAGCTTGTTGAGCGACCTCCAGTCCGAGCCTGCTTCGACGAAGGCCAGGCGCACCCACGTCTTCCATTGCAGCGCCGGCATCCGGTGCATTGGGCCCGCCGTCAGATCGCCCGGGCGCGGCAGTCTCTCGAGGATTTCGCCGACGCCGCGCAGGCGCCGCTTCTCGGGCTCGTAGAGGAACGGCGGCACCTTGGATTCGTGTCGGCCGACCAGGAGGAAGCGCTTGCGGCTCTGTCCGAGGCCGCCCAGCTCGCCGCAATCATGCGTCGTCTCGCGCACCGCATAGCCGTAGGATCGCAACAGCGCGACGATCTGGTCGAGCAGGAACCGGCCGCGCTTGGCGATCCTGGGCACGTTCTCGAACACGATCAACTCGGGCGGATCGTCCTGCCAGGCCTCCAGCATCAACCACACACCGCGCAGCGTGAGCCCGTTGAGAGCCTGGTATTTGTCCGTGATGCTCGACGCTTCCGGCAGCAATCCGGAAAAGCCCTTGCACGGTGCCGAGAGGAACACCGCGTTAGGCCGCTCGCCATGCGCGGCGTTTCGGATATCGGCCGGCGTCGCTTCCCGCCAACCGGCCGGCGGTTCCTTGCCATGGAAAGCCACGAACTGCTCGCGGCTGAACATGTCGAGCATGGTGCCCTGCACCTTCGCTGCCCGGCTGAAATCCCGGATCGAGGCCGGATCGACGTCAACGCCGCCGATGCAGCGCCAGTTGGCGTTGAGGCTGCCGACTCGAGCGTGGCCCTTGTTGAAGCCCTTCGCACCGCCGCCAAGGCCGCAGAACAGGTGGAAATGCCGAAATTCAATCTCGGTGTTTAGGACGTTCAAAGCAGTCTCCCGGTGTCGAGTTTCCAGACGCCATCACCGAGCGGCTCGAATGGGCCGCGCTGCAGCGTCTGTCTGATCTTGGCCTTCCAGTTCGGATTTCGCCCGGCCTTCGGATTGCCGGCCAGTTCGCGGTAGAGGTCGTCCAGCCGCACGGCGTCTCCGGCGTGCTGCATCACCTTCAACACCTCGTCGACCCACGAGCCGATCGAGGCGAAGCCGAAGACCAGCGAGCGCAGCCGCAGCGGCACGAAAGCTCCTGGGATGCCGCTGGCCGCCAGCCGCTCGGCATCCTCGGCGCCATAGGCGCAGAACACCGAAGGCGCGCCGGCGTTGGCCTTGGCGCGCAAGCCGGCGGCATCGTGGAAATGCAGCCGCCCTTCCATGAACAGCAGCGCATCGCAGGCGCGCCACACGCTCTCGTGAAACACCTGGGTTTCGGTGCGAGCGAAGATCAGGGCTATTCCGTGGGCGTGGTCGGCCATACGCCCCATCCAGCGGGCGATGACGTTGTTGCTGTAAGGCGGATTGAGCCACACCCGACCGTGCCAGGGCCGGGCCAGGCCATTGTCAGCGATGGTGTAGTGCTGGCGCGCCATATCCCAAGGGCGATCGAGCGGCGCACATGGATCGAGGTCGAAGCCCTCCGGACCGCCGAGCGCTGCCAGGATCGCGGGAGGCGTCAGCCAGACGTCCGTGCCGGCGGCCGCGGATTGATGCGAGCCGATCGGCATCAGAGCACGTTCTCGGCTCGGTCGAGCAGCGAACCAGCGCGGCGAACAACCCTGCGCTTGGCATCGCCGTAGAACTCGCCGGGTGCGATGGCGGCAATCGCGGCAACCTCGGGGTCGCGCATCCATCGGCGGGTGAAGATGCTGGCGTTCTTCCGCGAGGTCTCGACTATGTCCAGCAGGGAGAAGGCGCCGTCCGCCCATCGCATAAGCGCAAACAGCGTGATCTCGTGCGGTACTTTCGTTGCGGTGGTCTTCATCGTTGATCTCCGTGGTAGGGGATGGTGCCAATTTGGTTGCAAATCTTTCTTGACATAAAGGCGGGGGGGACCTAGCGATTCATGCAGCCTGATTCTTCTATGCGCATCGGGCCGCTCCCCAAATCAGATCGCGTTCTCCACCGGTTCAGGCTTGATGCCGCGCTGAGCGGCGATGAAGCCGACGACGTCGCAGACGCCTTCGCTATCGAGCGTTTCCAAGGTCTGGCGGAACCGCTCGCGAAAGTAGGTCTGGTGCTCGGCGCCGGCGTATTCGGGCAGGCCGAGCGCAGCGACCGAAGCAAGTGCCTGGAGGCGCAGCCCGGTGAAGCCGGACTGCTTGTAAAGATCGTCGGTCATCGTGACCAGGCTCATTGCAGACGTCCTCGCAAAGTTGACGTAACCAATCTGGTTACATTGAACTTATTCGGTTACCTACCCAATGCAAGTAAAAAAGCGAGGCTGCGGGCGTTATGTTTCAAGGCGTTGTGCCGAAGGAATGCATCGCGCAGATCCTTCGCGTTTCCGAGGTCGACACCTGGGGCAGGGTCTACAACTGCTGCTCGGGAACGTTCCGGTTCGAGCAGATCACGCTCGCCACGTTCCCTGGTGTCGAGATGCACTCGAACGACGTCAGCCTCTACTCCTCGGCGATTGCCGGCTTCGTGCTCGGCAAGCCGCTCGATTACGAGTTCCACGGTGAGCTCGACTTCGTCAACGAGCACGATTTTCGCGAGCCGGACCAGCGCCTGGCAGCGCTCGCCGTCGCCTTCAATCTCGGCCGCTTCGCCGGCGGCAAGGCTAACGCCTACAAGACCGGCCACAAGCAGCACCTGATCGGCAACTTCGGCTCGTATGTCGAACGCACCCTGGACAAGGTGCGCAAGCTTCCCGGCCTCATCCCGATCGCCAGCTATTCGCCGCGCGACTGGCTGCTCCACATGGAGGAGGCGATCGAGCGCAAGGCCGCCGTATTCAGCTATCCGCCGTTTTTCAAGAACGGTTACGAAAAGATGTTCGAGTTCCTCGCCGAGAACATCAAGTGGGACGCTCCGCGCTACGAGATCTTCGATCCCAAAAACCTGCGCGGCATCATCGAACGTGTCAGGCAGGCCGGCGTGCCGTATTGCATCCTCTCCGACCAGGTCTACGACGATCTCAAGCCAGAGCTCGAGTTCATCTCCGGGCGCGGCAAGCCGCATTTCTGCTACGTCTCGACTGGAAAATCTTCCTATCTGCAGTTGGTGCCGCGTCAGGCGCCGTTCCAGTATCGCCCGATCGACGTTGCCAGGATCAAGCCGGATTCGGTGGTGACCATTGCCCGCGCCGACGCGGCGCAGATGACGTTCCTCAAAAACGTCTACCTCAAAAAGGGCATCGTCCACACGCCGGGCATGGCGAATTACCTGGTCCTGGTGGACGAGATGCTGGTCGGCGGGCTGATCTACACGCTGCCGAAATTCGGCGAAAAGGCCTCGATCTACCTGCTTTCGGACTTCGCCATCTCGCGTGAGGGCCGGCTATCGAAGCTGGTGACCAGGCTTGCCTGCAACGCAGAGGTTCTGCGCGATCTCGGCAAGCGCTTCATCAACCGATACGCCGAGGTCAAGACCACGGCATTTTCGGAAAACCCGGTCTCGATGAAGTATCGCGGCATCTTCGAACTGTCCAAGCGTGAGGAGAAGAACGGTCCGGAGGGCCGCTTCATGCTGAATTACGTCGGCGCCCGACGAGAGGAGACGCTGCAGCAAGCGTTCGAGTGGTGGTATGGCAAGCAGTTCCGGCCGGCAAAAGCCGTCGAAGCCTGACGACAAGGCGCAACCCGCACCGGCCGTCGACTGGAAGGCGCTCGATATCGAGGCAAGGCGCGTCGATCCGGCAGCGCTCAAGCGCCGCGAAAAGAACGCGCACTACATGGCGCCGGCGATGTTCAAGCGCCTGGTCGACAATGTCCGCATCGACGGCAAGCTGACCACGACCGTCCTGGTATGCCAGAACGCCGACGGCTCGCTCGAGATCCTGTCTGGTCATCACCGCACCGCGGCCGCCATCGAGGCCGGCCTGCTCCTGGTCGACGCGCTCGTCATCACCACGCCGCTGACCGAAAAGCGCAAGGTCGCGATCCAGCTCAGCCACAATTCGATCAACGGCGAGGACGACCGCTCGCTGCTGGCCGAGCTTTACGCCTCGCTCGATATCGACGCCAAGAAGTTCTCCGGCCTCGACGACAGCGTTCTTTCCGTCGGCAAGGGCCTCACGGCCGCGGCACTCGGCGGCGCCAACATCAAATACGACGAGCTGTTGTTCGCCTTCCTGCCGGAAGACCGCATCAAGTTCGAGATCGAAATCGAGGCCCTGGCCAAAAGGGCGAAGCGCTTCCGCATCCATGCAGCGCCGCAATCCGTGTTCGACGGCTTTTTCGACGCCATCGTGCGCACCAAGCACCAGCTCAACATCGTCAATTCAGGCATCGCGCTTTCGGTGATGGCGCGCCTGGCCGAAGAACGCCTCGATCAACTCGAGGCCGAGCAACAGGACAAGACAGATGCAGCGTGACATACGGCCGGTGGCCGTGACGTTTCCGGACGGTGTCCGATCAGTGCCCGCGCACAGCGAGCCGCTCCAGCCCTTCTCGTACTCAACCGGACCCTTGCCGCCAATCCAGCGGCTCGTCCCGGTCGATATGCCAGGCTGGCTGTTTTCGCAGATCATCACTGGCGAATGGATCGCCATCAAGACATTGGTCGACGCCGATGCGTGATCTGCGTAGCTCAACATCGTCGGTCACGTTGATCTCGATGGCAAAGCAGGCCGGCGTATTCAAGCGCTCGCGTGTCAACCCGAAGGCCGTGTTCCCGGCCCTTCCGGTCACAAGCGTCCTGGTGGTGGATCCGCGCATCCATGACGTTCCGCATCTCCCGGCATTGGGATTGGGGGAGCAAAAAAATGCGGCGGCTGTTGCACAATTTGCACATTCGCGCCCACGAGTTGCGTCGTGATCCGGACCAGATCAACGGTGACGACCGCAAAGCCGGCGGCAAAGGCCAAGGCGAAAGCCAAGCCCGAGCCGGTCAAGGCCGCCGCTCCGCCGCCTGTTTCCGCTCCGGTGAAGGCCAAAAAAAAGCCGGCGCCAAAGCGCAAGGCCGGCAAGGGCAAACGGCGTGCTGCGCCAAAGCCGGCACCGGCGCCCAAGCCGCAGCCGAAAGCGAAGCCCGAGCCCAAGGCTGAAAAGCCCAACGCCGGCGGCGCCACGCCGAAGCTGACAGCCGGCGATGTGCCGCGCGTCATTGCGATCATGCGCGCCAACGGCGGCATCAAGACGGCCGCCGCCGAGAAGCTGAATGTCAGCCGACGCACGCTGTACAATTTCCTCGACGAGCATCCCGAGGTGAAGGAAGCCGCTGCCGAGATCGATGAGGAGCTGCTCGACATTGCCGAGGGCCGCGTCGTCCAGGCGATCAGCGCCGGCGAGATGCAGACCGTGCGCTGGTATCTCGAAATGAAGGGCAAGGGCCGGGGCTTTGTGCGCCGCGTCGAGAACACCGGCAAGGATGGCGGACCTGTCGAAACCCGCGCCGCGCCTGATCTGTCCGGCTATTCCGAGCAAGAGCTGGCGCAGCTGGTGGCGGTCGAGGAGGCACGGCAGAAGCGCGAAGCGGGCGCACGCCCGGGCAAATAATGTCGCGGCCCGGGGCGGAAGTCCGGCCGACGCTGGACGAGTTGCGCATTGAGCTCGACCGCCGCGCCTGCGAACGCTCGCTGTCCGAGTTCGTCAAGCGCGCCTGGCATGTGCTCGAGCCCGGCCAGCCCTACAGCCATGGCTGGCATATCGACGCCATCGCCGAGCACCTAGAGGCGGTCAGCGCCGGGGAAATCCTGCGGCTGCTCATGAACGTGCCGCCCGGCACGATGAAGTCGCTGCTTTCCGGCGTGTTCTTTCCGGCCTGGGAGTGGGGCCCGCAGGACAAGCCGCATCTGCGGTTCATGGGCACGTCCTACAAGGACTCGCTCGCCATCCGCGACAACGTCAAGACGCGCCGGCTGATCCAGTCGCAATGGTATCAGGATCGGTGGGGCGCCGGCTTCGCCATGATTGGCGACCAGAACACCAAGACCAAGTTCGAGAACGACAAGACCGGCTTTCGCGAGGCGATGGCGTTCAACTCGATGACCGGCTCGCGCGGCGACCGCGTGCTGCTCGACGATCCGCTGTCCGTCCAGATGGCGAAGTCCGACACCGAGCGCGAGACGGCCAACGACACGTTTCATGAATCGCTGCCGACCCGCCTCAACAACCCGGACACGTCGGCCATCATCGTCATCATGCAGCGCCTGCATGAAACGGACGTGTCGGGCACGATCCTGGCCGGCGACTACGGCTACGAGCACCTCATGCTCCCGATGGAGTTCGAGCCCGAGCGCAAATGCTACACCTCGATCGGCTTCGAGGATCCGCGAAAAGTCGACGGCGAACTGCTGTTCGAGGCCAGGTTTTCCCGCACCGTCGTCGACCGCGACAAGAAGATCATGGGCAGCTACGCCTCTGCCGGGCAGTTCCAGCAACGCCCGGCGCCACGCGAAGGCGGCATGTTCCACCGCGAGTGGTTCGACAGCATCCGCGCGATACCGGCGGGAACACGCTTCTGCCGCGGCTGGGACATGGCGGCCAGCGACGAGAAGGACTCGGCCTACAGCGCCGGCGTCAAGATCGGCGCGATGCCGGATGGCCGCTTTGTCATAGCGCACGCCACGCGCGGCCAGCTGCTCGCCGGCGGCGTCGAGAAGTTGATCAAGACCACGGCGGCGGCCGACAAGGCGCAGCACGGCGGCAACATCATGATTTCGCTGCCGCAGGATCCCGGCCAGGCCGGCAAGGCCCAGGTCGGCTACTACGTCAAGCAGCTGGCCGGCTACAACGTGCGCAAGTCGCCTGAATCGGGCGACAAGATCACGCGGGCCGAGCCGCTGTCGGCCCAGGCCGAGGCCGGCAACGTCGTCATTTTGCGTACCGGAGATACGGCCAAGGACGCCTGGATAGAGCCGTATCTCGACGAAATCTGCATGTTCCCCAACAGCAAATTCAAGGATCAGACCGATGCGTCGAGTCGCGCCTTCAATGAGCTGGCGACGCGCAAGAAAGAAACCAAGACCAGCTTCGCGGACATGCACTGATGGCTAACAACGTCGACAACCACCATCCCGACTACGATGTTCGTGTCGAGGAATGGGCGCTGATGCGCGACGCCGCGCGTGGCGAAACCGCGGTCAAGCAAGCCGACACGACCTATCTGCCGATGCCGTCCGGCTTCACCAAGCGCATCGACAAGGGCGTGGCACTCTATGGCGCCTACCAGATGCGGGCACAGTTTCCCGAGATTGTCGGCCCCACGATCGGCGGCATGGTCGGCGTCATCCATCGCGTCGAAATCCAGGTCGAAATGCCGACGGCCATGGATCCGCTTTGGGAAAAGGCCACAGCCGACGGCATGCCGCTCGAGGCGCTTGCGGCCAAGATCACCGGCGAGATCCTCACCACCGGTCGCTATGCGCTTCTCGCCAGCGCGCCAAGCGCCGGCGGCGAGCCCTACATCTCGACCTACTGCACCGAGGCGCTGATCAACTGGTCGGAAGCGCGCGACTTCTACGTGCTGGACGAGTCAGGCCTGGTCCGCGACGGCTTCGATTGGGTCGAAGACAAGCAATATCGCGTTCTCGAACTCGTTGACGGCAAATACCAGGTGACGGTCTATACCGGCGATACGCTGGCGGCCGGCGATCCTCTCATCCCGACAGCCAAGGGCGGCAAGCCGCTGGAAGAGATCCCGCTGGTCGTCGTTGGACCGCGTGACCTGTCGCCGAGCCCCGAAACGCCGCCGCTGATCGGCGTGGCGCGCGCCGCGGTCAACATGTACCAGCTCTCGGCCGACTACCGCTGGCAGCTGTTCATGACCGGCCAGGAAACGCTGTTCATCATCAACGCCGACGAGCCAGAAATGGTCGGCGCCGGCGTGGTCGTCTCGCTCAAGGCCGATAGCGAGCAGACGCCCGATGCGAAATATGTCGGTCCGGCGGGTGTCGGCATCGATGCGCACAAGGTGGCGATCACCGACGAGCGCGACGCCGCAGCGGCAGCCGGCGCCAAACTGTTCGATACAGCGTCCCAGGCGCAGGAATCGGGTGACGCCAGGCGGCTTCGCTTTGCGGCGCAGACCGCGACGCTGGTCACCATTGCCCAGGCTTCGTCCAAGGCGCTGGAACAGGTGCTGCGCCACATCGCCATCATGAAGGGGCTCGACCCGACGAAGGTCATCGTCAAGCCGAACCTGTCGTTCATCGATAGCACGCTGACGCCGGCCGAAGTCGTCCAGGTCATCCAGGGCTGGCAGGACGGCGGCTACAGCTACGAGACCATGTACGAGCGGCTGCAGAAGGGCGAGGCGGTCAATGCCGACCGCACCGCCGAGGAAGAACGCAAGCTCATCGACGAGGAAGACGCAGCGAGCGCCGCCTCGCAGGAGGAGCTTGGCATCCTGCCGGTGCCTGCGGTTCCTGGCCCGGCGCCTAAGCCTGGCGATCCCGCCAATCCCGTACCGCAGCCGGTTCCTGTCGCGTGAGGGCAAAAGTCCGCATCGCCCGCGAGGTGCTCGAGCGCGACCTGTGGCCCGACAAACGCTGCAAATTGCGCATCGTCGGCGCGACCTACGACCCGAAAATTTCCAGCGTCATCCTGGAGGTCGAAGGCGAAGGGCTGCCGGAGGGCCGGTATCTCAGGCTCATGTCACGCACCTTCACCGAAACGGAGTTCAAGCCGCTGTGACGTTGTTTCGTGAGTGTTTCCGGCATCTCGGCCAGGTCGAGCGCCGGCGTATTCCGCCGACACCGCGCGAGCACATGCGGCTGCACCGCCTGGAGCGGCCCGAGCCGTGGCCGAGCGAACTCGTCGAGGCGATGCGCGCCGGCCCGCCGGACAACTGGTATCCCGACTATGCCGCGTTCACCCGGCGGCTGAGCGACTTTCTCCTGCTTCCGCAGGAAAACCTGGTCGTCGGCGCCGGGATCGAGGACTTCATTCGCAGCCTCATCCTGCTGTGCTGCGATCCTGGTGACGGATTTGCCTTCACCTGGCCGACATGCGCCATGTTCGACGTCTACTCGGAGGTCTTCAAGGCAAGGCCGGTGCGCATCGTCACGGAGCCGAAACGACTTCTGTCGGTGCACGACGTCACCGACAAGATCGACAGCGGCGTGCGGTTGCTGATCCTGCCCAACCCGGGCCAGCCGGTCGAGACCTATTTCTGCCTGGCGGAACTGAGGCACATTGCCGAGCGCTGCGCCAATGTCGGCGCGGTGTTCGCCATCGACGAGGCCTATCTCGGCTTTGGCGCCGAGACAGCGCTGCCGCTGGTCGACGACTTCGAAAACGTGGTCATCCTGCGCACCTTCTCGAAAGCATTCGGCGGTGCCGCCCTTCGCGTCGGCTACGCCATCGGCCAGCCCTCGGTGATCCGGCCGCTCAACGCCATCCGCGAATCCGGCGAGATCGCCGGGCCGTCACTGCACGGCGCGACCGTTCTGATGGACATGTGGCAGAGCTACGTCTTGCCTGGCATCGAGGATGTCTGCCGCGGCCGCGACTGGCTACGCGACACGCTGCTCGCGGCCGAGTTCGATGCGCGCGGCTGGTACGCAAACCACGTGCTGATCGGCCTTGGCAACCGCGCCTCGACCGTCGCGACCCGGCTCCAGGAACGAGGTGTGCACGTGAAGGCGAACTTTCCGGCGCCGCTCGATGGTCACCTGCTCGTCACCTGCGGCTCGGTGCTGCTGATGCAGCGGTTTTACCAGGCTTTTCAGGGGGCGTTGTGATGGACGGCGTCTTCTCTGAGACCATCGACGGCAAGCTCCAGCTCATCGGCGATTGGCAGATGGTCTATCGCCAGAACGACGACCCCTGGGACCAGTCTGGCCGCACCGGACCCATGGCGCCCTACTATGCGACGAGCCGGATCCGTCTGGTGGAAGCGCTGGAGCGGCTCGGCCCGTTCATCGGCGGCATGGAAATCGGCTGCGGTCACGGCTACCTGACCAGGATGCTCACCAGCGCGCTCTGCCCTGTCGCTGGCATCGACATCAGCGAGGCGGCGGTGGCGCAGGCCCGCGCTCTGCACCCGGGCATGATCTTTGCGCAGGGCGACATCACCGCCGACGGTTTTAACGCGGGCCCGTATGATTTCGTCATCCTGGCACAGTGCCTCTGGTACGTGCTGCACCGCTTCGACGTCACCATCGCCAATTGCCTCAACGCGCTGCCGGTCGGCGGCCTGCTGGTCATATCGCAGGCCTTCCTGCACGGCGAACAGCGCTATGGCGCCGAGATCGCCAAAGGCTTCACCGGCGCGCTGCGCCTGTTCATGGCGAATGATCGGCTGCAGCTGATCCACGCCAATCTCGACGACAGCGGGCGCCATGTGCACCGCGACGGGCTCATGATTTTCAGGAAGGTTTCATGATGGGACTGCAGATCAACACCGAGGAAATCGACGCCGTCCTGTCGCAGAACGAAGACGTCGAAGGCGTCATCATCTTTCGCGATGGCGAGAGGGTCTATCTCAGCCATTCCGATCCGGCGCCAGGCGTAGAGTTCGACAGTTACACGATCCGCAACGGCACCGCCCGCGTGAACTGGCGCAAAGCTTCCTGATGAACGCCAACGACGCCACGCTGCGGAACCTGGCGCGCAAGGCCACCTTCGTCGATCACGTCCAGATGATCGGGCCCGTCCCGTTATTCTCGTTCATCGAGATCAACCCGACCGAGCTCTGCAACCGGGCTTGCGTCTTCTGTCCGCGCGTCGACGAGGGAGCCTATCCGAACCAGCGCCTGCACATGGCGATGCCGCTGGCGGAGAAGATCGCCTCCGACCTGCAGGAACTCGAGTATCAGGGCACGGTCCACATCTGCGGCTTCGGCGAGCCGCTGCTGCATCCACGCATCGTCGAGATGGTGCGCGCCTTCGCCAACTTCCGTGTCGAGCTCACCACCAATGGCGACCGGCTCAATCCGAGACTGGTCCGCGAGCTGGTAGCCGCCGGCTGCGATTACATCTGCGTCTCGATGTATGACGGTCCGCACCAGATCCCGCATTTCGAGGCGATCTTTGCCGAGGCCGGCTCGAGCGAGTTCATCCTGCGCGATCGCTGGCAGCCGGAGGAGGAGAATTTCGGCCTGTCACACCTGACCAACCGGGCGGGCACGATCAACGTTGGGGTGCAGAAGCCGATCGACGCGGCGCGGCCATGCTTCTACCCGTCCTACCAGCTGATGCTCGACTGGAACGGCGACGTGCTGCTGTGCCCGCAGGACTGGCACAAGCGCGTGCGGTTCGGCTCGGCCGCCACCGAGCACCTGCTCGACATCTGGACCTCGCCGGCGATGCGCAAGCGCCGCCAACAGCTGCTGCGTGGTCGCGATGGCCTGTCGCCCTGCGGCGGCTGCAACAGCGATGGCTGCAAGCACGGATCGGAACACGCCTCGGCCTGGCAAGGCTGAGCCGTGTCGACCATTGCCATCATCGGCCATGGCCGCTCGCCGGAGGGCAAGCGCTGGGGACCGCGGGTCGACGGCTGCGATCTCGTCGTTCGCATGTGGGATTGCGCCTGGCAGGCCTCGGCCGACTATGGCGGCAAATACGACTACGGCCTGATCGAAGCGCATCCGGCAATGATGCTGACCTTTCAGAAGAACAACCGGCGCCGGCCGGCTCGGGGATGGATCGCTTCGAAGCTGCATCGTCCCGAGCGCTGCGGCTTGCCGCCCAAGTGCGAACTGGTCGACCAGGCGCCCTGGAACCAGATCGGCCAGAAGCTCGGCGGCATGGGCGCCACTGGCCGGCTGCAGTTCACGCGCGGCACGATCGCCACCTGCTGGGCGATCGAGAATGCGCCGCGCGGCAGCACCGTCGTCCTGGTCGGGTTCGACAACATCGTCGCCGGCAGGACGTTGGAGCTCAACCAGGCCTTTGCGCCGGTCTACCAGCGCAATCCCGGCACATTCTCGTTTGGTGCGTACAAAGGGGGTGTCAGCAAGGCCGGCAACCACGACTTCGCCGTCGAGTTGCCGGTCATGCAGCACCTGGCCGCGAAGTATCACGTCAGGCTGGTGACGGCCGACGAGATCTGGCCGTCGACACCTGACGCACTCGCGATCCCTTCCGACTGGAGGCCAGAGCCTGTGAAGACCGCGCTCATTCTTGGCGATGCCGCATCGGTCCGCGACGATGCCGCGGCGGCGCTCAAACTGTTCACGCCGACGGCGATCGCTGCCGCCAACAACATCGGCATCGAGTGGGAAGGCCATCTCGACTACTGGTTCACGCTGCATCCCGGCGCCTGCATCGACTGGATCGGCATCCGGGATGCGCTGTCGCGTCGTGTCAGGGCTGGACGCAACAAGCCTGAAATATGGGCGCACAAGGCGGCCGTCGCGGTCGACCGCCACACGCCCGATTGGGGCGGCTCCACCGGCCTGCTCGCAGGCAAGGGCCTGCTCGAGCTCGGATTCGAGCGGATCGTTCTCGCCGGCGTCCCGATGGACAAGTCGCCGCACTTCTACAACGGCCAGCCCTGGCGCCAGGTGGATCGCTACCGGCAGGCGTGGCAGCGGCAGTTGCCCGATCTCGCGCCGTTCGTGCGCTCGATGTCGGGCTGGACGGCGGAGTTGCTCGGCAAGCCAGATCCCGAATGGCTCGGCGTGTTAATTTCTGCTCCCTCAAAAGAGGTCGCAAAAATTAGCATGGAGGCGTGAGGCAAGCATTTTCGGTCAGTTTGCGAATTTGCGCAGGTTCGCCATTTCGGCTGTCCACAGCCTCGCTTGACTTGGCCAGCGTTGTAACCAATATGGCACCAACAGTTTCGTGGGGTGGAGCAGCCCGGTAGCTCGTCAGGCTCATAACCTGAAGGACGCTGGTTCAAATCCAGCCCCCGCAACCAGTTCGGAAGAGTTTTTTGGGTGCGCACATGCGTTGAAGCCGTTCTAGACGGTGGAGCATTTGGCCCAGGGTCCGGTAACGAAGCGCAGAACGGACAGGCAGAGTCGGGCGGAGATAATCGCTCGGTGGGGAGTTAACCCGGCACCCGCCAACCTATTCGCCCGCAAGGGCAACGACAACACCCAGCGAGAAGGGGGAGGCGATGGGGCCGGCCTGATCAGTCGGTTGCTATGATCCTCCCCCGCAGCCGCTTCGACCATTCCGAGGCCATTTCCCCTCGGATACGTTCGCCTCACGAAAGCAGGCCCGTTGTTGTCCCGTAGCGGTTAGAACGGGGCCATTGATAGCGCCAGCACACTCCCTGGCCGCGACCACGTCCGTTTCCGGTGTTCGGCGCGTGGATGGCGACACGAGAAGCCGGCGGGCATGGTTCTCCAACAGGAGGCTACAAGCCCGACAGTTTCGGTTCTCCCCTTTCCGGGCGAGCCAGGGACGGCGGACGGACGAGGCTTTGGCCGGTCAAGGGTGCCGAACGTGGAAGGCCGAGGCCGAAAGGTCTATGACGCTGCTCACCACTAAGCCCCGTCAACCCGGGTGGGTAGCGAGCGGTCCAGCCGTCCCGACAGTTTTGCGGATGCTCCGTGAGAGATGCCTGCTCCACAGGCGTTGAGCCAGGATTAGCACCTGGCATCCGCTCCAGAAAGGCACCAGGTCCCCGTGGCGGAACTGGTAGACGCAGCGGGCTAATCACCCGCCGGCTCCATCGCTGCAGCGAAGCTCCATGCAGGTTCGATTCCTGTCGGGGGCCTGGTGACCTTTAAACGTTCGGTCGCGTCGGAGGTGGTTATTGGTGGGGGCACCATCCAATCATCTCTGGCGCGGCCCAGCCCCTCCAGGAGACACTATGGCGCGTATGACCGAGGAACGTCGGAAAGAGTTGCTCGCTCAGTATGTCGCCGGCGTGCCCACGGCGCAGATCGCCAAGGACTTCGGCGTCTCGGAGAGCTATCCGAGCCAGCTCGCGGCCCGCTTCAACCTCAAGCGCCGCGCCCAGCATTATCCGCGCGACCCCGAAGACACGAAGGCCAGGCGCCGTGCGCGCTCCGCTCTCCTTGTCGAGGAAGTCGCCACACCAGCGAAGCCGGCGCCAATGCACGTCACATCGGCCTTGGAAATCCGCCGTCTGGCCGCGATGGGCAAGGGCCGCACGCAGATCGCGGCGTTGCTGCGCTGCCCATATCGCGTGGTCGACGCCGCGCTCGAAGACGCCTGAAACACGGATGAGTGGCCGAGTGGTCTAAGGCAGCGGTCCTGAAAACCGAAGTGGGGCAACTCACCGTGGGTTCGAATCCTACCTCATTCCGCCATAACCCGGCCGAGCGGGCAATCCTCGGCAGCCCAACCGAAAGGAACTGAAAATGGCTTCGTCTCGCCTCAGATCGTTCATCCTCATGGCCTTCGGCAGCATCGCCGTCGCGCTCGCCATCACCGCCTTCATGGCGCCGCCGTCCATCGGCACGCACGACCCCGGCCTCTACGCCGCACCGTCCTACCAGGTCTCCTTCATGGTGCCGGACCTGGCCGTCACGCCCGACCACGTCGCCATCAAGCGCGAGGAAGCACCGGCGCCGCATGCGGTGCGATCTGCACCGTTGCTCAGTCCGGTTTACGCGATGTCGCTACAGACGGACGGTCAATCGCTTTATCGCTATCACCTTCGGTGCTAGCGTAGAGCCGTAAACCCCCGTTGGGGTGCGCCAGGGGCGGGGGACCGATCGGATTTGTCATCCGGTCAATGGTCCTCCGCCTTTCAGTTTCCACCTCAGATTTGAGGTGTTTTCCACTCATTTGTGATGCTTCCCCGCCCGCCAATCCCGGCGGGTTTTTTGTTGCTCGCGGTGCGGGCTTTTCCCAACCAAAAGAGGAGTTCGGCGGTGCCGCTCAAGACCATTCTGGAAAAACTCGACGGTGTCGATGACGCCTTTCACACCATGTACGAGGAGAAGGACGGCAAGTTCATTCTCCAACTCGAGGGCATCGACGACCATCCCGCCGTCATCGCTCTCAAGAACGGCCACACCAATTCCAAGCGGGAGCGCGACGAGGCGCGGCGCAAGCTCACCGACGCGGAAAAGAAGCTCAAGGGTCTGCCCGAGGACTTCGACGCCGCAGAGTGGGAGCGTCTGAAGACCGAAGACGAAGCGCGCCAAGCCGATCCCGAAGGCAAGGACGTCCGCAAGCAGGTGGAAACCGCGGTCGCTGCCAAGGAACGGCAGATGACGACGCGCCACGAGGCGGCACTGCGCGCCAAGGACGAGGTCATCGCCGAGAAGGATCAGACCATCAGCGGGCTGACCGGCGACCTGCGCACCACGCTGGTCGGCGACGGGCTGACCAAGGAACTGGTCAAGGCCGGCGTCAAGCCAACCCTGCTCAAGGCCGCGCAGCGCATGTTCGAAGGCGACGTCGAAATCGTCGAGGAGGACGGCAAGCGCATCGCCCGCATGAAGACCGATCTTGGTGGCGACGAGCTCGGCAAGTTCATCGGCAATTGGGCACAGAGCGACGAGGCGAAGGATTTCATCGCAGCGCCGACCGGCGCCGACGAGCGCGGCGGCGGCCGCAACCTGCGTCTTGGCGAGACCAATCCCTACGCCAAAGACACGTGGAACATCACCCAGCAGGGCGCGCTGCTCAAGAGCGATCGCGCCAAGGCCGAGCGGCTGGCGAAGACGGCGGGCTTCAAGGATCTCGCCCACGCCAATAGCTCGATGGGACCGATCGACAAGAAGTAATCCTGGCGGCCCTTGGAGGCCGTCAGCTTAAAGCCGCGGGCGGTGCCCGCAATCATCAGCAGCCGGTGTCGGTGACGCGGCTGATTTCACATCGAAACCAGCCTAACCAGAGGAGATTTTCCCATGGCTGACACCCCTACTGCTCTCGCGGACGTCATCGTCCCCGAGCGCTTCAACCCGTACTTCCTGGAGGCCACGACCCTCGTCAACGCCTTCTTCCGCTCCGGCATCGTCACCAACGTTGCCGATCTCGACTTCGGCAAGCAGGGCGGCACGCAGATCCAGATGCCGTTCTGGCAGGCGCTCAGTGAGCGTGCTCAGCTGCTCGACGACACCGACGATCTGGAAATCCGCAAGGTCACGACTGGCCAGGACCTGGCCGTGCAGCACGCACGCGCCCTGGTCTATGGCGGCACCGATCTTTCGGCTGCCCTCGCCGGCAGCGACCCGATGGTCGCCATCGCCAAGGGTATCGCCGAGAATTGGTCCGGTGAGCTCAATTACCAGCTCATCGCCACGCTCAAGGGCGCCATGGGCGCACTGCTCGCCGAGTCCCCCGATGTCAACGCACTCGACATCTCGGGCCTCTCGGGCGCGGCCGCCATCATCGACGGCTCGTCCTTCATCGACGCCGCGCAGATGCTCGGCGACAAGAAGGACCAGATCAGCGGCATTCTCATGCACTCCGCTGTCGAGGCCGTCCTTGCCAAGAGCAACCTCATCGAGACCATTCGCGACAGCGAAGGCAAGATCGTGATGAAGTCGTTCATGGGCAAGGACGTCATCGTCGACGATGCCAATGCGGGCAGCGCCGGCGTCTACGACACCTATCTGTTCGGGCCTGGCGCCATCGGCTTTGCCGACGGCTCTCCCAAGGTCCCGTCGGAAGTCGGCCGCGACCCGCTCAAGAACGGCGGTCAGGAATACCTGGTGACCCGTCGCCACTACGTCCTGCACCCGCGCGGCATCGCTTGGTCCCCCGGCTCCGGCGTTCCCGCCAAGCCGACCCCGAGCGATAGCGAACTCGCGGCCGCCGGCAATTGGGAACGCGTCTACGAGGAGAAGAACGTCCGCATCGTCCTTCTGCGCCACAAGATCGCGTAACCAGACATCAACGACGGCGGCCGGCAGCGGTCGCCGTCGTTTCCATTGTTCCACCTGGAGGAAGTGACATGAGGCGCATAGTCATCAGCGAAGAGGCGCTTCGCCAGCGCGACGAGATCGCAGCTCAGAGAAACCGCTACTACCAGGCGCGCGCCGATGGGTTTTCACGCGAGGAAGCCAACGAAATCGCCAATGGCGCTGAGGCGCCTGCTCCCGTCGTTGTGGCTCAGCCCGACGGTGAAATTCTCATTCCCGACAATTGGGCTGCACTGCCCTACCTGCCGAGGGCCAAGGGCGGCCCGTCGCTGCGCGGCCTGGCAACCAAGCTCAGCGCCCAGCCCGTCAAGAACGCAGCCGAGGCTACCGCTGCGATCGAGGCCGAACTAGCGCGGCGCGCTGAGGCGTGAACCATGCCCGTTGACGTCCAGACATTCATCTCCGGTTCCGGCAACTGGACCAAGCCGGCTGGCGCGACGACGGTTCGCGTTGTCCTGGTTGGTGCCGGCGGGTCCGGTGGTGGCGGCGATACGCAGGCGTCCGGAACTGGCGTGTCGGGCGGCGGTGGAGGTGGCGGTGGGTGCCGTCACGAGATGGTGTTCGATGCCGCTGAACTCGGTTCGACCGAAGCCTATTCTGTCGGCGCCGGCGCCTCTGGGGGCTCGGCAGGAAGCGGCTCCGGCGGAGGCAATGGCACCGCAGGCGGCAACAGCACATTCGGCGGCACGACAGTTGCAGTGCAGACTGCCTATGGCGGCGGGCGCGGATCAGGGGGCTCGACTTCCTCCTCGGCAGGCGGCGGTGGTGGCGGAATGGCTGGCGCTGGCGGTGACGCCACAACGAATACAGGTGGTACGGCTGGCGCGAATGGGGGCGTGGCTGGCCCGGCCGGCGGTGCAATCGGCCCTGCGAATACATCTGTTGGTGGGTCTGCCGGCGGCGGATCGGGCAGCGTAACGACAACCGGATTTGCTGGCGGCCAATCGTTGAGCGGCGGCGGCGGCGGGGCGGCTGGTGGCGGCAAAAACACGGTACCGGCCTATAGCGCCGGTGGCGCCGGTGGCGCGGCTGCTGGCGGTACGATCCCCGGCGGTCTGGGCGCTGCGGCGTCGACGGGCACGGCGGGGTCGAATGGGTCCATCGACACGCTCGGTTGGCCTGGGTCCGGTGGAGGTGGTGGCGGTGCCAGCGCAACGACAGCCGGGGCAGGTGGCAATGGCGGCTACCCCGGTGGTGGCGGCGGCGGGGGCGGATCTGCGCTCTCCGGCGGCACCGCAGCAGCAGGCGGGGCTGGCGCCAACGGCATCGTCGTCGTCATCACTGACTTGATAGGCGTGCCATGACAGCCGCCCCGATAAAATTCGAGCGCTTCACATCTGGCATCGCGCAGACCTGGACCAAGGAAAGCTGGGCAGAATTCGTTCGCATCATCTTGATTGGCGGCGGCGGTCCCGGCGGCGGCGGGGCTCGCAAGCTGGCGGCGACATCATCCAGTGGCGGCGCTGGCGGTGGTGGTGGCGCGATTATCGACCGCATCTATTCGGCAGACCAACTCGGGTCGACTGAAACATACACCGTGGCAGCATCGCTTACCGGCGGTGCCGGCGCGACCGTAGACAATGGCAACGGCAGCCAGGCGGCGGTTGGAAACAACTCCACCTTCACCATCAACGGCGTCACCATCACGGCCTATGGTGGCGGTTCCGGCGTCGGCGGCGTCAACGGCGCGGCTTCGGCTGGTGGTGGTGGCGGCGGTCTTGATGGTGCGGGCGGCAATGGCAGCGGCACCACGCCCGGCACCGCAGGCGCCAATGGCGGCGCGGCGGGCGCTGCGGCCAACACGGGTTTCTTCGGCGGATCCGGCGGTGCAGCTGGTGCCAATTCGAATACAACACCGACCATTGGCCAACCGGCAACGCGCGGCGGGGCAGGTGGGGGTGCCGGCTGCGGCAAAGGTTCTTCTGTCTACGGCACCGGATCGGCGGGAGGCATCGCTCGCGATCGCGCCGGCGGGACACATGGTGCCAACGGCGGCGCTGGCTTTGCCTATCCCGGCTCCGGTGGCGGTGGTGGAAACTCCAGCGCGACCGTGCCTGAAAACGGCGGCGACGGCGGCATTCCCGGTGGTGGCGGTGGCGGCGGTGGAACGACTGTGAACGGTGTCAACGCAGGCAATGGCGGTGCAGGCGCTCGCGGCGAAATCATCATCATAAGCTACGGCAACGTCTCGGCAGGATCTGCCGGCATGCTGTTTATCCCTGACATGGCGGGCACGTAAATGAAGCTGCAGAAGCTGGCCGGCGCCACATCGGAAATTTGGCAGATATTCATCCGTGACTCTTCGTCGACGACGGGCGGCGGCTTGACGGGCTTGACCAATGCATCCGGCTCTTTGACAGCCTATTATCATCGCGACACCGACACGACCGCAACCGCGATCTCCCTGGTGACGATGACGGTCGGCACCTTCACGTCGAGCGGCTTCAAGGAAATAGACGCCACCAACATGCCTGGCTGGTATCAGTTCTGCCCGCCGAATGCGGCGCTGGCAGCCGGTGCCAAGTCCTGCGCAATCCACCTCAAGGGCGCGGCCAACATGGCGCCGATGCCGATCGAGGTGCAGCTGATCGCTGTCAACATCGACGATGCCGTGCGCATGGGCATGACGGCGCTGCCGAATGCTGCTGCTGGCGCCAATGGGGGGCTGCCACTCTCCGTCGATGCCTCTGGCCGCGTCGATGTGCTCAAGATCAACGGAACGTCTCAGACCGCGCGGGACATTGGCGCAAGCGTGCTTTTGGCTGCCGACCAGGCAGTCAACGCCACCAAATGGGCCGGCGGAACCATCCCGGCGCCGAACGTGACCGGCGTTCCGCTGGTCGACGACAAATACCTGCTCGGCACCATCTATTCGACGCCTGCCACGGCTGGGATCCAGGACATCAACGTCATCAACTGGAAGGGCTCCGCCGCAGCGGCGATGACCGGCGATGCCTATGCCCGCCTCGGCGCTCCTGCAGGTGCATCAGTCAGCGCGGACGTTGCCGCCGTGAAGGTCGACACCTCAGCGATAAAGGTCACGACCGACAAGGTGACGTTCACTGTCGCGAACCAGGTCGACGTCAACGTGCTCGATTGGAAAGGCGCCGCGGCACCTGCCATGACAGGGGACGCATTCGCGCGGCTCGGCGCGCCGGCTGGCGCATCCGTCTCGGCCGATGTCGCGGCGGTCAAGGCTGTCCTGCCGGCAGCGCTGGTCTCGGGTCGCATCGACGCCAGTGTCGGCGCTATGGCGGCGGCTGTCCTCACCGCCACGGCCATTGCCGCCGATGCGATCACCGATGCCAAGGTCGCCGGCGATGTCACCATCGCGAGCGTGACTGGCGCAGTCGGCTCTGTCACAGGGGCGGTCGGTTCGGTGACCGGCAATGTCGGCGGCAACGTCACCGGATCGGTGGGTAGTGTCGCGGCGGGGGGCATCACAGCATCGAGCTTCGCGGCGGATTCCATCACCGCAGCCAAACTTGCGGCAGACGTGACGACGGAATTGCAGGCCGGCCTTGCCACGGCCGCTTCGGTCGCGGCACTCAATAATTTGTCTGCTGCACAGGTCAACGCCGAGGTCGACACGGCCATTGCCGACGCTGCGCTCGCCACCGCGGCAAACCTGGCGGTCGTTGCCGGCTACATCGATACCGAAATCGGCACCATCATCACCAACCTGGCCACCGTCGACACCGTTGTCGATGCGATCAAGGTGAGCACCGACAAGCTCGACGACACGGTCGAGGATGACGGCGGCACCTATCGCTTCACCGCCAATGCGCTGGAACAGGCGCCGACCGGCGGCAGCGCGCCGACCGCCAGCGCCATCGCCGACGAGGTGCAGACCCGCACCATCGCCGCGGTGACCACCGTCAACGGTCTGGCCGCCAACAGCGTCACGGCTGCGGCTCTGGCGGCTGATGCCGGGACCGAGATCGGCACTGCCGTATGGGCGACGACGACGCGGCTCTTGACCGCCGGCACCAACATTGCGTTGGCCAAGGGAACCGGCGTCACCGGCTTCAACGACCTGTCGGCGGCGCAGGTCAATGCCGAGGCGGATGCAGCACTTGCCGATGTCGGGGTGACATCAACTGTCACCGGCCGCATCGACGCCGCTGTCTCGACGCGCTCGACCTATGCCGGCGGCGATACAGCCGGCACCACGACGCTGTTGTCGCGGCTCGGCGCCCCGGTCGGGGCGACCATTTCGGCCGACATCGCGGCGATCAAGGCGATCGACGACGCGGTGAAAGCCAAAACTGACAACCTGCCAAGCGACCCGGCCGACCAGTCGCTGATCATCGACGCCACCACGGCGATTATGAGTCGCCTTGGGGCGCCGGCTGGTGCCAGCCTATCGGCAGACATCGCCGCGAGGTCGTCGCAGACGAGCGTTGACGATCTTCCGACCAATGCTGAACTCGCTGCCGGCTTTGCAGGGGCTGACGATGCTGTCCTGGCAGCAATCGCAGCGTTGACCGTCCCGACCGCTGCGGCCAACGCTGCGGCGCTTCTGGCAACCGCATTCGAAGGTGCGGAGACCGTGCAGGACTTCCTGCGGCTGTCGCGCGCGGCTCTCTACGGCAAGGCCGATGGGCTCGACGGCAGCACGGTCCATTATCGCGACGCCGCTGACGCCAAGGACCGTCTCACGGCAGAGGTCGATGAGGACGGCAATCGCCTGGTCGTAACGACGGACGCCACCTGATGTTCGGCGGGCGCTTCTTCGGACGCCACTTTTTCGGCAAGCGCTTCTTCGGCGGAGGTTTCACGCCGATCGTGCTGGTGTTCCCGACGGAAGCCGGGTTTTTCGCCGTGGTTGATCCTGTCGAGCGCATGGCTCAAGCCGACGCCGTTGGCCGAAGCTCTACGGTCGACGCGGTCAATCGCTCTGCCACGGTCGATGCACTTTCGCGGCAATCGCAGTCTTAGAACGAGGTGATCCGATGGCGACTGCGATTAAATGGGGACCAAAAGACCCTGATGCGATCCGGGATTTCGGCATTGACTGGACGCCGGACCTGCCAGACGACGTCACCATCACGGCCTCGACATGGCTGCTCGACGGCGCGGCCTGGGTTGGAGGTGGCGACCTGGTGAAGGTGGGTTCCTCCTTCACCGGCACCAACACCACGGTGCGCATTTCTGGCGGCGTCGCCGGCACCACCTATCTCGTCACCAACCGCATCGTCATGTCAGACGGCGAGGAAGATGACTTTTCGCAAAAGTTGAAGATCAAGGAGCGCTGATCATGACGCTCGTCGTCGAAGACGGAACGGGGCTTGCCGAGGCAAACTCCTACGTCACCGCCGCCCATTTCGAGGCTTATCTGGACTCGCGCGCAATTGACTTGCCGGACGGCGACGAGGAAGGCGCCCTGATCAGGGCAACGCAGTGGATCGATGGCGAGTATCGCCTTCGCTTCCCTGGCACCAGGCTCAACGGCCGCGCCCAGGGGCTGGACTGGCCGCGCAAGGACGCCGTCGACGTCTTCGGCGAGGACATCGACGAGGACGAGGTTCCCGTCGAGATCAAGAACGCAACGTGCGAGGCGGCGGTGCGTGAGCTGGCCGATCCCGGCTCGCTGTCGCCAGACCTGGAGCGTGGCGGCAAGATCAAGGAACTAGCGGCTGGCTCGGTCGACATCATCTACACCGATGGCGCCCCGGCCGAGACCATCTTCACCATCATCGACAAGGCTCTGTCGGGCATCATCGGCAAGCGCTCGAACACCTCCTCCAGTTTCTTTCTGAGGGCGTGATGACCGATGCCTTTGCCGTCAACTTGAAACGGCGGATTGCGGTCATGGATGACGACTCCGTCGTTCATCTCGAAACGCTGCTTGATGCGTCTGGCGACGAGACCGAGGAAGCCGGCGACGCGCGCTCTGCTGTAGGCCAATTGGCGGATGGTTCGTGGATAGCCATCGATCTCACCCAATTCGAGACAGCGGCGCCGAACTGATGGCCCGTCGCCCCACGCCGCGCCAGAGGCTCGATCAGCTGCTCGACCGCTTCGGCGGCGACATTCGCGCGGCCTTCATCGAGTCCGTCCATGAAATCCGCGACACGGCGCGCATCGCGGCGATCGCCGGCGCGCTCGAGGCCGGCAATGTCGAGCGGGCTCTGGAACTGATCGGGCTGGATCCTGCCGCCTTCCGTTCCCTGCAGAGGTCGTTGCGCACCACGTTCGAGGAAACCGGTGTCGTTGTGGTACGGGATATCCCGGCGCTGCGCGATGGCCAGGGCGTTCAACTGCTGCTGCGCTTCGACCCGGGCAACCCGGCGGCCGCGCGCTGGGTCGAGAACCGCGGCGCCAGGCTCGTCACCGCGATCCTGGACGATCAACGCACGGCGCTGCGCCAGGCGCTCTCCGATGGCCTGGCAGCAGGTCGCGGCCCGCGCTCCGTGGCGCTCGACATCGTCGGCCGCATCAACCGGGCGACAGGCAAGCGCGAGGGCGGCATTGTCGGGCTGACCAGCGGCCAGTATCAGACCGTCGCCAATGCGCGCCAGCAACTGCTTTCGGGCGATCCAGCCGAGTTGCGCGCCTATCTCGGCCGGCAGGCGAGGGACAAGCGTTTCGACCAGGCCGTCATCAAGGCGATCAGCGACGGCAAGCCGGTGCCGGCCGACATCGTCGACCGCGCGCTCAGCCAGTATGCCAACCGCATGCTCGACCTGCGCGGCGAGATGATCGGACGCACCGAAGCCACACAGGCGGTCGGCGCGGCGCAGCGCGAGGCCTTCGAGCAGGTGATCGACACCGCGAAACTCGATCGCGACGTCGTCACCCAGGTCTGGCTCGCCACCCATGACAGCCGCACGCGCGAGGCACATCTCGAGATGGACGGCCAGGAGACCGGCTTCGATGAGCCGTTCACCTCGCCCAGCGGCGCGCTCTTGATGTTTCCAGGCGACATGTCCCTCGGCGCCGGGCCCGAGGACACCATCGGCTGCCGATGCGTGGTGATCACGCGGCTGGGTGGTCGGGAGGCTGCGGCGGCTTAGCCTCGCTCGCCTGGAGCAGTCCGGCGAGGAACATCAACAAGGCGGCCCGCGCTGCTTTCAGCGCCGCATCGGCCCGCCTGGTGGTGCCATGCGACGTCTCGAGCTCGAACGCCATGCGATGCAGCATGTCGGCGGTCTCGTCGTCGGAAAGAGTTGGTCGATCTGTCACGGAGGCGGACAATATGGCATCGCTGCTCGAAGGTCCACTCGCGCGCACGGTCGCCCGGGCATTCCGGGGAAAACTCTCCGACGGTGTTCTGCGTCGTGAGAGCGCTACAACCACGGACGCCTTGGGCGATCCGGTGTCGCCGACGCCGGCGACATTCACCTTCAACGGCATCCGCGAGAGCTTCGACGCGACGTTTCGCGCTCAAGCCGGCATTCCTCAGACAGACGTCGGGGTTCTTGTCCTGCTCGAGTCCGTGACGCCACGGACGGCGCCGGAGCGGGGCGACCAGGTCTACATCAAGGCGCAGTGGCACCAGGTCCGCGAGATCCTCGATCAGGATCCGGCGAGCGCGACCATGCGGCTGCAATGCTTCGAAATCTCGGCGCCGGCGTAGACCGGCCGGCGGCGCAGGGCGATGGCCGCCAGCGCATTGTCGAGCGAGATCAACTGTTCACGCTCATCATTCCAGGCTGCGGCAAGTAGCGCGATCTCGCTCGCCTTGCCGGTCAGTCGTTTGAAAATGCACATGTGAGTCTCCTTCCTGAGTTATCAGGTGAGGATAATCGCTAACGAAATCAATATGTTACGCAAAAGAAAGCGGGGAAAAGGCCTTGTCTGTCGAATGGAAGGGCGATGCGGTCCTGGCAAAGGTGCACGCCGCTGCCATGCGTGGCGTCGTGCGCCAGACCCAAGCCGTGCACGAGGAGGCGACACACCTCATCCTCGACACGCCGAAGTCGGGCCGGACCTATCGCCGCCGCGGTGTCGAGCACCAGGCCTCGGCGCCTGGCCAGCCCTTCGCCAGCGACACCGGCGCCACGGTGCAATCGGGGCGGACTGCCTTCGATGGCGCCAATCTGAGCGGCACCGTCAGCTGGTCGACCAAGCAGGCGGCCTCGCTCGAGTTCGGCAACGAGAACATGGAAGCGCGCTCCTATGCCAGGCCAGCGCTCGCCAACCGCAAGGATGCGATCGAGGAAGACATTCAGCGCGAAATCAGGGACGCGCTGAAATGAGCGCCCCGCCGCTGGAAATCCTCGAACCGCTGCGCACGGCGATCGTCAACGCCTCCGACATCGTCGGCCAACTCGGCATCTTCCTCGATGGGCCCTCGGTTCACACCCGCCGGCCAATCCCGCCTGGGGCAAAATACCCGGCCGTCACCATTGGCCCCATCGTGACGCGCGTGAACCTCGACGGGATCAACGATTTTCGGCCGCAGGTTGCGATCGACGTCTGCGTCTACGGCGAGCAGGACAAGCAGTTTCGCGAGGTCGAACTGGCGGCCGAGTTGATCCATTCCCTGTTCCACAGCCAGCGCCGGTCGATCACGGTGACCAACTACAGCGTCACGCAGATCCTGGCGGGCGGCCCGATGCCGGCCCCGGTCGACGACGCCAGCCGCATCGGCCGGCGCGTGCCGCTGGTGATCAGCCTCTACGCCCGTTGAGGCTCTCGCCTCCACGTCCAACCAGCGGGCGGTGCCCGCATCATCCGCAGCGTCGGTGACCCTGCTGATTTCACCTTCATGAAACCAGCCAATTCAAAGGAGATCCCTCATGGCCGGAACCGACCTATACCCCGTCGCTGGTTGCAAGATCTACATCGGCGAGATCATGGCGACGCAGATCGACGATTTCATCGAAAGCGACTTCATCACCAGCCCCGACCAGTTCACCGAAATCGACGGCTGGACCACCATGGGCGTGTTCGGCGATACCGCCGCGCTGATCTCGACGCAGCTCATCAACCGCAACCGCGACATCAAGCAGAAGGGCACCACCAATGCCGGCTCGATGCAGAACGTCTTCGCCGAAATCACCGGCGACGACGGTCAGGTTGCGCTGATTGCGGCGTCGCAGGGTGCCAACAAGGCGAACTATGGCTTCATGGTCGAGTTCAACGATGCCAGCGGCGCCAGCGGCAGCGTCAATTCGAAGGCCTATTTCGTTGGCCTGGTGATGAATGCCAGCCCGGCCGGCGGCGCCGCCAATACGGTCCGCAACCTCAACGCCACCATCGAGATCAACTCGAACGTGGTCCGGACCGCCGCCACCTAAGCAGAGTTCCAACGCCAACAGTCAGGAGTAGTCTTCATGGAATTGAGTAACCTCAAGCGCGACAGCAAGATGGTCGAAGGCGGCAAATGGGTCGATGAAATCCCAGGCATGGGAAATCTTCGGCTCAGGGTGCGAGGCATGTCCTCGCCGACCTTCGCTGCCCTGCGCGGCCGCAAGCAGCGCAAGGTGCCGAAAAGCGATCGGGAGGCTGACGGCGCGATCAAGACCGACGTCGACATGCGTCTCCTTGGCGAGGCTCTCCATGAAGCCGTGCTTCTCGAATGGGACGGGCTGACCGAAGACGGTAAGCCCGTTCCGTTCGACAAGGACCTGGCGCTGACATGGCTTACTGATCCCGACTACATGCCATTCGCCGATGCCGTCGTTTGGGCGGCTAGTTTTGTCGATCGCAGCACGGCCGAAGCCCAGGGCGGGCTGGAAAAAAACTCGCGGAAGCCGTCGCCTGGGAGTTCGAGTGGGGGGACTCAGCAGCCGGCCTGATCGAGGGCCACGAGGACCGCGGCGAACCCATTCCCGACCACCTGCGTCGACCGGATCTGATGCCCGGCGCCGAGCCGTTCCTCGCGGCGTTTTGGGACTTGTCGACCGACCGCTACCGCTACACCGGACCTGTTCCAGGCTGGGCCATCCGCTCCTGGGCGGCTGAGCTTGGTCTCGATGATCCGGATGAACTGGCATCGTTCCGGGGCGCGATGCGGGCCATGGACCGGGTCTATCTCGAACGGGCCAACAGGGATCCCGGCGCGCCGGGTAAACCTGCCCCTGTCGTGTCGTCGCGGCCGCTATCGCCGAACCTGTTCGACGCCATGTTCGGGCCGAAATGAGGGGCGGCTAGTAGCCGTCCCTCGCCAGCAACACCACGATCTTGTCGAAGGCCTTGTTGCCGGCGGCCATGCACGCGCCATTCAGGCAGAACTGAACCAGTTTCAGATGGCCGTCAAACGTGCAATCGGACCAGTATTCGGCGCCGTTGCCTGGATCGTAGGAAACCCGGGCGCTTGGCGGGCTCAGGTCTGAGAAATCCTGCTCGGCGATCGGCTCGAGGCTGTTCTTGAGATAGGCGTGGGCCGCCGCCTTCAGGCATATTTCGGACGCTTTGCCGCCTGCCAACGCATGGCCGGCGAACATCACCATCAACACAACCAGAAATCCGCGCATCGTCGCTCCCCCGAAAGGGGCGGACGATAGCGCACGCTCTTTTGCGAGGCAAATTCATGGAAGTCTCCGGTCTTGTCGGCAGCGTCAGCGTGGAAGTCCGCGCTGATCTGAAGCCGCTCGACAAGGGCTTCGACGAGGCCAAGTGGCGTGCGCAGGCCTTCGACAAGCAGGCATCCGGCTCGTTCCGCAACCTTGGCAACGAGGCAGCGCTTGCCGGACGTGCCGTCGAAGGGTCGGCCATGCGCGCCGCCGGCGCGACCGATGCGCTCGGCCGCTCGGTCACCGCCGCCGGGTCGGCATATCGCAGCCTGGTTGCCATTGCGGGTGCTGCTGGACTGGCGCTCGGCTCGGCCTTTGCCTTCGCGCAATTCATCCGCAACACGGTCGATTCCGAGAAGGCGCAGACGCAGCTCGCCGCCGCGCTTCGCTCGACGGGCAACGTTGCCGGCCAGAGCGTCGACGGGCTCAACGCGCATGCCGCCGCGCTGCAGAGGATCACGGCCTACGAAGACGACGCCGTCACGTCCTCGCAGGCGCTGCTCTTGACCTTCACCAAGATCAGGGGCGACACCTTCAACAAGGCGACCGACGCGATCCTCGACATGGCCACAGCCATGAAGCAGGACCTTCAGGGCGCGACCATCATGGTCGGCAAGGCGCTCAACGATCCTATCCTGGGTGTGACCGCGCTCAGCCGCGCCGGCGTCCAGTTCACCGCCTCGCAGAAAGAGGTGATCAAGAGCCTGGTCGAGACCGGCGACGTCGCAGGCGCGCAGGTGCTGATCCTCAAGGAACTGGAAAACCAGTTCGGCGGCTCGGCCAAGGCTGCGCGCGAAACGCTGGGCGGTGCGCTCCAGGCCCTCGGCAATGCCTGGGGCAACCTGTTCGAACTCGGCAAGGGCTCGACCGATCCGTTCCGCATGTCGATCGAGAAACTCATCGTCGCCATCAACAACCCGGCCTTCCAGCACTTCATCCAAATGGTCGGCGCGTCGCTGTTCGATGCGCTCACCGCCGTCGTCAACGTCACGACCGTGCTTGCCGACCATGTCGGACTGCTCGGCACGGCGATCCAGCTGCTCATCAGCTACAAACTCGCTTCGTGGGCTGTTGCCGGGGCGGAGGCGCTTTACGGCTTGTCTGTCGCGGTCGCCGCCGCCGAAGGGTCGATGAGCCTCCTGGGGATAGCGTCCGGCACCGCTGGCGCGATTGTCGGCGCTATCAGCTGGCCGGTCGTCGCAATCGCCGCGGTCGGTTTCGGCGTCTACAAGATCTACCAGAGCTACCAGTCCGCAGCCGAGACGGCCAAGCTCTATGCCGAACAGCAGAAGATGGTCAACGAGGCCATGGGCCAGTCGATCGATCCGACAGCCAAGGCGACCGACAAGGTCCTGGAGAAGGCGAGGGCGGATTTCACGGCAGCTGGCGCCATGCTGCAGCGTGCCGAAGCCGAACTCGAATATCGGCGGATGCTGCAGGAAAGCGTTCCCTCGCTCGAGGGCGCGCCTGATCCGCTCGCCGGGGCAACGGCCAGGCTCGCTGAAGCCCGCAAGAATTTCGACAGCCTCGGCCGCACCTTGCAAGCGCTCAACATTCAGGCCGCAGCCGAAACCAAGGCTGCCGCCAATACCGGCGTTGAAGCGATCTCTTCGGCGACGTCGCTGTTCAATCTTGCCAAGGACGGCTTCGGCGACGTGGCCTCCGGCATGCCCAAGATCGGCCAGGCCGCTGGCGGTGTGCTCGGAGACGTGCAGAATGCCGCCGGCGTGGTGATGTCGGCGACCGATGCCATGCAGCGGGCAAACCAGGCCAACCTCGAAACCCTGCTCGGCTATAACGCCGAACTGCGCAACACGACGACCGAACTGGCAGCCTGGGAGAAGGCCATCAAGGGCGCAACCAGCGCCGGCTCGATCGCCGATTTCTTCGGCGACACCTCCGACATCGCCAATGCCCAGCAGCTGCTTGACGGCGCCGCGAACTCGGTCGACCGGCTGTTCGAGTCCTTCCGCGCGGGCGGCCAGACCGTCCAGTCAGTCGGCGACAACATCGAGATGGTGCGCGCCAGCCTCATTCAGCAAGGCTTTGGAGAAGCCGCAGTCAACAAGTTCATCGACGCGCTGATCACGGCACAGCTGCAGACAGACAAGCTCAAGGCCAACGCCAAAGATCTCAACTCCACCATTCAGGGCATCAAGGACAAGACCGTCACCATCACCGTCGTCACCCGCCAGGTCGGCTCGGGCACGCAATCGCTCTACAATGTTCCAAACAGCAGCGGCGGTTTGAGCACGGTTGGTGTGACGCGCATGGGCGGCGGCGCTGGCCCATCGCTCTCGGCAAGTTCCGTGCCGCGCACCGGCTATGGCAGCATGGGTGGTTACGGTGAACCGGGCAACACCAGTGTTGGCGTGACGCGCTTCTCCAGCACCGACCGGCAAGTCTCCTCGACGCCGATCTACAATACGTCGACGAACTCGTGGGGCTACGTCCAGCCTACCAGCTATCAAGATCCGGCTCTGCTCGCCCGCGCCAACGCCATGTATCCGGCCCGCGCCGCCGGCGGCCCGATTTCGCCCAACACGCCCTATTGGGTCGGCGAGCATGGCCCCGAACTCGTCATGCCACAGTCGGCCGGCACCGTCGTTCCGAACGCCCAATCGGTGGCGCTCGCCAGCGCGCAATCCGGCTTCACCGGCCGGGAGGCCACGCGCGAGCAGGATCGCATGTGGACGGTTCTTATGAACATCGAAGCCAATACCCGCAAGACCTTCGAAGGCGTCGAGAAGTGGGGGGCGTCGAGCAGCTATAGCGGCAGTGGCAGCGGCGGCGGATCTTCATACGGCGGCGGGGCTTCCTCGTCTGGAGCCGATACAGACCCTCTACATGCGGCTTATCTGAAGGCGTTGGCGACCGCCAAGTCCAATGCCCAAAACGTCAGCGGCATCATTGGCTATGGCGCTCAGGGCCTGTCAGCAACCCCGCAGCAGATCGCGCATCGGGCCGTCTACGGCTTCTCCACCGGCGGCATCATGGGTCCAGGCAACGGCGACACCGAGAAGGTCGAACTGTTCAAGAGCCCCGATGAAAGGGTGATCATCGCTCGACCTGACCAGTTCGAAGATCGGCGCTCGGACCCGACCGCTGCGGGCGACGACCGAGAAATCAACATCTATTTCAGCCAGACCATCCGGTCGGACGGCGCAGAGCCGTCGAGGGATAGCCAGGCCGAACTGCGCCGCCAGACGGCGCTCGGCCTGCAGGATGCATTGGGGTCGCTGCGTGGTCGATAATGTCATCATGCCGGACGACGTCTCGATCGGCTTCAAGGGCGGCCCGCGTTTCATCACCACGAAAGTCCGCTCGGTCAGTCAGCGCACGACGCGGTTGCCCAATGCTTCCGTCGCTCGGCACTACTACGCATGGTCGCAGCGCAACATTCCAGAGACCATGCTGATCAGCCTGCGCAGCTTCTTCTACGACCGCCGCGGTGACTTCAAGGTCTTCTTGATGAAGGATTGGGCCGACTTCCGTCTGATCGACGAGCAGATCGGCCTCGGCGACGGCGTGCAGGCGGCGTTCCAGGCGACAAAGACCTACACCGCAGGCAACAACCCGTATGTTCGCGTCATCCGCCACATCAAGGCCGGCACGCTCGTCGTCAAGGTCGATGATGTCGAGAAGACCCTGACGACGCATTACACGGTCGGCGCCACCGGCATGATCACCTTCACTGGCGGCAACATTCCTGCCGACGGCGCGGTGATCACGATCTCCTGCGACTTCTATGTGCCGGTCGCATTCGAGGGCGATCGCTTCGAGCCGTCGATCCCCAACATGCGCCCTGACCTTTTCAACATCGACGATCTGCAGGCAATAGAGGATATCCCATGAGGGATGACTGGTCGCCGACGCTGGTTGCGATGCTGGCCAGCAATGAGGTCACCCGCTGCTTTCTGATCCAGCTGGTGAGCCCTATCAAGGGCACGGTCAGGATGACGGATTGGGACGCCGATCTCACCGTATCTGACGTCTTCCAGAAATCGCCAGGCTTCAATGTCAGCAAATGGACTGTTGCCAGCGGCGGTCGCCCGGCCGGCATCGACCTGACGCTGCCCTTCGACAGCGTGGGCCCGCTGCTCGCCGACGACATCAAGCGAGGCGCTTGGCGCGGCGCCGCGATCACCTGCTGGCTGGCGAACTCGCTCAACCCATCCGACCGCGAGATCCTCGTCGACGGCTTTGTCGGCAAGACGCAGTTCACGGACCGGCTCGTCGGCAATATCGAGGTGGTCACCAAGGGCGATGCGCTGGCCGACATCTTCCTGCTCACGGTGCAGCCGAAATGCTCGTTCCAGTTCGGCGGTGACCAATGCGGGGTCGATCTCGCTCCCCTGACGCTCACAGCAACTGTCGTCACGGTGACGGACGCCGGCCGCTTCACCATCGCCGTGACCAATCCCGCCAGTCTCAATTTCACCCACGGCAAGGTGGTTTTCACCTCGGGCGCCAACGACGGCTATGAAGATTGGGCGCGCAGCTGGACGCCGGGCACCTCCCTTGTCGACCTCGTCAATGGCGCGCCGTTCGACATCGAAGTCGGCGACACACTGACCATCAGCGACGGTTGCGATCAGTCTCGCTCAGGCGCTCGCGGCTGCAAGTTCCACAACAACGTCAACCGCTTCCCGGGCCAGGACTATACGCCGGCCGAAGTGCAGGGAGCCGGCTGATGGTCTGGTTTGCAACGCCACGCTCGTCGAACGTCGGATCGTCTTGGGGCGGCTGGGGTTCCGAGGAGGCAGCAAAGGCACCTGAGCCGGTTTCGGCCGCGGCGACCTTTTCGTTCAGTTCTGTGCTTGGACGGCAGATCCCGATCGTTGTCGGAACCTATCCGGTCGACGGCATCCCGGTCATTGGCGGCGCCGCCACGATCACCAGCGTCACCGGCTACACGCAGGTCAAGCTGACCTCGCTGCAGGGCCTGAGCGACGTCGGAGGCACGGGCTGGCTGAACAACGACCCGTTCTCCCGTATCGCGCTGGTGCCGATCCTGGGCGCCAGCCAGGTCGCGTCGATGGGCTATCTGCTGGCCTACGATCCCTTCGGCGACGGCTACAAACTGGTCCGGCTGATGGTCGACGATGCGGTCGTCTACGATGCCGAGAAAGGCATTGGCGCCTCGTCCACTTTCCGCTTCTATGGCGGCAATCATACCGCTGTCGACCCGATCACCGCCAAGGCCATCGGTGCCAACGCGGGCGCATGGCAGAACTTCGCCATGCTCTATCTCGATGGCTTCCAGGCAACCAGCCCGCCGACCGTCAGGGCCGTGATCTCCAACAAT
Source organism: Mesorhizobium sp. M0058 (assembly GCF_040323095.1). Taxonomy (NCBI): domain Bacteria; kingdom Pseudomonadati; phylum Pseudomonadota; class Alphaproteobacteria; order Hyphomicrobiales; family Phyllobacteriaceae; genus Mesorhizobium; species Mesorhizobium sp. M0058. Next base: position 284,078 of record NZ_JAMYUQ010000003.1, read on the forward strand.
GCGACCGAGACGCCAGCCGGCGGCGAGATCGTTTGGTCAGGCGAGACACCAAGCGGTTTGATCGATGCCTTCCCGCATGGCTCGGCTTATGACCCTGCCGAAGGCGTGATCTACCAGTTGCTCGAGCCGACCGACATTCCGGGGCTGGCCGGCGTCTGGCTTGCCGTTCTCGATGTCGATTCCCGGCAGGAGCTGTATCGCGTCCCGCTTGAGGGATCCGAGCCCTACACATCGGATTCGGTCGACTACCAGTTGAGCGTGCCGATCGCCATGAACGGCAGCGGCCTTGTCTTCGTGCATTTCGAAACGCTCGACGTGCCGAACCGGCTGACGGCAGTCTACGAGGCGGTCACCGGCCATCTGCTCGCTTCCTATATCGACACCGTCAACATGTTCTGGCTCACCGGCCAGCAGATCGGGCAGAAATGGGTATTCCTCGGCGAAAGCCTTGACGACAATCCAAACTGCATGGCTGCGGTGTTTGATCCTGCGGTCGGCTCGCTCGATGTCGCAAACATCCTGCCCGACGGGCCGAACACCTATGTCGCGGTGAAAGGCCGGGTGACGTCAGGCTTCACCTCGTTCTTTTCGGCCAACGCCAGCCTGTCCGGGGATATCGATATTCACGAACTGAGGTTCGATGGCGATGCCTGGTCTGCCGTCCTTTTGGGCAGCCTGACGGGGGTCATCGACCTATCGGTCAATGTCCTCTGGTTCGATCCTGCAACAGGGTATCTTGTTGTCAATTATCGCCTGGCCGGGCCGATAAACCGCTTCAAATACATCGATCCCGAGGATGGTTCGGTTGTCGACACCTTCGATGCCAACGCATCCAAAAGCTACTCGAACGTCTCCGCGCTGGTGCCGATCTTCCACGACCGGATGATCAGCCGCCCCGGTTTCGTGGCGATGTTGGAAACAGCATCGGGCAACGATGTCGTTCTGCTCGACATAAAGGGAAAGACGTTCTCGCTCTTTGTGAGCGACCTTGTGGCTCCCGACGGCACCAGGCTCGGCGAGATCATCGTCGACCAGAGCAATGCCCGCTACATGAGCGCTACTGGTGACGACGTGTGGACGGTGCATCGTCAAGCGAACACGCTGCCGGGCGCGATTTCTCTCCAGACGATGCTCACCAAGGTGATGTCGCTGAGCAAATACGGGCCCTCTGAACTCACCTTCGAAGGACTGGACGGGCTTTCCGGCTACGGCGTCGGCATCGTCAACGATACGAACGTGCGCACCGTGGTGCAGTCGATCAAGGAAATCTATGGCTTCTCATTCGCCGACACCGGCAACGGCTACTATTTCAAGAAGCCTGGTCGAGACGCCACTTTCTCCCTGGATGATGTGATCACCACTGACGACCTGGTGTTCGGCGATTCCGAGGCGGTCAAGAGCGATGATGACGCCGATATCCGTGCCGTGACGCGGGTCGAGCTTCAATACATCTCCAAGGACCAAGGCTATACCGCGCGACCGGCATCATTCGCCATGCCGGCAATCAACAACTCAATCAGGACGCAGCGCTACTCGAGCCCGCTGGTGCTGACCGATCTCGACGCGCAGACCTTCGTCATCGAGAAGTTCTTCGAATTGCAGGCAAAGCGTCGCAACCATGCGTTCTCGGTAACCGGAAAACCGAAATATCTGCCTGGCGATGTTGTGTCGGTCCCCTCTGGCGAGGTCACCTATACGGTCCAGATCGACAGCGTAGCGACCGATCGAAGCATGGTTGCCAACATCGTCGCCCTCGACTTCCAGACCAGGGTCGCGACCACGGTCACGCCGGTCTCATCCGCCGCCCAGGATCTCGTGCCGGTCAGCCTGGCCACGCAATACATCCATCTCGATGTCCCGCTGTTCCGCTATGCCGATGATCTCGGCGGCGCGGGTCTGCGGCAATACGGCGTCCTCGCCGGCCGTGGCCAGACGAATTGGGCTGGCGGCGTGCTTTACCGCGGCGACATCGCCTCGCAACTCTCTGCCCTTTTGACGCAGGCGCCGCATATGGGCGTCGTCGGTGTCTGCGCCGAGGTCCTGGCAAGCCCGCTCGATCCCTTCGCGCTGACGGACGATTCGACGGTTATCATTCGCCGCACGGCCGGCAGCATGGATCTTCTCATCGACAAGACCGAGGACCAGGTGCTTGCCGGCGACAACTTTGCCTTCATCGGCAAGCAGGGTCGATGGGAAGGCGTCGGCTACAAGACTGCTATCGACAACGGCGACGGCACCTTCACCCTGTCCGGCTTTACGATCCGAGGCCATCGCGGCACCGAGGTCTTTGCCTCCCGCCACCAGGTCGGCGACGTGTTCGTCATGATCAAGCCGGAATGGCTGAAGTCGGTCGCGCAACCGCTCACCGACCTGGGCGCGACGAAATTCTACAAGGCGATCGGCATCGGCCAGGATCCGACAACCGGCGTGGTCAAGGGCAACCTCATTCTTGGCGCCGCCGAGACGCCTTATGCCTGCGTCAATCTCGATGCGGTGGCCGGCTCGCCGGACGGCATCGATCTCTCGGCCGATTATCGCTCGAGGCTGGCTGCCGGACTGAACCCGGCAAACCATGGCGAGGCGGCGCTCGCCTTCGAATGGGATATCTACGCCGGCGCGACCTACAAGCGCACGCTCACCTCGACGGTAGCGAGCGTCCATTACGCCAGCGCGGACGTGGTGACGGACTTCGGCTCTGATCCGCCGACAGAACTGTCCTTCCGCGTCTTCATGATGAGCGCGCTCGACATCCTTGTCCCCGGGCAGGAGCGGCCAGTCGCCGGCCGTGGCTATGAGGCGCGTGCTCACGTCATTCTGGACAGCGGGTTTGTGCCGTCATTCGATTCCGATGTTTGGTCCTTCGACAGCGAAACCCTCACCTTCGATCAGGAATAGCTCATGGCACAGCAAATGATTGGCCTCGGCGCGTCAGCGAACGACGGGACCGGGACGAAGGCGCGTGCCGGCGGGGACATGATCAACGACAACTTCACCGAGCTCTACGGCAGGGTTGCCGCCCTTGAAGCCGTAGCGCAGAAATACCGCTCGACCATCGCCGTGAGCGACGAGACGTCCGACATCACGACCGGGGCAGCCAAGATCACCTTCTATATGGAAGCGGCCGTCACCCTGTCGGAAGTGTTCATCGGGCTGTCCGATCCGAGCTCGTCTGGCATCGTGCGCGTCAATGTCAAAAAGGCCGGGGTGGCCATCTTTTCCACCAGGCCCTCGATCGATGCGACGGAAAACACCAGCCTGACCGGAACGGCTGCCGTCCTGTCGACCACCTCATTTGCCAAGGGCGACAAGATCACCATCGACATCGATGACGCGGGCACCGATGCCAAGGGGCTCAAGGTCACGCTGATCGGCGTCTACCAATGAGCTTCATGATCAACCCGTTCATCCTGGCGACGGGCGGAGGACCGCCTCCCGTAGGCATCGGGACGTGGAGCCTCGATTTTCTCAACGAGGTCTACACCAAGGATGCTGGCACAGTCGCGATTGCCGACATCGTTGACAAGCCGGCTCGCGTCGGCGCCAGCGGGCTTGAAATTCTGGACAACGATGTCGCCGGTGGCGTCTTGGCTATCGGGGATTTGCTCATCGACCTGATCACGGTGGATTGGACGATTGTGATCGAATGGGAGGAGTTATCAGGCGTCGACTACACAGAGTTGATCTACATCTGGGAGAGCGGCAACCATCACCACTTTGCGATCGACAATACCGGCTCTGGCACGATTGACGCCTATGACACGGGTTCAACCATCAGAGAGATATTCGACACCGGGGCTTATCTGACAGGCGTCCACAAGGTCGCCTTGACTCGAACGGATAGTCTTCTGTCCGTCTCGACCGATGGAAATGCTGTCGTTACCGACGCATCCGCTCAAAGTCTTGACCCACAGGAGATCGCGTCTTTCGGTGGGCCAAATGACGGGTCTTCTTACAAAGGATTTTTCATTCGCTCAATCACGCTGATGGCCCCTGTTGCCTATGCGGCGCTGCCGGGGCTGTCGAGCTAAACGGGCGGCCCGGCTCGAGCTTCCTTGACGGGGGAGCGGGTGCCGGGCCTTGGCCGACTAGGCGTCAACCCGGCGCGACACTGCCCCCGCTATTCGAACAATGCAACTTACGCGATCACGGAAAGGCACACACATGACCCGAAACCTGGCCGCTGATCTCGCGCGGCTCGCGCCCAACGCATCGAAAGCCATCATCTCCGGCATTGTCGCCAACCAGCATTTGCTGGACGAGGCAGGCATCAACACGCCGATCCGGCTGCGGCATTTCTTCGCCCGCGTCTGCGTCGAGACCGGCGGGATGCGCCTCCTCGAGGAAAATCTCTCCTATAGCGCCAAGCGGATGACTGAGGTGTGGCCGAAGCGATTCCCGACGATCGCCGCGGCAAAGCCCTACGCCAACAACCCGGCTATGCTGGCGGAGAAGGTCTACGGCGGCCGGCTTGGCAATAAGAAGCCCGGCGACGGCTGGGCCTTCCGTGGCAGCGGCATCCTCCAGACCACCGGCCGCGACAATTTCGAAGAGGTCGAGAACGATACCGGAGTGCCAGTCGTATCGCAGCCAGATTTGCTGCGCACCTTTCCCGGCGCGCTCAAGGCCGCGACGATTTTCTGGAAGAACCGCAACATCAACTCGCGGGCCGACAGGAACGACACAACTGGCGTTTGCAAGGCAGTGAACGGCGGTACGACCGGCCTGGCCGACCAGCGTGCATGGCTGGCTAAGGCGGAGAAGGTCTGGCCGGACAGCAAGGCGCTTGGCCTGCTGTCGGCTCCCGCGGCCGCCGCTGACCCTATTCCAGTCGTTCCCGATCCTCCGACGAAGGAAACCATCCAGGCCGTCCAGAACCGCCTGCGGGAACTCGGCTACAATCCTGGCGACTCCGACGGCAAGATGGGACCGCTGACGCGCGGCTCGATCCTGAGTTTCAAGAACGATGCCGACGGCCTCACGCCGAATGACACGATCGATGAGGCGTTCCTCACGGCGCTGGCAACCGCTTCACCGCGGAAGATGGCACCAGAGCGCGCCAATGCGACGGTTGCCGAAGTTGCCGGCAAGATCCCGGAGGCTCGAGTTCACTGGTGGACCAGGCTCGGCGCCGGCGCTGGCGGCGTAGGCGTCGGCGGCGTCGGTCTGCTCAATCAGGCAACGCCGGCCGTCGGCTACCTTGCGCCGGTGAAGGACTTCATCGGCGACGTACCCGGATGGGTGTGGATCTGCGCATTCGTCGGCGTCTGCGCGGTCCTCTATGTCGGCTCGCAATATGGAGCCAAGAAGGCGACTGAAGCCTTCCAGAACGGCGAGCGGCGCTGATGGTGCGGAGATGATCCTCGCACTCTTGGCTCCCGTGCTGGCGTTCCTCGGCCCAGTCTGGGCTTTCATGACGTCCCGCGTCGGCCTGCCGCTCGTCGTCGCCGGCGGCATCGTCTTCTTTTACGAAGGCGTGCCGATCGGGCCGCTGCGCTACATCCCCTATGCAGGGCCGGCGCTGGCCTCGCTGGTCGACGGCCGTGTCGATCGCGAATACGCCGCCGGTCAACTGAACGAGCGCCTGGTCTGGCAGGAGAAGCAGCGGCGCGCTGAGATCGTCGCGGCGGCTAAGGCAAAAGCCAAGCAGGCCGAGATCGACGCCGCCGCACAGGATCTCGCCGACCAGGCCGACGCCGACACCCTGCGCATCGCGGATCTCGAAGACCGCATCCGGCAACAGAAGGACGAAGACAATGGCCCGAGTGCGGCTGGTGACACTGCTGGCGCTTGCAAGTCTCGGCGCGGCATCCCCGCCAGGCTGTCAATCGGCATCGACGCCGTGGGTCGCTGACCAGCCGAAAAGCCATGTCGATCCGAGCGTGATGCGCGAATGTGGCCAGCTGGTCGATGTTCCTCACCGCTTCTTGCCCGACGATGAGGCAAGCCGACTTTGGGCCCGGGACCGCGCGACCTTCAGCGCGTGCCGGCGCCTTAACCACACCAAGGGCGTCACCATCAAGGCGCTGGTGAAATGAAGCGTCTCAACGGAGATTCCCCATGCTGACCCAGTTCCAAGTCCTCCTCATCGTCTTGATCGCGTTCTTCGCCGACCTTCTGTTCGGATCACGCGTGCCGCGCCAATGGTTCTACGGCGCGATCCTCATCATCCTGATCGTCCTGCTACTCTTGGGCGTGGTTCGATACTGAAGCGGGCCGGCAAGCTGTTCCAGCAGCAAGCCGACCCTGACCACCACTGATCGCGGGGGATCAATAGATGGCCGGGACTGACAATGCCGCGCGAGCGGTTTCCAACTCGTTTACAGACATGGCGTCAACCTAATGGCGGAAGACATGACAAATGGCGACGACATGACCCGGCAATTTGCCGACCCCTCGCAGGGTGCGATGAGCGAGCGCGTCACCAATATGGGCAGGCGCATCAACGACGTCGAAGTCGAGATGCGCTCCGGGTTTAGCCAGATCAACCAGTCGATCGCGGCGCTGTCCAACAACCTGGCCGAGCGGAACAAGACGCAATGGCCGGTCATCTTCCTCGCCATCGGCGTGGCGTCGAGCGTCCTCGGCTATTTCGTCACCCAGGCACTGACGCCGATCAGAGACGCCAGCCTCGACATGAAGGCGGCTATCGTCGAAACGCAGAAGTCAATCCAGGCGCTCGCCGCCAGCACCGTCTCGAGGCAGGAGATGGACTGGCGGGCCGCGCGCGGCGCCGAAGACCGGGCTCGATCCGAAGCCGCGCTGATCGACTTGCGGGCAACCACTGTCGGACGCAACGAATGGGGCGAGAAGAACCTCAGCCGCGATCACGATATCGCCAACCTTCGCGAGACCCAAGCCGCTTCGAATTTGAACGTTCAGCGACAGATCGATCAGATCCGGGGCGACCTGACCAGCTTCGCCTCGTCGCTCGGCAATGGCCGCGACACCTTTGCTGACATGAAGGCGGAAATTCGGCGCCTCGAGGAGCGGCTCGACGCTTGGCGCATGATCAGGCCTTAAACCGCTCGCCCACTGAACCACTCATCCTCCCCAATGCCCCGTTGTCCCCACTGACCTTCGGGTCGGTGGGGAACTTTTTTGCGTTTCTGGCTGGAATCGGGGGTAGGGGAAAGCTCGAAACCCTGTCAATTCGTGGCGTGGACAGGGCCAGGACGCGCGAGGAGGCCTTCTCGGGTAGTTGGTGAAGGCCGGGGGTGCATGACGCCTCTGTACGGGGCTCTAAAGCGAACGAGGGCGCACAGGCTCAGATCGTTTTTCCAACGCCGCCTTCCTTTTCAGCCACTCGCGTCGCTGTTCGGTCGCCGCCACATGTTGATCGAACTCGTCGCGGTGCGCTTCGATGAGCGCCGCGATGGCTACCAGCTCGTCCTTCATGCGCTCGCCTCGGTTTTGGCTGCGAGACCACCTTCCGAAGCCCTCCCACTCGATCTCGCGCTGTAGCGCCATTCGAGGGTCATCGCCCCACGTTCCCCACCGTCCCGCTGTATTCGAGCACGTCATGCACGTCATCATGGCTGTTCGCTGTTGGCCATAATCCTTCAATCGCTGGAAAAAGTCGCCTCTCGTCAGCGCCTTCACCTTCGAGGCATCTAGCCCGCACTCTGTGACAGCGGCTGATGAGCGCCATGGTAGGCAGGGCCGTTCAATGTGATCGACCGGGTCTTTCATCTCGTCCCTCTCCTGTGTTGTTGCCGATCTGGCACCAACCTGGTTGCAAAACTGGTGTAGCTCTCGCCTGCTGGTGTCGCCTGCCGTGCGTTCCCTGCCTGTTTGTTGCCACGTCGGTTACGATGAACCATTCTGGCGCGCCCCTCAGAATGGTCACGCAACGCCTTGCAATTCAAGACGTCAGCGGCTATTGAGGCGCCGATTGCTGCGGTAGCTCAGTGGTAGAGCACTCCCTTGGTAAGGGAGAGGTCGAGAGTTCAATCCTCTCTCGCAGCACCAGTTCATTCCTTTTATTTTAAAAAGATGCAGTCGCGAAGTCGGGGTCTCGTTGCGGACCAAAAAAGCCGGCTGACGTAAAAGTGCCAATCCCGCGCATCCAGCCGTGGCCCCCCTCGCCCGGAAAGATTGAGAGAAAGAGGCTCTACGGGGCCGGACGACTGCTCAACAAGTCCGGACCTGTCAACTCATGAACAGGCCGGACTGGCCGTATCCGGCATGCTGAACACTACCGCTCGCACGCTGAAAGCCAGCCGCCTCGTACGCATATCCACGACAAGAACACAGCTCGCCCAAGGACTTGCCATCGGCCGGCCATCATGATGCCATCTCGCCTGCGGAAGATAGCGTTGGGTTTTGGGGTAGAGAATGCTCTTTGGGCGAACGGCAGGTGCGACAGGGCGCATGTGCGCGGCACTTGCCGCGGCACTGGTGTGCCTATGCGCGTTTGGCCCCGCTTTGGCTGAAGAGCCGAAGGCGCTGAAAGGCGTCGCGCTCATCATCGGTCAGTCCGACTACCAGCATGTCGGCAAACTGCCCAATCCGGAAAACGACGCCCGCGCCATCGAGGAGATGTTCGACAAGCTCGGCTTCGAGACAAATGTCGCCACCAATCGCGACGCACGCAAATTGCGGCGCGATCTCGAAGGCTTCGTCGACGATGCCGAGGGCGCCGATGTCGCCATCATCTACTATTCCGGCCACGGCATCGAAGCCGGTGGCGAGAATTATCTGGTCCCTGTCGATGCCGATATTTCGGCACTCGACAATGCCGGCGAAAAGTTGGTGCCGCTGTCGTCCATCGTCGCCGAACTGAAGGCCAAGGTGCCGGTCACCATCGTTCTGCTGGACGCCTGCCGCAACGATCCGTTCCCGCCGGGCACGCTCTTGAAGCTGGCGCAGGGCGACGAAGGCAAGCCGATCGGCGCCGGCGGTCTCGGCGAAACGCGCGGCGTGGTTTCCCTGAAAGGCGGCGCCGAGGCCAAGGGCTCGGTCGACGACAGCCTCGGCCAGGTCATCGCCTTTGCCGCCGAGCCCGGCAAGGTTGCGCTGGACGGTCCGGCCGATGGCAACAGCCCCTATGCGGCAGCGATCCTGCGCCACATCGACACGGTGGGCGGCGAGGAATTCGGCACCGTTCTGCGCATGATCGGCGAGGAGGTCTATCTCAAGACCAACGGCCAGCAGCGGCCCTGGGTCAATGAGAGCCTGCGCCGGCTGCTCTATTTCGGCACCCCCGCCGAGGCGCCGAAAGGTGATGAGGGCGAAATCCTCAGGGAGCGACGCCAGCTCCTGCTGACCATCTCGACGCTACCCGATCCGGAGCGCCGCCAGATCGAAACCATATCGCGTGACGGCAAGGTGCCGATGGATGGGCTCTACGCCATGCTGAAGGCGCTCGGGGTCGACATACCCAAGGATCCGGCTGAGCTCGACAAGCTGCTGCGTGGCCAGACCGAACGGCTGAAACACGTGTTGGCTGAACGCGAGACTTTGAAAAACCCGGACCCCGAAATTGCCAGGCTATCGAAACTCGCCGAACAGGCGGTTCAGGAAGGCGCGCTTGAAGCGGCGCAGAAATTCAACGAACAGGCCAAGGCCCGCATCGGCGAACTTTCGTCTACGGTCGACCAGGCCGAGGCCGAGCTGAAGGCAAAGCGGCTGGAATTCGCAAAGGTCTTCGCCAGCAGTGCCAGGACTTATGAAATCTCCTTCAACTTCAAGGAGGCGGCGCAAGATTACGCCAAGGCCTTCGAGCAGGCTGCCAAATGGAGCGACGAAGACGCGTTCTACTACAAGGCGGCAGAGGCCAACGCTCTGTCGGAACAAGGGGACTTCTCCGGCGACAATGCGTATCTCGCCCAGGCCCTGACAGCCTATGAACAGGCATTGACCTATGTCACCCGCGAAAAGTTGCCGCTGCTTTGGGCGGCCACCCAGAACAATATGGGCGCCACGCTTGCTACGTTGGGCGAACGGGAAGCCGGCCGCGAAAACCTCGACAAGGCAGCTGCCGCCTATGAGCAGGCGCTGACCGTCTATACGCATGACGCCTACCCCGACGACTGGGCATCGACCTATGGCAATCTGGGCACGGTCTACTGGCGGCTCGGCCAGCGCGAGAACGGGACGGCGCTTCTGGAGCGGGCTGTCGCGGCCTTCCGCTCGGCGCTCGAGGTGCAGTCGTTGAAGAAACTGCCGCTGGAATGGGCGGCGACGCAGAACAATCTCGGCATCGTGCTGTCCGAAATCGGCGACCGCCAGACCACATCGGACAGTTTCCGCGCGGCGATCGAGGCGCATCGTGCGGCATTGACGGAATACAGCAGGGAGCGCGTACCGCTCGACTGGGCGCTGAGCCAGGTCAATCTGGGGGCAGCGCTCTATCGCCTTGGTGAGCGCGAAAAGGATATCGCGACCATGCAGCAGGCGGTTGCTGCCTATCAGGCGGCGACCGGCGAAATGACCAGGGAACGCGCGCCGGCGCAATGGGCGACAATCCAGAATAATCTGAGCACGGCGCTGGAATCGATCGGAACCATTAACGGCGATGTCGCCACGCTTGAGCAGGCGCGCGACGCCGCCCTGGCATCGCTTACGGTTTGGACGCGCGAGCACGCCGCGGCGAGCTGGGCCAACGGCCAGCTGACGCTCGGCAACGCATTGCAGCGCCTCGGCGCCAAGCAGAAGAACAAGGAACTGCTGATGCAGGCAGCCACCGCGTACCAGGCCGCTCTGTCCGAATATCCGCGTGAGAAACTGCCGCTTGACTGGGCTTCGCTGCAGCAGAATCTGGGATCGGTCAACGACACGCTCGGCGATCTCGATACGGGAACCGATTACTACATGCAGGCGGTGACCGCGTATCGTCAGGCATGGGAGGTCTATACCGCAACCGCCGCGCCGGGCGAGTTCGCTTCGATTGGTTACAGCCTTGCAGGCACGCTATCGAACTGGGGCGAACGCGCGGGGGACATCTCGATCCTGCGGCAGGCGATCGATGTCTACGGTCAGGTGCTCAGGGTTCGCACCCGCGACAAGGACCCAGTCAATTGGGCCAAGACGGAATTCCGCCTCGGCTGCGCGTTGATGATGTCAGGCAAGCTGGCCTCTGACGATCAACTGCTGCAGCAATCGGTCGACGCGCTGCGGGCGGCGCTCGACGGGCAGACGAAAGGCGGTGATGTCACGGAGATCGGCCAGACGCGGCGCGTGCTCGGCCAGACCCTGTCGATCCTGGGCGACAATACATCCAACCTGGACTTGCTGGCGCAAGCAGCCGACATGCTGGAAGCCGCGCTCCCCGCCTACTCCAAGGACGCCGACCCGGAGGAGTGGGCCAATATCAACTACGACCTCGGCTTTGCCCGCTACAGCCAGGGCCGGATTGGTGGCGACGCCACGTTCTACGCCAAGGCCGTGGAGAGCTTCGAGACGGCAGCGCGGATCTACGACGGTTTTCCCGACCGCATGCAATGGGCGCGCACCAAGGGCGATATCGGCAATGCCTTGCTGATGGCCGCGGACGGCAAGGACGTCGAGTTGCTCACCCGCGCGATTGCCGCCTATGACGCAGCGCTCAGCGTGGTAACGCGCGAGAATGCGCTGGCTGTCTGGGAGAACAATCAGAACAATCTCGCCGGCGGGCTGTCGAGTCTTGGTTACTGGGCGAACGATGTCGGCAAGCTGAAACGAGCCGCTCAGATCTACCGCGACCTCGCCACGGTGCGAACGATCGCCCGCGATCCCGATCTCTGGATCACCAACCAGACCAGTCTCGCGCAGACGCTGAGCATGATCGCGGCCCGCGAGCCTTCGGCTGAATTGTACGAGGAGGCGATTGTCGTCAACCGGGCGCTTGCCGAGCAGCTCGGTCGCGACCGCGATCCCGAACGTTGGGCCAATGCGCGCAACGAGATGGGCTATGCCTTGACCATGGCCGGCCGCGCCGAAAACAATGTCGCGCATTTCGAGGAGGCGGTGTTGGTCCTGCGCGAGGCGATCGTGGTGCAAAAGAAGATCAATTCGGTGCCGGCTGTCGCCTTCACGCAGGACAGCCTGTGCGACGTGCTGGTCGATCTGGGCGCCGCCCACAAGGACAAGGCGATGGCACAGGAAGCGATCGCCGCATGCCAGGACGCGCTCGTCATCTTCCGTGACAAGAAGATGGACGATCTCGCCGCCGGTTCCGAAAAGAACCTCGCCGAGGCACAGGCGTTGCTGGCCGAGTTGCATTAATCCGAGCCCGCGCTCCCGGATGCGGGCGAATGGTGGGCACGCCCAGCGTTCACGCTGTTGCGCAAGCAGATGTCACCGGCTCGCCATGGCATGACAGAGATGCGATGTGGCAGTATCGGCTTGTGCGCCGGTCGCCACCCGTCATTCAGGACGACAGGTAATCATATTCCGTTGGAGCGCCAGATGACCCTATTCACCCGCCGCGGGCTTCTGAAAACGGCTGCGGTTGCCGGCGGTGGCGGCGTCGGGCTGGCAGCAATGACCAGGCTCAGCGGTTGGGCAGCTGTCACACCTGAGCCGGTGGTGCTCAAGACGGCAAAGATCCAGGCCAGGTTCATGGATGCGGGCGAGACCCGGGATGTCCTGACGTATGGTGAATCAGGCATGCCGCCTGTACTGCGGATGAAAAAAGGCGAGCCCTTTGCCGCGCGTCTCGTCAACGCCATCGACGACCCGACGACCATCCATTGGCACGGCATTCGCGTTCCAAACAAGATGGACGGTGTTCCCTTCCTAGTTCAGCCTTACGTCTATACCGGCGATCATTTCGACTACGCCTTCACGTCGCCCGACGCCGGCACGTTCTGGTATCACCCGCATTGCAACACGCTGGAGCAGATGGGCCATGGCCTCACCGGCGTGATCGTGGTCGAAAACCCCAACGATCCCAAATTCGACGCCGAGGCAATCGTCAATCTGCGCGACTGGCGCCTCGGCGACGACGCGCAGTTCATCCAGCAATTCCGGCCGCGCGATGCCGCAAAAACCGGAACCTATGGCACGGTGCGCACCGCCAACTGGCTCGACCAGCCGCAATTCGACGCGCCGGCCGGCGGGTTGGTGCGGCTGCGGGTCGCCATCACCGATGTCACCCGCATCTACGCGTTTCGCGTCGAGGGTGCGGAGGCCGCGGTCATCGCGCTCGACGGCAATCCGGTGCCGCAGCGTTTTGCGCCCGATGCCTTGCTGCTCGGACCGGGGCAGCGCATGGAGCTCGCCATCCGCATGCCTGACCAGGAGGGCGCGATCGTCAGCCTGGGCGACATCAGGGGCACCAAACCCAAGGTCCTCGCCACCTTGCGCGCCACCGGCAGCTCGCTCAAGCGCGACCTGCGCGACCTCGCACCGCTGGAAGCCAACCCGGTGCCGGAGGTGGATCTCGCCAGCGCGAAACACATCGCGCTCTCGCTCAGCGCCACGGCGGAAAACGTGCCGAGCGACAGCATATGCGGCACGCTAGGCTACTCCTTCTGGGCCATCAACAAGGTACCGTGGCCGGGCGACACGCCGGACCCGACCGCGCCTTTGGCCGAGCTGAAGCTCGGCAAAAGCTATGTCATCGACATGGAGAATTTGACGCCGCAATCGCATCCGATGCATATGCACGGCATGAGCTTCAAGGTGCTGTCGTCGTCGACACGCCAGGTTCAGCCGGTCATCTCCGACACCTATCTCATGCAGCCCAACGAGAAGGTTCAGCTCGGTTTCGTCGCGGACAATCCCGGCGACTGGCTGCTGCACTGCCACATCATCGAACATCAGAAAACCGGCATGACGAGCTATATCAGGGTGGTTTGACGCCGAGGCGGGTCAATCAGCCTCTACTGGGGTTGGCCTCACCTGCCGGGCCTGTTGCCGGAGAAATTGCCGCCGTCCGCTGGTTTCGTTGGCAAAGCGGGGCCGTTCCCTGCTATTCCCGCCTGCAATCAAGAAGCCGTGGACACGCTTGCATGACCAATGTCGCCCTGACCGGACTGGCCCGCGATCTCGCCAGGCGCGCCGCCGAGGGCCGCCCGGTGCGCATCGGCGTCATCGGCTCCGGCGAAATGGGCACCGACCTGGTCACGCAAGGCATGCTGATGCCCGGTATCGAGATCTGCGCCATCTCGACGCGGCGTCCGCACACGGCGCGCGACGCCATCCGCATCGCCTATGGCGACGAGGCGATGGCGGTCGAGGCCGACATGGGTTCGAAAGTCACCGCGGCGATCGAGGCCGGGAAAATCGCCATCACCTCGAACGAGATGCTGGTCACCAATCCGCTGATCGACGTCGTGATCGACGCCACCGGCAAGCCTGGTGTCGCCGCCGATTTCGACTTGAAGGCGATGGAGCACGGCAAGCACCTGGTGATGATGAATGTCGAGGCCGACGTCACGATCGGCTGCTACCTCAAGCAGCAGGCAGACCGGCTCGGCGTCGTCTATTCGGTCGGCGCCGGCGACGAGCCGTCGAGCTGCATGGAGCTGATCGAGTTTGCCTCCGCGCTCGGCTACACCATCGTCTCGGCTGGCAAGGGCAAGAACAACCCGCTCAACCACGATGCCGTTCCGGATGACTATCGCGAGGAAGCCCTTCGCCGCAACATGAACCCGCGCATGCTGGTCGAGTTCGTCGACGGCTCGAAAACCATGGTCGAGATGTGCGCCATCGCCAACGCCACCGGGCTGGTGCCCGATGTGCCGGGCATGCACGGGCCCAAGGCCGACCGCGACCAGCTGGCCAAGGTGCTGATACCGCGCGCCGATGGCGGCATCCTGTCGAAGAAGGGTGTTGTCGACTACACGATCGGCAAGGGTGTGGCGCCGGGCGTCTTCGTCATCGTCGAGGCGACGCATCCGCGCATCGTCGAGCGCATGGACGATCTGCATATCGGCCACGGCCCCTATTACAGCTTCTTCCGGCCCTACCATCTGACCTCGCTGGAAGTGCCGCTGACGGCAGCGCGTATCATGCTCTACGGCCGCCCCGACATGGTGCCGCTGCCGAAGCCGGTGGCCGAGGTCTGCGCGGTCGCCAAGCGCGATCTCGCCACGGGCGAGACCTTCGATGCCATCGGCGAGACTTGCTACCGCTCCTGGACCATGACCGTCGAAGAGGCGCGCGCCAATCTGGCAGTGCCGGTCGGCCTGCTCGAAGGCGGCAAGGTGCTGAAGCCGGTCAGGAAGGGCGAGCTCATCACCACCGACAACGCCACACCCGACCGCACGACCAGGCTGTTCGCTTTGCGCAAGCTGCAGGATGAGATGCTGTACGGGAGCTGAGATTGGATGACAGGCCAGTCGGGCTGGCCTTGTCATGACAACTCCCTATGTTGTAGTGGCACCGAACGGAGGCTCAGGATGAATCTCCAGATCAGAGACCCGCGCGCCCGTGACCTCGCCCGGCAGCTTGCCGAAAAGCGAAAGATTTCAATGACCGAGGCGGTGATCGAGGCGCTCGAATCCGAGCTTCAGCGCGAACGTGAACGAGTTCCGCTGGCTGAGCGGCTGGCCGCCATATCGAACGATCTGAAGGCCAAGGCGGGAAGCGGCGGCAGGGATTTGACTAAGGATGAGATCGACGAGATGTGGGGACATTCCTGATGTTCATCGACACCTCGGTGGTGATCGCTGTCCTCGCCGGAGAGGAAGACGCCGCCGATTGGAGCCGCCGGATCGGGCAGGCCTCGATACGGATAACATCTCCGCTGGTCGTGCTCGAAGCGGCGATGCGGCTTTCATCGAAGTTGGTGGTGGAGCCGCTCTTCGCCGAAAAGGCGATAGAGGACTTCCTGCGTGTGGCCGAGATCGAGGTGGTTCCGATCGAAATCGGTGATGCCAAGCTCGCGATCCAGGCTTTTTCGAACTATGGCAAACGTCGCGGCCACCCGGCTCAGCTCAATCTCGCTGACTGCCTGTCATATGCCTCGGCAAAAAGCTGTGGGATGCCCTTACTCTACAAAGGGAAAGACTTTTCCCACACCGATCTGGCCTGATCCTACTCCCCCAGTTCCACGATTCGGCCAGCAGCTTCGTCAGCCGCTCCCGCCCAGCAGGCCAAATGCTGCCGCGCTCGCGCCATGGGCTGTTGACCTGGTCGCGCAACACGCCTGATCATTGCGCTCGTGCTGACGACGCAGACCATCGGCTGCCATTGTGTGATCCATTCATACAGTCTGTCTTTTTGATCCGGGTTTTTCAAACCATGCCGAGATGCCAATCTCGATCAGTTGAACCCCCATTGAGGATTGAAATCTTGCAAACCATTTGGACAAGACGCGAGACGATGAAAACCCTTCTGGCAACGGGCATGGTTGCCATGCTTCAGCCTCTGGCTTTTGCAGCCAAGGCCGCCGCCAAGCTGGAATGGACCCATTTTCAGGCTGACGAGAATGGTTTCCGCCGCACGCCGGTGCTGCTGACCGGGGAAAAAGAAGCCATCCTCCTCGACGGCGGATTTACCCTGTCCGATGGCCGTGCGGTCGCGGATGCGATCAAGGCGACGGGCAAGACCCTGACGACGATCTATGTCAGTTGCAGCGACCCTGACTATTATTTTGGCCTCCGTCCCGTCGCGGATGCTTTCCCCGGCGCCAAGATCATCGCGGCCGGCGCAACGGTTGCGGCCATCAAAGCCAATGTGCAAGCCAAGCTGGATGTCTGGAGCCCACAGCTCAAGGACAATGGACCGAAGGTCCTGGCGGATGTCGTCATTCCCGAGGCTTCCGATATCACCTCACTTGAAATCGAAGGAAACAAGATCGAGATCGTCACCGTCGCCGATCTGAAAGACCGGCGGTATCTCTGGGTGCCCAGCCTTGAAGCGGTGTTCGGCGGCGTGCTGATCTCGTCCGGCGTACATGTCTGGGTTGCCGACGAGCCAACCGTAGACGACCGCAAGAAATGGATTGCCGCGCTCAACGAAATCGCGTCCCGCAAACCAAACATCGTGGTGCCGTCCCATCAGGTAGCCGGTGCACCGGACGGTCTGGCGGCCGTGGAATTCACCCGCGCCTACCTCGAAGCTTTCAATAAGGAAGCCGAAAAAGCGAAATCCAGCGTCGAGCTGATTGCAGCGATGAAGCGGCGCTATCCCGATCTTCTTGACGTCTCGTCCCTGGAACTGGGCGCAAAGGTCGCCAAGGGTGAGATGAAGTGGGGCTGATACGGCCCCGCGAGCGCCTCGGCTACTTCCCCAATTCCACCGACCGCAGCCGCGCGGCTTCCACCGCCTCGGTCAGCAGCTTCGTCAGCCGGTCTTCGCCCATCAGCACGGCAAGGGCGGCTGCCGTGGTTCCGTTGGGGCTGGTCACCTGCTGGCGCAGGACGCCGGGCTTCTCGCCGCTTTCGGCAGCGAGTGCAGCAGCGCCATAGACGGTCTGCATGGCCAGCAGCCTGGCGGTCTCGACCGGCAGCCCGGCCTTCTCGGCTGCAACCGTAAGCGCCTCGATGAAATGGAAGATGTAGGCCGGACCGGACCCCGAAACCGCCGTCACCGCGTCCATCAGGCCTTCGTCGTCGATCGTCGTCACCACACCGCTCGCCGACAGCAGCTCGGCAACGAAACGCCTGATGTCGTCGGTCACCAGCGGGTTGGAATAGACCACCATCATGCCCTTGCCGATCGCGGCCGGCGTGTTGGGCATGCAGCGGATAACAGGCGCGAGATGGCCGAGTATGTGCTCGAAGGTGGCGACCGGCGTGCCCGCGGCGATGCTGACGAAGGTGGTCCTGCCGTCGCCGAAGCGCTTGTAGGCGGCGGCGACGTCGCGGATCACCTGCGGCTTGACGGCGATGACGACGAGGTCGGGCTCTGCGTCGGCGGGGATCCCGTTCGCGTCCGCGGCGACACTGCAACCGAGGTGCTCGGCGCGCTTGCGCAATTCGGCATTGGGCTCGACCACGAACACGGCTTGCGGGGCAAGCTTGCCGGATTTCAGCCAGCCCGCAAGCATGGCGTAACCCATATTGCCGCAACCGGCGAGAACAAGCCTGATCGTCATTGAGAGCCCTCCGAGACAAGGGTTCTCCTTAGACGCTAGCGGGCAGACGGGAAAGCCCCTCAAGGGGTGCTCAGGCCAGCCGGTCAAGGTCGCCGGCGCACCGCGATCGGCCGCAGCGACACTTGCCGCAAGCCAAGCACGCCGAGCACGAAGAACAGCCACACCGGGTCGCCGCGATGGAAGAAGAAGCTTTCCAGGAACGCGTTCAGCGCCGTGAACAGCACCACCATCATGAAGAAGTCACCGAGATAGATGTTCTCCTTGCGCGGCGGGATGCGCATGTAGTCGCGCAGCGGCGCGATCACGAAAGTGTAGACGGCAACGCACAGCGCCGGGATGCCCATCAGCACCGCAATGTCGAGATAGCCGTCATGGCCATGCACGATGGTCCGGATGTCCCAGGCCCGGTCGAAGGGCTGGTCCTGACTGAGCAGCAGCGGCGTGCCCCAGAAACTTTCATAGCCGTAGCCGGTCCAGGGCTTCTTCGCCAGCATCTCGCCGGAGAACTCCCACAGCGTCGTGCGTCCGGTATAGGTGAGGTCGGGGAAATAGGTGGCCGCCAGCTCTTTCACCGGGGGGATGAAGACGATGCCTAAGGTACCGATGGCCGTCGCAATGATCGCCAGTGCAAACAGGATCGGCGTGCCGAACCGCATGCCGATCAGGCCCGGCAGCACGACGATCAGGATCGAGAACGGCACCAGGCCGGCCGTCGTCTTGGAGCCGGTGTGCAGCATGAAGATCATCGCCGCGCCGAAGATCGCCACGCCCCAGAACTTCTGGCCGCGCCGGAAGAGATAGAGGCCGGCGAAGCTGAAGCAGGCCATGATTGGTCCGGCAATGTTCTTGTGGGCGAACACACCACGCCACAGGCCGGCATGTTCGGGCTCCTGCGAATCGGCCGTATGCAGGGCCTCATGCGGAAAGACGATGAGGCCGATATAGGACAGGCCGATAACGACGATCGCGCAGAATATGATGACTTTCGAAAAACTGTCGGCGTCGCGCGGCAGCACCAGGACCGTCGCTATCGTCAGAACGCCAAGCAGCGTGAAGAAGGCCGCGCGCATGGCCGAGGACGGGTCGGTCGCGTTGATGACCGAAAGCATGAAAAAGCCGAGCATCAGGATCCAGGACGGGCTGAGCAGCGAGCGCACCATCTTGGGGTCGGCGAACGTCAGCAGTGAGAAGGTCGAAATGGCGCCGAGCGAACTGAAGCCGAGCTGGTTGACGATGTCGCCGCCGTCGCCGGTCAGTTCCGCGCCTGCCGGCTGAAACGGCCGGAACGACACGATGACGACGGCAAACAACAGCGCGGCAATCGCCGTCGCCACGCCGTCGCGGGTGACGATGCCGCCCAGCAGCAGCTCGTCAGTTCTTCTCAGGCTGCCTGTATTGCTCATTGGCGTATCCGAATTCGGCAAGCACGCGGCCGAGCGAGACATAGACGGGGTAAAGCGCCGTCGACAGCGATCCTGTCCGCGCCAATTTGATTGCGCCGCGCACGGGCGAGGCTATCAGCAGCGCCAGGCTTTTTGCAAACACCTTGGCGCCGGCGAATGGCGTGCCGGCGCGCTTCTTCTTTTCGACCAGCGTCGAGATTACACCGTTGCGTAAGGATCGGGCGCGGATCCAGTCAGCCTCGACGCGCCGGGCCGGAACGCCTTCGCGCACCTTTGCCTCGGCGCACCAGCCAAGCACGAAACCTTTCTGCGCCGAGCGGCTGAGGAAGTCGGAATCGCCGCCGCCCATGAAGTTGAACCGCAGGTCGAGGAAGGGTGGCCCCATGATGGTGAGCACATTGCGCCCGACCAGAAGGTTGCCCGAGGAATAGAGTGCGGCCACGCGCCCGGTCTGGCGATAGGGCGGCGCAAACACCGGGTGCTCGGCCCATTTGGCGTGAGCAGGATCGGTAAACACCGGCACTTGCGGGCCACCGACAATGTCGGCGCCAAGCGTCTCCGCCGTCCTGCACATGCGCTCCAGCCAGTCCGCGTCGGCGATCTCGTCATCGTCGATGACCAGCAGGTGGCGGAAATCCGGAAAATGCAGGATCGCCGTCTGCCAGCCAGCATTGTAGGCACTGCAATTGCCCCGCTCATGCGCGATGATGACCATGCCCTTCATATCGTCGCGTTCGAACAGCGGCACGGCCGCCTGGGCGCCCTCACGCGCCTCGGCCTCGTTTTCGATGACGATGACGGCGAAGCGCCGGCTGGTTTGCTGTGCCTTGAGCGACGCCAGCGTTTCGAGCAGCAGTTGCGGCCGCTTGAAGGTCGGCAGCGTGACGACGGCTTCCATCGTCTCTGCGGCGAGCCCCGGAGAGCGTCCCGCAATCGAAACCGAACCGTCCGATGGCAAAGGGATCATCCGCTCCAGCCGCATGTTTTGAATCTGGCTTTCGATAACACCGCGACGATAACGTTTCGTTAATCACCTTTCGCAGCGGCGCCTGCCGGTCCGCGCCTTTCAGCCGTTGCGTTGCGTGATTTAATCAAGGGTTCACCCAGCTTTGCTAGTGGCTGACGCCTGGATAGGTGAGATGCATCTGCTGTTCGCCACATCGATCGTGCCCGACGGCGCTCTCGCTTCGGGCTATGAGATCGCCAATGCTGCGATCATCGCCGCCTTGCGGCGCGCCGGCGTGCGCGTCACCGTCATTGGCTTCATCTGGCCGGGCAAGGCGCCCAGCGACCCCGAAAACACCTTCGTGCTCGGCGCCGTCGACGTGCGCACGGAAAGCGCCTCGGCGCGGCAGAAGCTCGCCTGGCTTGGCAAGGCGGTGCTGTCAGGGCTCACCTTCGCTTCCGTGAAGCTGCGCGCGGTTTCCGACAGCGAAGTCCGTGCCGCGATCGAGCGCGCCGGTCCCTTCGACGGCTATGTCCTGAATTCGGTGCAGTTCGCCGGCGCCTTTGAAAAACTGTTCGCCGACCGTCCCTCGATTTTCGTCGCCCACAATGTCGAACATGGTTCGGCCAAAGAGAATGCGGCAGCAGCAAACAGTCGCTTCCAGCGCCTGCTGTTTGCCCGCGAGGCCAGGCTGCTCAAGACCATGGAGGAGCGGCTCTGCCGCCGGGCTCGCTTCGTCTTCACGCTGGCCGAGGAAGACCGCGCCGCACTCGGCGTTGCCAGCGACGACCGCTCGGCGGTGCTGCCGCTGGTGACCACTGCCACGGCGCCAAAGCCGGTCAAGCCGCGCCGCATCGATTGCGACGCGGCGCTGATCGGCACCTGGACCTGGCAGCCGAACCGCATCGGCCTCGACTGGTTCCTGGAAAAAGTCGTGCCGCATCTTCGCCGGAGCTTTCGCATCAGGGTCGCCGGCAACATGCCGTCGGATATCACCTCTGCCCATCCCGGTGTCGAATTTGTCGGCCGCGTGCCCGACGCCCAGGATTTCGTGCGCGGCGCCGCCGTCATCCCACTGATCAGCACCGCGGGCAGCGGCGTTCAGCTCAAGACCATCGAAACCTTCGAACTCGGCCTGCCGTCGGTCGCCACCAGCCGTTCGCTGCGCGGCATCGATCATCGCCCGGCAAATTGTTTCGTCACCGACGATCCGGCCGCCTTCGCCGGCGCGCTGGAGGCAGCGGCGGCCGATGTCAAGGATGTCGATGGCAGCGCCTTTCACCGCCGGCAGATCAAGGCACTGGATGCCGCCATCAGGCTCGGCCTGGAAAAGCTCGGGTCGGTGGGGGAGGAGGTGTTTGCATGAACATGCACACCGCCCGCGCCGCCTTCGGGCTCGATACGCTGAAGACGATCCTTGGCATTTCGGTCCTTGCCATCGGCTGGGATGACGCGATCGCGCTGCTCGCTCGTCTGATTGCCGAGCGGCGCTTCACCAAGGTCAGTTTTCTCAACGCTCACAACGCCAACATCGCCTCTACCGATCCGGTCTTTGCCGAGGCGCTCGACGATTTCCTCATCCTGCCTGACGGCGTTGGCGTCGATCTGGCGGCAAAGCTGCTCTACGGCGCGCCGTTCCCGGACAATCTCAACGGCACTGATCTCATTCCG
Source organism: Mesorhizobium sp. M0058 (assembly GCF_040323095.1). Lineage (NCBI taxonomy): Bacteria > Pseudomonadati > Pseudomonadota > Alphaproteobacteria > Hyphomicrobiales > Phyllobacteriaceae > Mesorhizobium > Mesorhizobium sp. M0058. The sequence goes on from NZ_JAMYUQ010000003.1 coordinate 306,066, forward strand.
GCCTTTCTGCAGGCATCGGCGAGGCCGCTGACCGTCGGGTTGCTTGGCGCCACCCGCGCCAACGCCGAGGCGGCGTCGGTCAGGCTAGCCGCTCTGGCGGTGCAGCACGAATTCGTCGTCATCCATGACGGCTATTTCTCCCCCGCCGAAGAGCAGGCGATCGTCGATCGCATCGAGGCATTGCGGCCCGACGTGCTGCTTGTGGCCATGGGCGTGCCGCGCCAGGAATTGTGGATCGCCCGTCATATCGATGCCCGCCACTGCACGCTGCCGATCGCCGTCGGCGCGCTGCTCGATTTTCTCTCCGGCACGGTGCCGCGGGCGCCTCTGTGGATGCGCCAGCTGAGGCTCGAATGGTTGTTCCGTCTGTGCATCGAGCCCGGCCGGCTGTGGCGCCGCTACGTCGTCGGCAATCCGGTGTTCCTGCTGCGTGTCGTCAGGCAGAAATTCTCGCGTCGGCCCGAGCCCGCCGGAGAGTTGCGGTGAACAGCCGCGTCGTGCCGAGCCCTGCAGCCGAGACCGGTGCCCTGCCGCAAACGCCGACGGCGGCGGTGGTGACCGCCAGCTATGCGCCGGATTTCGAACGCTGCCGCCTGTTGTGCGAGACCCTCGACCGCCATGTCTCCGGCTTGGCGCATCATTACATTCTGGTCGAGCACCGCGACGTGGCGCTGTTTCGCCAGTTGGAAAACGACCGCCGCAGCGTTGTCGACGAGCGCGACCTGCTGCCGCGCTGGCTGCGTGTGTTCGACGATCCGATGAGCCTCTTTCGCCGTCGCATCTGGCTCAGTCTCAAGACCCAGCCGCTGCGCGGCTGGCATGTGCAGCAGCTGCGCCGCATCGCCATCGCTGCGCATGCTGGAGAAGACGTGCTGGTCTTCTGCGATTCCGACGTCGCCTTCCTCAAGCCATTCGATCTGAGCGCCTTCTGGCGCGACGGCAAGGTGCGGCTGTTCCGGCGCGACGGCGTGCTGTCGAGCGACGGTCACGACGAGCATCGCATCTGGTCGCGCAATGCGGCCTCGGCGATTGGTATCGATGCATCCGAGGTTTCGAACCACGACTATATTTCGACGCTGATCGCCTGGCGCCGTCAGACCGTGACGGCGATGTGCGCCGAGATCGAGAAGGTGCACGCGCGCGGCTGGGTCGAGGTCATCGCTTCAGTGCGCCGGTTCTCCGAATGCATGATCTATGGCCGCTATGTCGACGATGTGCTGGGGGGCGCCGGCCATTTCCACGGCTCGGAGGAATTCTGCCGCGTGCACTGGACCGGGGAGGCGCTGTCGGATGACGAATTCCGCAGCTTCGTCGCCGCTATGGCACCGGGGCAGGTGGCGATCGGCATGCAATCCTTCATCGGCACCGATATCGGCCGCATCCGCCGCCTGATCGGATTGGCTTAGATTGCCTTGGCGGGCTTGCGCAGCGCCGAATAGGTTAGCAGCGCCGAGGCGAGATAGAGCAGCAGGAAGACGACATTGAGCGATACGACAAGCCTGGGCGTGTCGGCAATCGTGGTCAGCACATAGGTCAACAGCACCGCCTTCAGCCCCGCCAGCAGGCCGAGGTTGAGCGCCCTGAGCGCGGTCTGGCCGCGCGCGAACAGCAGCTCGGCCTGGTATTCGACCAGGTTGCGCAGTCCCGGCACGCCGATTGCCAACGCCACCAAGGGCGCCGCCTCGGCGACATTCCGGCCAAGTGCATTGGGGAAGAAATGCAGCACGATGCCGAGTGCGGCCAGTGCCAATGTCGACACCAGGAACACGCCGGCTTCGATACCGCTCTTGACCCGCAGTCGCGACAACAGCTCCGGCGCCCGCATCATCCTCTGCACCAGCATCATCGAGAAGGTGCGGATCGGGATTGCCGTCAGGTCGACCAGCCGCATGATGATGGCATAGATGCCGGCCAGATGCGGCCCGCCGATCGCCAGCACGAGCAGCTTGTCGAATTCCGACTGCAGGTAGAACAGCACTTCGGCTCCTGCAACATAGATCGAATCGGCAAGCCGCCTGAGATAGAGCTCGGTGCGCAGCCTCAGCCGCTGGCGTGGATAATAGAAGCCGAAGGCCAGCAGCAGCGAGGCGGCGTTGGCGCCGATGTAGAACAACGACCAGATCCAGACGCTGTGCTGGCCCGATAGCATGAACAGCACGGCGCCCAGCGCGCGGAACGCCGTGGCCACGATCGACAGCACGGCGGCGCGGCCGAATTTGCCGAGCCCGTTGTTGACGATCAGCACCACCTCGACCGGCCGCCACAAAAGCGCCTCTGCAAAGACGATTGCGGCAAAGACGGCCAGCGGAACGGTGCTGGCGAAGAAGATGAGGTAGACGCCCCAGGAGGCCGCCGCCAGCAGTGGTAAGGACACGGCGCCAAGCAAAAGGAAGCCGGCGGTGAAGGTGCCGATCAGATTGGGGCGGATGGTGGCTGTGCGGTAAAGCGCCGAGATGAAGCCGAAAGCGAGGATGCGCGACAGCATGACGCCGGCCGCCGAGGCGGTGGCGAACATGCCGAACTCGGCAATCGACAGCGTGTTGGCAAGTGCGATGAAATAGGCAAGCGAGAACACCAGCCGCCCGCCGGCGCCGCTGATGGCTGAAAGATAGTCGCGAACCAGCCCCCGTCTTTCGGCGAGGAAGGTGCCGATGCGGGCGAGTGTCCGCCTTTGCGGTATGTCGCTGGCCTGCGTCATATCGAGGAAAGCCGTAAGCCGCAAAGCTTAACGTGCGGTTCTGACGCCATTTTACAGATCCCGGCAATGCGTGGCGAAGCGAGAAACTTTCACTTGCAGACTTCGGAAATTAACCTTTTGTTTCCCATGCCTGTTTAGCGTGACTTAACGATTGGCCGACCGCCGCTCCCGCGCCGTCGAAGGTAAAGTTTCGAGACAATGGTCGACAGGGAAAACCGTGAAGACTGGAGGCGCGAGCGCTCCCTCCTGGCGCTCGGCAAAGCTGTGCGCGGCGATGAGGCGGCGGATGCGTCGGCGGTCTCGATCGGTGACCGGGTGGATCCGTCATGGCGCGAGGATGCCGCCACGCGTCACCGCATAGCCCGATCGCAACGCGAGGCGCGGTCGAATCCGGCGCCAACGTCACCGCCCGAGCCGCCGCAGTTCCAGGCCGACGGCGAACCCGTTTCGGCCGCCAGCGCGCGTGAGGAGCCTGTTTCCGGCCGGCGTCAGGAGCCTAGCTCCCGCGCGGCCTATGAGCCCCGCTCTTTCCACGAGCAGCAACCGGACCGCGACGACGATGACGGGCAGGAATGGAAGCCGCTGATCGATCCGCTCCAGGTCGTCCGCGGCATTACTCGTTCCAAGTTGCTGATCGTCTCGACGACGATATTGGGGACGGTGCTCGGCGTCGCCGTCGCCGTTTCGACACCGAAGAAATACGAAGCCACCACACAGATGGTCATCGAGCCAGGCGACCTGAAGCTTTCCGACAACGATCTCACCCAACCGGTCGGGCAGCCCGATGCGGCGCTGGCTGTTGTCGAAACCCGCATCAAGATGGTGACATCCGGCAAGGTCCTCGACAAGGTCGTGGCCGATCTCAATCTCGTCGACGATCCGGAATTCAACGGACAGGGCTCTGGCGGCCTTGGCGTCCTGTCGCTCATTCGCTCGATACTGTCGCGCCAGGATGGCCCTGGCGGCGGCGGTGAAGTGCGCCGCCAGGCGCTGGCGGTCGGCAATCTGGCCAAGAGCCTGTCGGTTGAGCGCAGCGGCAAGAGCTTTGTCGTTTCCATCAGCGCCACCACTCAAAGCGCCGACAAATCGGCCGAGATAGCCAATAGGACCAGGGACGTTTTCCAGCAGGAGGCGGCCCAATACCAGTTCGGGATGGCCGGGCGCGCGACGGACCAGCTGACGGCCAAGCTCGATGACCTGCGTAAGAATGTCGAGACAGCGGAGCGCAAGGTCGAGGATTTCAGGGCCACGCATGATCTCGTCGACGCGCAGGGCCATCTGATCAGCGACGACCAGATGCTGAAGCTCAACGAGCAGCTCTCAGTCACCCGGGCCCGTACGCTGGAACTCAATGCCCGGGCCGCGTCGGCGCGTTCGCTGGACGTCAATTCGGTCATCAACGGCACCTTGCCGGAAGAAATCAATTCCAACACGATGAGCGAACTGCGCGCGCAATATGCAGTTTTGAAGCAGGAGGCCGACCGCGCCGCCGTGCGTCTGGGACCGCGTCATCCCGAATACCAGGCGCTCAGTGCCCAGCTCAACGGCTCGCGCGAGCGCATCGCAGGCGAACTGCGCCGCATCGCCTCGTCGCTACAGGTCGATTTGAAGCGCTCGGTCCAGCTCGAGCAGGATCTCGCTTCCCGCCTGGCTCAGGCAAAGGTCCAGAGCGGCGACGTCAACAGCGATCTGGTCAGCCTGCGCGAACTGGAGCGCGATGCCACCGCCAAACGCTCCGTCTACGAACAGTACCTTCTGCGCGCCAAGGAGACCGGCGAACAGCAAAACATCAACACCACCAACATCAATCTGATGACCCCCGCGCAACCGCCGCTCGAACCCAACGGACCGTCGCGGGCTGTAATAGCGCTGGCCGGCCTGCTGCTCGGGCTTGCTTCGGGCATCGGTGTCGGCGCCATGCGCGGCGCCTTTGCCAGCCTGCGCGGCGCTGCCAATTCGCGTTCGCGCGGCAGAATGGACGAGCGCCGCCCTCCGGTCGAGGACAAGGTCTATCGCGCGCCGCTGCCTGTGGCGCCGCCACCGGCAGCACCTCCGGTGTTGCCGACCGCGGCCGCTCCCGCCCGGAGCCCAGGTCTGTTCGACGGACTGTTCTCGGCGATGCGCAAAGCCGCGCCGGGTAGCGGGACGTCAGGCGAACCCGTCGAGACCTACCGCGCCCAACCAGCCGCCGAATATACAAGGCCGGTGCAGGAGCCTGTGGGCTATCGCCAGCCGGACTTCCGGAACGAGGTTCCGCACGCCAATTCCCCTGCGCAGCAGCCTGGCTACGCGCAGCCTCGTCAGCCGGCTGACTATGCCTATTCGCAGGCTCAGCCGCTGCCCGCGGCGTCCGGGCCGTGGTCTTCTCCGAAGCCCGCTGGGGCGGCGCCGGAAGACCAGCAGGCGCAAATCGACGATATCCGCGCCAGCCTGCGCGAATTTCGCGAAGCGGTGCGCGAACTCACCGAAAGCCGTTCGCACCGCCGCTATTTCTGAGCAATTCCAGGAAAAGTGTGAAACGGTTTTCCCGGGAAAAGCGCGTAGCGCGCTTTCCCTTGGGAATTGCGTCAAAACAAGAATATAGAGCGGTTCAGCCTTTCCGTGAAAGGATGAGTCGCTCTGAGCCCGTCAGCACAGAATAAAAGCTGCCGGTTTCGAGTTTACGGCATGTGACGGCGCTTTGACGGGATTGCTTAGGCCAAATTTCGTGACAATGCCGCGCAGCATGGCGCCCAAAAAGCGCTGCCGTCGGGCTTTACCCGAATGGGCGGAACGTTTGGAACAACGACATGCACGAAGCAACGTTCAAGGCGCGCGCCGCGCCTTGGCTGGAATGATGTCGAGGATGGTTCATGGCCGAAGTGATTGACGGAAAGATCGTCGCCGCAGACGTGGTTCAGAAGGTCAAGGCCTTGACCGAGGACCTGGTCGCCAAGGGAAAGGCCCAGCCCGGCTTAGCGGTGGTCATCGTCGGCGAGGATCCGGCAAGCCAGGTCTATGTCGCGTCGAAGTCGCGCACCGCCAAGGAATGCGGCTTTCATTCGCTGCAGCACACACTGCCGGCCGACACGTCCGAAGCGGCACTGCTGAAGATCATCGGCGAACTCAACGCCGATCCGGCCATCAACGGCATTCTGGTGCAGCTGCCGCTTCCCGCCCATATCGATGCCGGCAAGATCATCCAGGCCATCGCACCGCAAAAGGATGTCGACGGCTTTCATTTCATCAATGTCGGCAAGCTCGGCACCGGCGAACTCGAAACAGCCTTCGTGCCCTGCACGCCGGCCGGCTCCATGCTTTTGATCGAACGCGTGCGCGGCAAGGATCTTTCCGGCCTCAACGCGGTCGTCGTCGGCCGCTCCAACATCGTCGGCAAGCCGATGGCAAATCTGTTGCTTGCCGCCAACTGCACCGTCACCATCGCCCACAGCCGCACCAAGGATCTGCCGGCGCTGGCCCGCACAGCCGACATTCTGGTTGCCGCCGTCGGCCGGCCCGAAATGATCAAGGGCGACTGGGTCAAGCCCGGCGCCACCGTGATCGATGTCGGGATTAACCGCATTGCCGCACCCGAGAAGGGCGAAGGCAAAACCCGCCTCGTCGGCGATGTAGCCTATGCCGAAGCCGCCAAGGCCGCCGGCGCCATCACCCCCGTGCCCGGCGGTGTCGGACCGATGACCATTGCCATGCTGATGGCCAATACGTTAGCCTCAGCCTACCTTGCGGCCGGCTTGAAGCGGCCTTCCTTCTGACCCAGAAAGCAGCTTCTTTGCCGAACCTTACTATACCCTCTGAACGGCCGGATGATCCCGTTCAAGGGGGCCGGCAATTCGCGTTCCTGCTGGTCGACAAGTTTTCGATGTTTTCGTTGGCAGCGGCGATCGATACCTTCCGCTCGGCCAACCGCCTGCTCGGCCGCGATTTCTATGGTTGGACCACGGTCTCGGCCGACGGCGATCCCGTCATGGCCTCCAATGGCCTGCCGCTCAAGATCGACTATGCCGTCGCCGATTTGCCGCCGGTCGATATCCTGTTCGTGTCGGTGGGCCTGTCGGTCGAGTTCCCCGGCAAGAGCAAGGTGCTGGCGGCGCTGCGCAGCTGGGGCCGGCGCGGCAATGCGCTCGGCGCGCTGTCGGTGGGCTCTTACCTCCTGGCCGAAGCCGGTCAGCTCGAAGGTTATCGGTGCACCATCCATTGGGAAAACCGCGCCGGCTTCGTCGAGCGCTTTCCCGACATCAATTGCACCGGCAACGTCTTCGAGATCGACCGCAAGCGCTACACCTGCGCCGGCGGCACCACCTCGATCGACCTGATGCTGGAGATCGTGCGTGGCGACTTCGGCTCGAACCTCGCCAACGGCGTTGCCAACCAGTTCCAGCATGAGCGCATCCGCTCCGCCGGCGACCGCCAGCGCGTCGGGCCGGAGCGCGACCTGACCGGCAAGTCGGAGAAGCTAAGGCGCATCGTCGAACTGATGGCCGACCATCTCGACGAGCCGCTATCAGCCGTGCAGCTTGCCAAATCGGCGGGCCTGTCGGTGCGCCAGGTCGAGCGCTTGTTCCTGCGCCATTTGAGCGTCACGCCCGGTCGTTATTACATGCGGCTCAGGCTTGAGCGGGCGCGCGAACTGCTGCGCCAGACCAACATGCCGATCCTCGACGTGGCCATTGCCACCGGCTTCACCTCGCACTCCTATTTCGCGCAGAGCTATCGGCTGCAGTTCGGCCGTCCGCCTTCCGAAGAGCGCCGCACCACGTACTGACGCGGTGCTGAGCCGGCCTCGGAACAGGCCTCGGCCGGCGCCGATCCTGTTACACGGCAACCGTTCGTGACCCGCTCCAGGCTTGTGTCCGGACGCGCTGTCAAATAGCTTCCGGCGCGGATCAGAGGGCGGCCTCAAGGAGATTTCGATGGCGGGACTTTTGCGGAGCGTCGCTGCGGCGCTGCTCCTTTTGTCGATGACTTCGCTCGGCTTTGCCGCCAATAAGGTTGTCATCATTCTTGACGCTTCAGGCTCGATGTGGGCCCAGATCGACGGCAAGCCGAAGCTCGAGATCGCGCGCGAATCGCTGAGGACCGTGCTGCAGTCGGTCCCGGGCGACGACGAGATCGGCTTCATGGCCTATGGCCACCGCGAAAAGGGCAGCTGCGACGACATCGAACTGATCGTGCCGCCGCAAGCCGGCTCGGCTAGCGCCATTTCGGCCGCTGCCGACAGCCTGAAATTCCTCGGCAAGACGCCGCTGACCGCAGCCGTCAAGCAGGCGGCCGAAGCTCTGAAATACACCGAGGACAAGGCGACCGTGGTTCTCATCACCGATGGGCTTGAGACCTGCGAAGGTGACCCGTGCGCGCTGGGCAAGGAACTGGAGGCCTCAGGCGTCGATTTCACCGTCGACGTCGTCGGCTTCGGCCTGACCGCTGACGAGGGCAAGCAGATTGCCTGTCTCGCCGACAACACCGGCGGCAAATATATCCAGGCCTCGGACGAGAAGGCGCTGCAGGAAGCACTGATCGAAACCGTCGCCGCGCCGGCTCCGGCGCCGGCACCCGAACCCGCTCCGGCGCCTGCCCCTGAACCGGCAAAGCCCGAATTCAATTTCATCCCGAGCGTGGTCATGGCGGAAGGCGGCGATCCGATCACCGACGGCAATGCCTGGGAGGTCTACAAGGCCAAGGCCGATGGCACGCGCGGCGACAACGTCACCACCGAATACGGCGCCTACAAGGGCAATCTGGAGCCGGGCGACTACATCATCGTCGCGCGCGACGGGGAGGCCAAGTCCGAACAAAAGCTCAAGGTCGAGGCAAGCCAGATCTACAAGCCGCTCTTCACCCTGAATGCCGGCACGCTCATCATTCATCCGCGACCAAGCGTGGGGGCGGATGTTGTCGATGGCGCGGCTGTCGTGATCGACTATCCGAGCGCCGATAACCCCGCGACCTACTATGGCACCACCAAGGTGGTGTTGCCGGCCGGCGACGAGAAAGTGACTGTCACCATCGGCCAGGGCGTGGCTACCGAGACGATTCCGCTCGCTGCCGGCAAGACGGTCGAAAAGGACATCATCGTCGGCGTCGGGCATGTCGTGGCCAACGCCTACTATGTTGCCGGCAGCGACAAGGCCGATGGTTCAGGCATTGGCTTCAAGGTCTTCAAGGCGAAAAAGAAGATCGACGGGACCAGGGAAGAGGTGACCTACTCCTATGGCCCTGACAGCAAGTTCGATCTGCCGGCCGATGACTATGTGTTGATTGCGACGGTCGACCTCGCCGTCGTCGAGCAGCCGTTCACCGTCAAGGTCGGCGAATTCCAGGATGTGAAGGTCGCCATGAACGCCGGCGTGCTGGCAATCACCGCGCCCGGCGCTTCAAAGATCGAGATTTTCGAGGCTAAGAAAGACATCAACGGCAATCGCAAGTCGCTTGGCTACGCTTACGACCAGAAGTATCAGGCGGCGATAGCGACCGGCGATTATGTGGTCGTTTCGGAGAAGTCGGACAACAGCTCGAAGGAAGGCACCGTAACAGTCAAGGCCGGCGAGCGAGCCGAGCTCACGGTGCAATAGGATCGTATGGACGAACGCAAAAAAGGGCGGCCACGAGTCGCCCTTTTTCATGGATAGGGCAATCTGGTCAGGCTGCTCCGAAAGCACTGGCGCCGTGGTCGGCGCGGCCGACCAACTGGCGGAAACCAGCGAACAGCTCGCGGCCGAAACCGAACTCGTTGCCGATGAGATCGATGTCGGCCGTGCGGCGCAGCGCGAGCTCGGGCCCCGGCACCAGCACTTCCAGCGTGCCGGCATCGGCGTCGAGCCGGATGATGTCGCCGTCATGGATCCTGGCGATCGGCCCTTCCTCGACCGCTTCCGGCGTTACATGGATCGCCGCCGGCACCTTGCCGGAAGCGCCAGACATGCGCCCGTCCGTGACCAGCGCGACGCGCTGGCCACGATCCTGCAGGATGCCGAGCACGGTGGTCAGCTTGTGCAGTTCCGGCATGCCGTTTGCCTTCGGGCCCTGGAAGCGGATGACGGCGATGAAGTCGCCGGTCAGCGTGCCGGCCTTGAAGGCTTCGTTCAGTCCCTGCTGGCTGTCGAACACCTTGGCCGGCGCCTCGATGACGCGGCGTTCCGGCTTCACGGCGGACGTCTTGATGACGGCGTGGCCGAGATTGCCGGCGAGCACCTTCAGGCCACCGGTCGGCTGGAAGGCTTTCTTGAACGGCGCCAGCACCTTCTCGTCGCCGCTCTGCAGCGGCGAGGCTTCACGCACGACGCCGCCATCTTCGCCGAGCCGGGCCTCGACCGCATATGGCCTCAGGCCTTCGCCCCATACCGTCTGCACATCCTCATGCAGGATGCCTTCGTCGAGCAATTCGCGGATCAGGAAGCCAAGCCCGCCGGCGGCGTGGAAATGGTTCACGTCGGCAAGCCCGTTCGGATAGACGCGCGCGAGAAGCGGCACCGCTTCCGACAGGTCGGAAATGTCCTGCCAGGTAAGCGTGATGCCGGCCGCCGCGGCCATGGCGATGAGATGGATGGTGTGGTTGGTAGAGCCGCCGGTGGCGTGCAGGCCGACGACGCCATTGACGAAAGAGCGCTCGTCGATCATGCGGCCTACCGGCGTGTAGGCGTTGCCGAGCGCGGTGATCGCCAGGGCTCGCCTGGTCGCCTCGCGCGTCAGCGCGTCGCGCAGCGGCGTGCCTGGATTGACGAAGGACGCGCCGGGCGTATGCAGGCCCATGATCTCCATCAGCATCTGGTTGGAATTGGCGGTGCCATAGAAGGTGCAGGTGCCCGGCCCGTGATAGGATTTGGACTCCGCTTCGAGCAGTTCTGCGCGTCCGGCCTTGCCCTCGGCATAGAGCTGGCGAACCTTGGCCTTCTCGTCATTGGGCAGGCCCGTCGTCATCGGCCCGGCCGGCACGAACACCGCCGGCAGATGACCGAAGGTGAGAGCCGCGATCACAAGCCCCGGTACGATCTTGTCGCAGACGCCGAGATAGACGGCGGCGTCGAACATGTTGTGCGACAGGCCGATCGCCGCGGACATGGCGATCACGTCGCGCGAAAACAGCGAGAGCTCCATGCCGGGCTGTCCCTGGGTCACGCCATCGCACATGGCCGGCACGCCGCCGGCCACCTGCGCGATGCCGCCGACTTCGCGCGCGGCATCCTTGATCAGCGCCGGAAACGTCTCGAACGGCTGATGCGCCGACAGCATGTCATTGTAGGAGGTGATGATGCCGAGGTTCGGCACCTTGTCGGCGCCGAGCGCCAGCTTTTCAGACGGGCTGCAGACGGCAAAGCCATGCGCGAGGTTGCCGCAAGACAGGACGCCCCGGTTGGCGGTGCGGCTGGAGGCCTCGGCGATGCGGCCGAGATAGCGCTCGCGGCCGGCTTTCGAGCGTTGGCGGATGCGTTCCGTGATGGCTTCGATGTCGCGTCTGGCTGTCATGTGGTCCTTTCGAGCCCCGGAAGAACGTCCTCCACCGTCTGCCGGGACTGCTTTGCGTGAAATCAGGGTGCCCAGAACACCTCTACCGGGATGGGTGCCGCTTCGAGCACTTTGCGGATGGGCTTTTTCGCACCCGGTCCCATCGCACCGTCGAAGGCGGTGCGCTTGTCCTCGCCTTCTATATGCAGCGCGATGAAGCCGGCGTCGACGATCCGCGCCAGCGGCAGCGTCAACCGGGGTTCGCCGGCGCTTGCCGCGTGAACCGGCAGCACGATCCTTGATGAGGCCGGGTCGAGCAAATCGCCGAGATTCTCGGCGTCGGGAAAGAACGAGGCGGTGTGGCCGTCGCCGCCCATGCCGAGCACGACGACATCGAGGGGCCAGGGCAGAGCCTTCAGCGCCGCATCGTCGGCCGCCGCGGCGGTCTCGATGCTTGCCGCCTCATGGTAGAGCGGCACGAAGTGCGCGGCAGCCGCCTTGTTCTGCAGCAGGTTGGCCGCGACCAGCCCCGCATTCGAGCGCGGCGAGGAGGCCGGCACGAACCGTTCGTCGACCAGCGTCACCGTCACCTTGTTCCAGGCGATCGGAATGGCCGAAAGTGCTGCAAAGAACTTTGCCGGCGTGGTGCCGCCGGAAACGGCAAGCAGGGCCGTGCCGCGCTCGTCGATGGCCTTGGTCAGGCGCGCCGCGACATTGCCGGCAAGGGCTGCCGCCAGATCCTGGCGCCCGGCAAAGCCGTTCCAGTTATAGACGGGCTCGCTCAATTGCTTTCGTGCCATGTCCGCCCGTCGCGTTCGATCAGCGCAATCGAGGCCGAGGGACCCCATGTGCCGGCCGTATAGCCTTGCGCCTCCTGCCTGGCGCTTTCCCAGGCGTTCTGGATCGGGTCGATCCACTTCCATGCCGCCTCGACTTCGTCGCGGCGCATGAACAGCGTCTGGTTGCCGCGGATAACATCCATGATCAGCCGTTCATAGGCGTCCGGCGCGCGACCGTCGAAAGATGTTGCAAAGCTCATGTCGAGCGGGATCTGGCGCAGCCGCATGCCGCCCGGGCCTGGATCCTTGATCATGATGAACTGCTTGACGCCTTCGTCGGGCTGCAGCCGGATCACCAGTTGGTTGGCTGAGATCGGCCCGGCGCTGTCGCCGAAGATCGAATGCGGGATCGGCTTGAACTCGATGACGATTTCCGAAACGCGGGTCGCCAGCCTTTTGCCGGTCCGGAGATAGAACGGCACGCCGGCCCAGCGCCAATTGCCGATCTCGGCCTTGATGGCGACGAAGGTCTCGGTGGAGCTGTCTTTGCCGAGTTCCTCGACATAGCCTTTCACCGCGCCGCCTGCAGAGGCGCCGGCGCGGTACTGCCCGCGCACGGTGTGCTTGGGTGCCTCATTGCCGTTGATGCGCTTCAGCGCCCGCAGCACCTTCAGCTTCTCGTCGCGCACGGCATCGGCATCCATCGACGATGGCGCCTCCATGGCAACCAGGCAGAGCAGCTGCAGCATGTGGTTCTGCACCATGTCGCGCAGCGCGCCGGCCTTGTCGTAGTAGGTGACGCGGTCTTCAAGACCGACGGTCTCGGCCACCGTGATCTGCACATGGTCGATATGGGCAGAATTCCAAAGCGGCTCATAGAGCGCGTTGGCAAAGCGCAGCGCCATCAGATTCTGCACCGTCTCCTTTCCGAGATAGTGGTCGATGCGGAAGATCTGGCTTTCGTGGAAGTCGTCTCCAACCACGTCGTTGAGCTTGCGCGCCGAATCGAGGTCGCGGCCGATCGGCTTCTCCAGCACGATACGTGAATTCGGCGTGATGAGATTGTGGGCTTTCAGCTGGTGCGAGATGTCGCCGAACAGCGCCGGCGCCACCGCCAGATAGAAAGCGCGGATGCGGTCGCTTTCGCCGATCGCCTTTTTCAGCTTGTCGAAGCCGGCACCAGTCGTCGCGTCGGCCGATACGTAGGACAGCCGGGCAAGAAATGTCTTGAGTTCCTCGGCGTCGATGTCGGCCGGCTTAACATGCTGGGAAATCGCCTGCTTGGCGAAAGCCTGGAATTCCTCGTCGCTCATCTTGGAGCGCGAGGTGCCGATGATGCGGGTCGGCTCGGAAAACTGGTGGTCGCGCTGGCGGTGGTAGAGCGAGGGCAGCAGCTTGCGTTCCGACAGGTCGCCGGTGCCACCGAAAATGATGAAGTCGAAAGGCTCGACGGGAATGATCTGGCTGGTCATGGTCTGTCCGCTTTGACGCCGCTCGCTGTGACGCGGCAGGATATAATCTAATCGATTTAAACTATCCAGTGCCATGGTGTCACATCGAGGCCAAATCACTGCATATTGATTCGCTCCAAATGTGCCTTGACACTGGCTGCTCCCCGGAGGCTTTTCGTCAAGCGATGGTCCCGGGGCTTTCGCGCCTGCAACATAAAGCGGGAATGTGACGAAAGCTAATGCGTGTCGCCCAGAAGTGCGAAGCGGTTCTGGGAGACAGACACGCATCAAACAAAAAGGAAAATGCGCTTGCGAGGTGGGTCTTCAATGAGCGGAAAAAGCATGCGTCTGGAAAACAAGGTTGCCGTCATCACGGGTGCTGCGTCAGGTTTCGGCGAAGGCATGGCCAGGCGCTTTGCCGAAGAGGGCGCCAAGGTCGTCGTCGCCGACCTCAACGCCAAGGGCGCGGAGCGCGTTGCAGCAGAGATCGGCCAGGCCGCGATCTGGACCCAGACCGATGTTTCGCAGCGTTCCGAATTCGACGAGATGGTCTATGCCGCAAAAAGCGCCTTCGGCCGCATCGATATCATGGTCAACAATGCCGGCTACACCCATCGCAATGGCGACATGCTCGACGTCGACGAGGCGACCTTCGACCTGATCACTTCAGTCAACATGAAGGCGATCTATCACGCCGCACTTGCCGTGGTGCCGATCATGGAGCGGCAGGGCGGCGGCGTCATCCTGACCACGGCTTCGACCGCCGGTCTGCGGCCGCGGCCGGGGCTCACCTGGTACAATGCTTCGAAGGGCTGGGCGATCACCGCGACCAAGTCGATGGCGGTTGAACTCGCGCCCAAGAACATCCGCGTGAACTGCCTTTGCCCGGTCGCCGGCGAGACCGGCATGCTGGAGAAATTCATGGGCACTGACACGCCGGAGATCCGCGAGAAATTCCGTGCCTCGATACCGCTCGGCCGTCTGTCGACGCCGCTCGATATCGCCAACGCTGCGCTTTGGCTTGCGTCGGACGAAGCCGCCTTCATCACCGGTGTGGCGCTGGAGGTCGACGGCGGCCGCTGCATTTGAGCAATTCGGGAAGTACCTCGCTGTTCGCAATGCATGGCAGACAGAGCAATGTCGGCAAGAGTTCGCATCGGTGCGCCGGCCGGCCGAGGAACGAACAGTTGACGTCGTCACGCCGGACCCCAGTTTGACTTCTCGATCCCCCGAAAGGCATAACGGATCGTGGATAGTGTTGGCGGGTGATGAAGATCAGGCAGCAGAAAAGTCGCTACGATCTGGGATGGCGGCTGCGGCTTTACCTGGCCAAGCGTGCGCGGGCGCGAAGCAAGGCAATTTTCATCGGTGTTACCGGAAGCTCCGGCAAGACGACGGCGGGAAGCCTGCTTGGACACATCCTGGCTGGCCAGGGTTCGGTCCACACACAGGTTCTGGCCAACACTATGAAACTGTTGGTCTCGACCCTATCCAGGCGAATGGGAAAGGGCGGCAAAACCGACTACGTCGTCTTCGAGGCTGCTGCATTCGGCCCGGATACAATGAAGCCCATGGCCGAGTTGCTTCGCCCCGACGTGGCTGTTGTCACAATGGTCCGGCTGGAGCATCGGGCCAGTTTCAAGACTGTGGAAAACGTCGCTCGAGAAAAGAGCGCCCTGGTCGCGGCGCTGGAGCCGGGCGGCTTCGCGATGCTCAATGCCGATGACCCTCTTGTGATGGGCATGGCCTCGGCGAGCTATTGCCGTTCCGTCACATTCGGCACATCGGAGCAGGCGGATTATCGCGTCAGCGATATCGAGGCAGCCTATCCCAAGCCGTTGCGGTTCTCGCTCCACTGGCGCGGCGGTGTGCTCGATATCGAGACGTCGTTCCCCGGCCAGCATTTCTGGCTGCCGACGTCAGCGGCGGTTGCAACCGCTCTTGAGCTGGGCGTGCCTGCGCAGATGGTCAAGGACAGAACCGCGACGTTCCAGCCTCTGGAAAATCGCGGCCAGGTGCTCGTCCCCGCGGGCGGCCCCCACTTCATCGTGGATGCCGCAAAGGCGCCCTGGCATTCGCTGAGCCTTGCCTTCGACATGGTAGCCGGATCGACATTCGGGCGAAAACGTATCGTTCTTGGCCAGCTATCGGATTTTTCCGGCTCGAATAACAGATATGCCCAAGCCTACAGCAGCGCGCGCGAGATTGCAGACCAGGTGATTTATGCCGGCGATCATGCCCATCGCTCCAAGGCGAACCAGGCAGATCGCGACAGCGGCCGCTTCATCGAATTGCGCACGGCCAGGGAAGTGTCGGACTACATCGCCCAAACCGCGCAGCCTGACGAGTTGATCCTGCTCAAGAGCTCGTCCAATCTGCACCTCGAGCGTGTCGCTCTTGCCTGGACCCACGACGTCCAGTGCTGGGTTTCGGTATGCGGCAAGACCGAGGGATGCGAGCAATGCGGCCTCTATGAAGTGCCGTTTGAGCAGCACCGTGAGTTTGTGGCGCAGAGAAAATCGAAGCGCCGCAAGCACAGACTGCTGCGGCTCCTCGGCCGCTAGAATCTTTGGCTGAAGCACGCCAGCGCCCGTTTGACTCTGGAACTTGGCACGACGCATATTAGGCTGGGCTAAAAGCTGGCGGGGTGTGAAACTGGAATTGCTGAAAATTCGCAAGGACTTGGGCTGGGCGCTGCGACGGCAGCAGGCGCGCTGGGTGCGGGCGCGTAACAAGGCGACGTTCATCGGCATTACCGGCAGCTCCGGCAAATCCACATCCACCAGCCTGCTTGCACACATACTGGCCGCCCAAGGCAAGGTGCATCTACAGGCCCAGGCCAATACAATGCCTGCGCTCATCCGAACGCTTTACAAGCGCCTGAGGAAGGCCGGCAAAGTCGATTACGTCGTTTTCGAAGCCGGCGCTTCCGACTTCGGCACGATCAGCGCCATGGCGCAGATGCTGAAGCCGAGTGTGGCGGTGGTTACGATGATCCGTCTGGAGCATTTCGGCAAGTTCAAGACTCTGGAAGCTGTGGCGGGAGAGAAGCGGGCGCTGGTCGGGGCACTTCAACCTGATGGACTTGCGGTTCTCAATTGCGATGACCCACTGGTGATCGGCATGGCGTCTGGCGCGAAATGCCGGATTGCGACCTTCGGCCAGTCCGGCGAGGCAGACTACCGCGTGAGTGACGTGCATGCCGCGTATCCGGAATTGCTGCGGTTCACCCTTCATTGGCGCGGTGGCAGCCTGAATATTCAAGCGCCTTTTCCCGGCGAGCAATTCTGGCTGCCGACTGCAGCGGCTGTTGCCGCCGCCTTGGAACTTGGCGTCCCGCCAGAGCAAGTCGTAGCGAGAACGGCATCGTTTGCACCACTGCCCAACCGCTCTACGGTGCAAGAGGTATCCGCGGGTCCGAAATTCCTGGTCGATACGGCCAAAGCGCCCTGGCATTCGCTCAACATTGCCCTGGAGATGATTGCAAAGGCCAAGGGTGCTCGCAAGCGCATTGTGCTGGGGCAGATATCCGACTACGCCGGCTCGTCGAGGAAATACGGCGCCGCCTACAACATCGCACGCGAAATCGCCGATGAGGTCATTTATACCGGCGACAATGCGCATCGCTCGCGCGCCAGCCAGGCCGACCGCGACAGCGGCCGTTTCATTGAGCTTCGCACTGCCAAGGAAGTTTCGGATCATATCAAACGGACGGCAGTCCCAGGAGAACTGATTCTGCTGAAAAGTTCGTCCAACCTTCATCTGGAAAGGATCGCGCTCGCCTGGACACACGACGTCAAATGCTGGGTCCCGATATGCCGCAAGTCGGAAAGCTGCCAAATGTGCGGCCTCTACGAAGTGCCGTTCGAGGAACACCGGGATTTCCTGGCGAAGCGCAAACTTGCTCGCAGGAGACACCGTTTCAGGTGGTTGTTCGGCGGCTGACCAGATCTGGCGGCTTGCGTCTCAAGCCCCGGTCTTGATGTAGCTCTTGTAGATCCAGCCGCGCTTGCCGTTGTAGACGATCTGGCACCATTTCTTGCAACTCATCACCTGCACCGACGACTTGGCGGGCACGGTCCCCATGGCGGCGGCGTTTTTCTGCGGACCGCTACGCATTGTCACCGCCCTGAGGATGCGTCCGGTGCCGGCGGCAGCAGCCACCTTCTGTGGCTTGGCCTTGGCCTGGGTATCGTCCGTTGCGGCGGAAGATTGCTCGTCTGGAAGTTGCGGTTTTGGCGTCGGTATGGCGGCGGTCTCAGCGTCGTCGTCATTGGCGGGAGCAGCGACCTTTGACAGCTGCGTCGTGGCGTCGCTCTGCGCCGCCGGTTCTTCGAATGCCGCGGCATCAGACGGTTTGGCGGCAGCCTGCTCGGCAGGCGCCTGATCGGATGGCGTCGCGGCAGGGTCGCTGTTGGATTGCGCCGCAGTCCAGCGCGGATCGTTCGCCGACAGCGGCGGCATGGCAGCCCCACCGGCAGCGACCGTCGATGAAACCGCATCGCCCTTGCGCGCGGCTTGTGGCGCCGCTACCGCGGCAGCCGTGGCCGCGACCGGGGCAATCTTGGTCGTCTTGACCGGAAAAGTCGGAACGTTCTGCTGTGTGCTGGCGATCGCTTGCCGGTCGCTGGCCGGCAACGCCAGCCAAAGCGCTATGCCCGCCACGCCAAGCAGCGCTGCGGTGCCGACCGCGGCGATCACCAGATGCGAATTCGTGCGCACCCCCTGCCAGAAGGAGGGCCGCATGTCATAGCCGAATTGCATGGCGAAGCGCCGACGTTCCGGCGCGCCGAAACTGAAGGGCTCGTTCACTCTTGCCACCTCCAAAAGATGAGCCGGTGTTCTTTCGATCGGCGCCGGCAGCCCGGCATTCGATCGGCATCGGTCCCAACAACAAAGCGGGCAGGCCCGCAGAAATCCCCGTTCAATCGCCCAGAACCGGCATCCTTTGCCCTTGATTGTGGCATCAGTGCGCCCTCAGGGGAATTGTGCGCTCTTGTTAAGGATTCTGCAACGTCTCGCTGCGGCAACCAACAGCTCAATAGAATCAGCTCAGTACCAGCCACGGCTGATATGAGATACTTTCCCTATATTCGGTCCCTCAGGGCAAACCAGTTCAGTGCCAAGAACAATAATGGCGTTCTAAATCGCCGGCCGCCGGGAAAAGCCGGGATGTTCAGGTCCTCGATCAGCTTCAGTCTGTCGCGGTTGCCGGCGACGGTCTGGGAATAGAGCTTGCCGAAGAAGTTCGACAGCATCACGCCGTGGCCGGAATAGCCTCCGGCCGAGATCACATTGGGCATCACCTCGCGCACGAACGGTTTCCTGGGCATGGTGATGCCGACATAGCCGCCCCAGCCATGGGTGATCTCGACATCGCTCAGTTCCGGATAAAGCTCGGCTATCTGCCGGCGAATATGGACATGGATGTCCTTCGGATCGTTGACGCCATAGACCTCGCGCCCGCCGAACAGCAGCCTTCCATCCCTGGATTTGCGGAAATAACGCACGACGAAACGCGAATCGTCGACCGCCTCGCCGCCCGGCAGCACTTTCGAATCGACGCCCAGCGGCACCGTCGCGCCGATGAAAGAACCGATGGGCATGATGTGCGCGGCACTCACCGGCTCGAGCGTGCCGCCATAGGCATTTACACCGATCAGGCATTTCTGGGCGGTGATGGTTCCTCTCGAAGTCGTCACCCTGACCTTGCCGCCGCTGGAGGTAACACCGGTCGATAGTGTCTGCTCGAACAGGTGCGCGCCGGCCGCTGCCGCCACCTTTGCCGTGCCGATCACCAGCTTCATCGGGTGGATGTGTCCGGTGCCGGTGTCGCGGGTGCCGCCGAAGTAGCGTGTGGAGCCCAGCCGTTCGGCCGTTTCCCTGGCATCCATGAAGGCGATGTGCGGATAATTGAAGCGGCCGGCCATGATCTCGGCATGTGCCTTGTAGTCGTCGAGATAACGCGGCTTGTGCGCCACGGACAACTGGCCCGGCATATAGTCGATGTCGATCTGGTTGACGGCGGCGAATTCGAGCAGGTGCGCTTTCGCCTCTTCGGCAAGGTCGAACAGCGCCTTGGCGCGGGAGAAGCCGTATTCGGCCTCCATCTCTTCGGCCCAGGCGCGCTGGCCCGTGCCGAGCTGGCCGCCATTGCGCCCTGAAGCGCCGTCGCCGAAGCGATGCGCTTCGATCAGAACGACGTCGGCTCCCGCCTTCGCCAAATGAGCGGCCGCCGACAGCCCGGTGAAGCCACCGCCGACGACGACGACGTCGCAGCTGCGGTCGCCGTCCAGGGCAGGGTACTCAGGGCGTGGTCCGGCTGTGTCTTCGTACCAGGAGCGACCGGGGGAGATAGGTGATTGGTAAGGCATGGGGACACCAGCCAATGGTGAATGGTGAATGGCTGCGAGACGCACGACGTCTGCGCTCATCCATCCAATATGAAACTACTCACCATTCACTATTCACCATTCACACGACGAAGTCGCCGCTCACACGTTGAGCAACAGATACTCCCGCTCCCACGGGCTGATCACTTCCATGAAGGTCTCGAACTCCGCCCGCTTGATCGCTGCATAGGTTGCGGCAAAGGACTTGCCCAAAAGGGCGCACAGCTCCTCGTCGCCCTCAAACAGGTCGACGGCTTCGAGCAGGCCGCGCGGCAGGTCGATCTCATCGGCGTTTGCGGTGGTCAGCACCGGAGGCTCGGCCTTGATCTTGTTGGTGATGCCGATCAGCCCGCAGGCAAGTGAGGCCGCCAGCGCCAGATAGGGGTTGGCGTCGGAAGACGGGATGCGGTTTTCGACACGCCGCGCCGCCGGATCCGAGCGCGGCACGCGGAACGCCGTGGTGCGGTTGTCATAGCCCCATTTGTTGTTGACCGGCGCCGAGGCCGACTGCGTCAGCCGGCGGTAGGAATTGACGTAAGGGGCAAACATCACCAGCGCGTTCGGCACATGCTTCTGCATGCCGCCGATGAAATGGAAGAAGTCGTCGGTTTCCGAGCCGTCCTTCGCCGAAAAGATATTCAGCCCGGTCTTCTTGTCGATGATCGACTGGTGGATGTGCATGGCAGAACCTGGCTGGCCCTGGATCGGCTTGGCCATGAAGGTGGCATAGATCTCATGCTTGAGCGCTGCCTCGCGGATGGTGCGTTTGAACATGAACACCTGGTCGGCGAGCTCGACCGGATCGCCGTGACGCAGATTGATCTCGAGCTGGCCGGCGCCTTCCTCGTGGATCAGCGTGTCGATCTCCAGGCCCTGGCTTTCGGAGAAATGGTAGATGTCGTCGATCAGTTCGTCGAACTCGTTGACGCCGGCGATCGAATAGCCGGCGCCGCCGCCGATTGCCCGTCCGGAACGCCCGACGGGTGGGGTCAACGGATAATCCGGGTCGGGGTTCTTGCGCACCAGATAGAATTCGATCTCGGGCGCCACCACCGGCTTCAGCCCGCGCTTGTCATAGGCTGCTACCACGCGCTTCAGGACGTTGCGCGGCGTGAACTCGACCGAACGGCCATCCTGATGGACGAGGTCGCAGATGACGGCGGCCGTCGGGTCTTCTTCCCACGGCACGACGGTCAACGTCGACAGATCCGGCATAAGCTTCAGGTCGCCATCATCCTCCGGATAGTGGAAACCGTTGCCATCCTCGGGATAGCCGCCCGAAATCGTCGTCATGAACACTGCCGATGGCAGCGCCAGCGAGGTGTTGGAAGTGAATTTCTTCGACGGCATCATCTTGCCGCGCGCGACGCCAGCCTGATCAGGCGTGATGCATTCTATGTCTTCGATGCCGCGCCATTCCAGCCAAGCGCTGACTTCCTTCCAGTTCTTCACGCCGCGTTGATTTTTCACGAAGGCAGGCGTTCGGACGCGTCCTCCGCGGGTCGACGGACGGACTTCCTTTTTCGCAGGCGGCATCATTCACCAGTTTGGGTTACAATTATCACAGTATAGCTGTTGCCGGTGATGGAAGGGAAGGGGAGCTGCCTGTCTTCGCCTTCCTGGTTGAAAATCGCGCCACGCAGATTAGGGTCAACCTCCCGCAGATCGAGCAGCAGAAGACACCGTATGCCAGGCAAATTGACCACGATCGGCTTCGACGCCGACGATACCCTATGGCAGAACGAACAGTTCTTCCGCCTGACCGAGAAGCATTTTGCAACCCTACTCGCCGACCATGGCGAGGCCGAGCACATTTCGGCACGGCTGCTGGAGGCCGAGAAGCGCAACCTTGCCGTCTACGGCTTCGGCATCAAGGGCTTTACCTTGTCGATGATCGAGACGGCAATAGAAGTGACCGAGGGCCGTGTGCCGGGGTCGACCATCGCCGAAATCCTTGCCGCCGGCCGCGACATGCTGGGACATCCGGTCGAGGCTTTGCCGCATGCGCGTGAGACCGTGGAAAGGCTCGCCGGCGCCTACCATCTGGTGCTGATCACCAAGGGCGATCTGTTCGATCAGGAGCGCAAGCTGGCGGCGTCCGGCCTTGGCGACCTGTTCGATGCCGTCGAGATCGTCAGCGACAAGAGCGCCGCCACCTATGCCAGGATCTTTGGCCGTCACGGCAGCCCGCAGACCAGCATGATGGTCGGCAATTCGCTCAAGTCGGACGTGGTGCCGGCCATCGAGGCCGGCAGCTGGGGTGTGTATGTGCCGCACGAGCTGACCTGGGTGCTCGAACACGTCGAGCCGCCGGTCGAGGCACCGCGCTTCCGCCAGATTGTCGATCTGGGCGAACTGCCGGCTTTGATCGAGAGCATCGGCAAGGAAGGCTGACCGCCCGGCACGCGTTCGGGCTGATTGCGATCAGCCGCGCCCGAGACTGATCAGCCGGTCGACCACCGGCTGCAGCCTTTCGGTGGTGATCGGCTTGGTTACCACCACGTCGACCACGCTCGACAGACCTAGGCTGTCGGGCGTGCCGGTCTTGGTTGAAAGCAGGATCACCTTGGGAAGCGACCGCCCAGATGTCCGCCGCAAGGCGTCGATGGCCGCCATCAGCGCGCGGCAGTCCTCGTTGTCGGGGCCGCCATCGAGAACGACGGCGCCCGGAATGAGGGTTCGCAATGTATTGGCCGCCATTTCGGGCGACTCGGAGATCGGCTTCAGTCCGGACTTCTCGACGATCTTCGACACCACCACCCGGTTGATCGGCGATTTTCCAACGACCAGCACGTGGGAGAAATCCGTTGATATCTCGGAGTTCGCGTCCCTGCTTGACGAATTCAGATGTTTGGCGGTGTCGGTCTCGCGGTTCACAGGGCACATGGGCGGGGCGGGCACTCGGCGCTGCTTCAATGCAGGGTTGAAATCCGAGAGCCAATTGGCGTGAGATCGCCCGCCATGTCAAGCTGAAATGACGGACCTGCGAAATATAGCCGGAAATATTAAACCTCGGAGATAAGGTCTGTTTTCGAACTGTAGTTAAGTTTACGCTCAAAAGCGAAAGTCACCCGCGCTGAAAACCCGCGGGTGACGTTGAAATCGGCCAGTGAGCGACGGGGCCCATAGATTCCACAAGCACAAAGCTTCCGTAAGGGAAGATCAGCCGTGACTCTTCTGCGTGACGATCACCGGGATCAGCAGGTCGCCCCAATTGCCGTCGCCGCCATGATGCCGGGCCGAGCGCACCAGTTCCACCGAGACGCCGGCCTCGACTGCCTTCATCACCGATTGATTGAGTCGGTGCAGGTCGTTGGCCAGCATGCGGATTGTCGCCTGTTGGTCGACACTCATCGTGGTGGACTGCT
Source organism: Mesorhizobium sp. M0058 (assembly GCF_040323095.1). NCBI lineage: Bacteria > Pseudomonadati > Pseudomonadota > Alphaproteobacteria > Hyphomicrobiales > Phyllobacteriaceae > Mesorhizobium > Mesorhizobium sp. M0058. Next base: position 329,193 of record NZ_JAMYUQ010000003.1, read on the forward strand.
CTTCTGCACGTTCCTTGACGCGGCTTATGGATGCCATTTTCTTCTCCCTTGCCCTTCGGGCGTTTCCTCTGTTGGTTATGTCGATCGGTTCATTCCGCTGCCGGCTTGAACTGGGCGTGCTCAGTCGATTCATGCATGGCGGCGGTCGAGGACTGGCCGCCGCTGATCGCCATTGAGACGGCGTCGAAATAGCCGGTGCCGACCTCGCGCTGGTGCTTGGTCGCGGTGTAGCCGTGGACTTCGGCCGCGAACTCGGCTTCCTGCAGCTCGGAATAGGCGGCCATCTGCCGCGCCTTGTAGCCGCGGGCCAGCTCGAACATGCCGAAGTTGAGCTGGTGGAACCCGGCCAATGTGATGAACTGGAACTTGTAGCCCATGGCGCCGAGCTCGCGCTGGAACTTGGCGATCGTCGCGTCGTCGAGGTTCTTCTTCCAGTTGAACGACGGCGAGCAATTATAGGCGAGCAGCTTGCCCGGATGATGCCTGCGCACGCCTTCGGCGAATTTCTTGGCCTGCGCCAGATCGGGCTTGGATGTTTCGCACCAGATCAGGTCGGCATGCGGCGCATAGGCAACGGCGCGCGCGATGCACGGTTCGATGCCGTTCCTGACCTGGTAGAAGCCTTCAACCGTGCGGCCGGCATCGTAGTCGACGAAAGGCTGGTCGCGCTCGTCAATGTCGGAGGTCAGAAGCTTTGCCGCTTCCGCATCGGTGCGTGCCACGACTAGCGTCGGCGTGCCCATCACGTCGGCCGCCAGACGCGCCGCGTTGAGGTTGCGGATATGCGCGGCGGTCGGGATCAGCACTTTGCCGCCGAGATGGCCGCACTTCTTCTCAGAGGCCAGCTGGTCCTCATAGTGGACGCCGGCAGCGCCGGCCTCGATGAACGCCTTCATGATCTCGAAGGCGTTGAGCGGTCCGCCGAAGCCGGCGTCGGCATCGGCGACGATCGGCGCGAACCAGGTGTCGACCGACAGGCCGTTGCCTTCCGAGGTCTCGATCTGATCGGCGCGCTGCAGCGTGCGGTTGATGCGCTTGACCAGTTCGGGCGCCGCATTGGCGGGATAGAGCGACTGGTCCGGATACATGGCCGACGCGGTGTTGGCGTCGGCGGCGACCTGCCAGCCCGAGAGATAGATTGCCTTCAGCCCGGCACGCACCTGCTGCATCGCCTGGTTGCCCGACATGGCGCCGAGTGCATTGACGAAGTCTTCCTCGTGGATGAGCTTCCACAGCCGGTTGGCGCCCATTTCGGCAAGACTCTGGCGTATCTGGACCGACCCGCGCAGCCGCTTCACATCGTCCGGCGAATAGGCTCGTTCGATGCCGTCGAAGCGGCCTTCGGGCGCGGATGGGACAAGATTGTAAAAATCAGTCATTGGTCACTCCAGATCAACCGATGCCAGTGTCTTGAAACGCCGTACCCTGGGATGGTGTGCGTCGTCTGTGTGTGACATCATTTACATTGCGCCGCGACGAGAGCGAGGAAAACCGCCATTTCCGGTAGAAAATAAGAGAAAACCTGTGTTGTGTTTGACTGCTTGCCGCTGTAAATCTGTCATGATTGTAAAAGATGGTGCGCCGCTCATCGCTCGCAAGGCGTGTAAATTCCTGTCAAGGAAAGCCGATGGCCGACCAGAAGATATTCGCCGGGCCGCGCATCCGCCGCATCCGCATCGCCAAAGGCCTGACCCAGACGGCGATGGCCGAGGGGCTCGGCATCTCGCCGTCCTATCTCAACCTGATCGAGCGCAACCAGCGGCCGCTGACGGTGCAGCTGATCCTGAAGCTGGCCTCTGTCTACAAGGTCGACCCGCATGAATTGCAGGGTGAGGCGAGAGGGTCGATCTCGGCCTTGAAGGAAGTGTTCGGCGACCCGCTGCTTGCCGGTGAGCTGCCGGGCGACCAGGAACTGATCGAACTGGCCGAGGCCGCCCCCAACGCATCGGCTGCGATGATAAAACTGTTTCGCGCTTACCGCGAGCAGGCCGAGCGGCTGTCCGATCTCAACGAGCTTCTGGCGCGCGAGGGCCGCGCCACGGCGCTGTCCGGTGCGCGGCTGCCGATCGACGAAGTGCACGAGATTTTCGAGCGCCGGCCGAACCATTTTGCAGCACTCGAGGAGGAGGCCGAGGCCTTCACCTCGGTGCTCGACCCCGGCGACGATCTGTTCGGCGCGCTGAAGGCGTGGCTGAAGCGCGAGTATGGCATCGTCGTCAAGGTGCTGCCGGTGGCCACCATGCCGAACTGGCGCCGCCGTTATGACCGTCATTCGCAGCGTCTTTTTCTATCGGAGCGGCTGTCGCCGTTCGACCAGTTGCGCGAAGTCGCCATGGAGGCCTGCCTGATCCGCATGACGGTCGCTGTCGCCGGCGAAATTCAGGCGCTGAAGCTCGGTACGGACGAAGCCCGCCGGCTCGCCCGCTTCGAGTTCGGCCGCTACGCCGCCCATGCCTTGATGATGCCCTATCAGGCCTTTCATGCCGCCGCCGTGCGGGCTCGTTACGACATCGATGTGCTGCGCTCGCGTTTCGGCGTCTCCTTCGAACAGGCGGCGAACCGCCTGACCATGCTGCAGCGTCCTGGCTTGTCCGGGGTCCCGTTCTTCATGCTCGAGGTCGACAATGCCGGCAACCGCTTCCGCAAGGCCGGCGGCCAGGGCTTTCCGCAAAGCCGCTTTGGCGGTGGCTGCCCGAAACTGCCGGTCCATGCCGCTTTCGCTTCGCCTGGCCAAATCCTGGTCGAGGCGGTTGAAATGCCCGACGGCGCCGAGTTCCTCTGCATCGCACGCACGCTCGAGGGGCCGCAGGGTTCGTTCTCCGAGCGTCCGCGCCGCACCGCGCTGCTGTTGGGCTGCGATATCGGCTTTCGCGACGAGATCGTCTATGGCGCCGGGCTGCCGGCAAAGGCCGGACAGGGCGCCGCCACGCCGGTCGGTCCCGCTTGCCGGCTGTGCGAACGCATCGGCTGCCTCGCCCGCGCCGAGCCGCCGGTGACCCGTCCGCTGGGCCTCGACGAGATGGTGACGGGCCTGAGCGCCTTCGATTTCCAGTGATGCTTCTCGGGGTGGAGGTCGCGGAAGACTGCAGCTGTTTGCGCTAAGCAATACAGCGCGGCCCGAACCATCGCCGAACCAAATATTGATTAAGCATCGGCGCTGCGCTATCGAAAGTGAGCTGCAGGGCAGCCAAGGGGGGGACGGCTTATGAACAGGAAAGCTTTGTGGCTTGGCGTGGCGCTTGCCCTTTTGGCGGGGCCTGTTCTGGCAGAAAAATCCTCGGAATTCTTCAAGGACTATCAACAGTATAGTGACGACGGCAAGGCATTCCTGGACAAAATCGATCCAAAGACCGGCGCGGTCGACCTTCCCGAAGGCATCCATCTCGATCTCAAGGACAAGTTCTATTTTCTGGGCAAGAAGGACGCGACGTCCGTCCTGACCGAGGCCTGGGGCAATCCGGCTGATACCGCGTCCGAAGCAATCGGCATGATCTTCCCGGCCAAGTACGAGCCCATCGCCGGCAACGGTTGGGGCATCGAATTGCGCTATGAAAAGATCGGCCATGTCGATGACGCCGACGCCGCATCCATCGACTACACCGAATTGCTGAGCAGCATGCAGGCGGACACATTGTCGGCCAACGATCAGCGGGTGAAGGACGGCTTTCCCCCGATCAAGCTGATCGGCTGGGCCTCGCCGCCGGTCTATGATTTCGTCCACAAGCGGCTGCACTGGGCCAAGGAACTGCAGTTCGGAGACGATACCGTCCACACGCTCAATTACGACGTCCGTTTCCTCGGCCGGGAAGGCGTCTTCGTGATGAGCTACATCGCTACGGTCGAACAATTGCCGGAGATCAAGCAGAGCCTGGACGAAGTGCTGGGCGTGGCGGACTTCAACACCGGCAAGAAATACACCGATTTTCTGCCAGGCACCGACACGGTCGCCGCGGTTGGCATTGGCGGCCTCATCGCTGGAAAACTCGCGGCAAAGGCCGGCCTGATTGCGGTCGCGCTCATCGCCCTGAAAAAGTTCGGCATTCTGCTGCTGGTACCGTTGGCCGGTCTTTGGCGCTTTATCCGCGGCAACAAGGGCACGTCCTAGAAACGGCGGTGTTTGCCCGTATGGCTGCCGGTTGGCGGTGCGCCAAAGGGAATGCCGGGCTGGATCACCTCCGGCGGTAGCCTATGCGCTAGAGAATGCGGCACGTTTCTGTCGTCCATTGTGCATCATGCCGCCCCGAGATAGCCGACAGTCGCGCCCCATGACCGATACCGCATCTTCTCCAATCGCCGCATCGCCGATCGTCTCGCCGCGCGAAGAGCGGGTCGGCTTGCTGCTGGTGTTCCTGTCGGCGCTGATGTGGAGCTTTGGCGGCACCATCGCCCGCTTCATCGACACCGCTGACAGTTGGACGGTGGTGTTCTGGCGCTCGCTGTGGGCGGCTGTGTTCCTGATTTGCTTCATGGCCTGGCGCGACGGCTGGCGCGGCATGTTGCGGCTGTTTCGCGACATGGGCCTGCCCGGCCTTGCCGTGGCCGTCTGTTTCGCCACGGCGTCGACGTGCTTCGTTGTCGCGCTCGCCTACACCACCGTTGCCAATATCCTGTTGATGCAAGCCGGTGTGCCGCTGCTGGCGGCATTGCTTGCCTGGGTGCTGTTTCGCGAACGCGTCGCCGTCGCGACCTGGGTGGCGATCGCCGCCGTCATCGCCGGCGTCGCCATCATGGTGTCGGAATCGCTCGACGGCGCCGTATCGCCCATCGGCGACGGGCTGTCGCTGCTGATCGCCGTCATGTTCTCGATTGCCACCGTCATCACCCGGCGCTTCGCCCATGTGCGCATGACGCCGGCGACGTGCCTCGGCACGATGCTGGCAGCGGCTTTCGCCGCATCGCAAGCCACGCAGTTTGCCACGTCGGCCCACGACATGGCTTTCCTGTTTGCCTTCGGCGTCATCAATCTCGGCCTGGGCCTTGCCTTCTTCGCCACCGGCGCGAGGCTGGTTCCGGCGGCGATCGCAGCACTCCTCGGCACGTTTGAGCCGATCCTCGGACCGATCTGGGTCTGGCTCGTTCATGGCGAGGTGCCCTCGGTGCGCACCATCATCGGCGGCGCGGTGGTGGTCGCCGCGCTGCTCGTCCATATCGCGCTTGAATTCAAGCGCCAGGCGAGACCTGCACGGCCGGGGACCACCGGCCTGCCATCCCCTAATTGACCCGCCTTTCCCTTGGTTGAGCCCGTCTTCCCTAATTACGCCCGTCTTTCCCCAATTAGCGAAGCCGCACGCCCTATTGACCGGGCTTGCCCCGCGCGGGCCATTGACAACCTTGCTGCGGCACGGGCAGGCTGGGGCACGGCAACAACAAGACAGGCTTATCTTGCCAAGTGTCCCCGCCGGTCGGACCAAGACCGGACCACAGCGTCGTATCCCTGCCCGCGCCACGGCGAAAGCCTCTGACGGCGTCAGTGCGCCCGCCATGCGGGCACACAGAGCCATGATCTGCCGCTTGTCGAACCGCCCGGATGGCGCCGGCAGTTCACGCTTGTGGCTGCCCGGAAAGCTCAATACTCTGAAGCAAATGCCCAATCGCGCTCGAACAGCGACGACTTGGCGAAGGAACACTCATCAAAGGAGAACAGCATGATCCGCAAAGCGCTCTGGCTTTCGGCAACCTCGGCATTTCTGACGCTTTTCGCCGTCGGCGGCCATGCCGAGGACCGCGTCGTCAACGTCTTCAACTGGTCGGATTACATCGACAGTTCGATCATCGACGACTTCACCAAGGAAACCGGCATCAAGGTCGTCTACGACACCTTCGATTCCAATGAAATCCTCGAAACCAAGCTGCTTGCCGGCGGCAGCGGCTATGACGTCGTCGTGCCCAGCGGCAACTTCCTGGCCCGCCAGATCCAGGCCGGCGTGTTCCAGAAGCTCGACAAGTCGAAGCTGCCCAACATTTCCAACATGTGGGACACGGTTTCGGAGCGCACCGCCAAATACGATCCGGGCAACGAATATTCGATCAACTACATGTGGGGCACGGTCGGCATCGGCTACAACATCAAGAAGGTGCAGGCTGCACTCGGCACCGACAAGATCGACAGCTGGGATGTTTTCTTCAATCCCGACAGCCTGGCCAAGCTGAAGGACTGCGGCGTCTATGTGCTGGACTCGCCGGCCGACATCATCCCGGCGGCGCTCAAATATCTCGGCCTCGATCCGAACAGCACCTCACCTGACGACATCGCCAAGGCCGAGGAGACGTTGCTGAAGGTGCGGCCGTATATCCGCAAATTCCATTCGTCCGAATACATCAACGCGCTCGCCAACGGCGATATTTGCCTGGCGGTCGGCTGGTCGGGTGACGTCTTCCAGGCGCGCAACCGCGCGGTCGAGGCCAAGCAAGGCGTCGAGATCGGCTATTCCGTGCCCAAGGAAGGCGCCCAGATGTGGTTCGACCAGATGGCGATTCCCGCCGATGCGCCGCATGCCGCCGAGGCACTCGAATTTCTCAACTACATGATGAAGCCGGAAGTGATCGCCAAGTCGTCCAACTATGTGCTGTACGCCAACGGCAACAAGGCTTCGCAGCAGTTCGTCGACAAGGCACTGTTGGATGACCCGGCTGTCTATCCGGACGCCGAGACCCTGAAGAAACTCTATACGGTCCAGCCCTACGATCCCAAGACCCAGCGCCTGATCACGCGCAGCTGGACCAAGATCGTCACCGGCCAGTAAGCAACGCGACTGGTCCCGGCAGTCATCTGCCGGGACCATTCTTCTCTGGGGCAAGAAGCAAAAAAACAGGACGGAGTGGGACATGAAATCGCTTGGCAGCATCCGCAGGGATTTTGCGCCTTGGACTGATCCGAATGCCAAGCCATACATTCAGTTCGAGAACGTCACCAAGAAGTTCGGTGACTTCACAGCCGTCAACAATCTATCGCTGACCATTTTCGAGCGCGAGTTCTTCGCCCTGCTCGGCGCGTCCGGTTGCGGAAAGTCGACTTTGCTCAGGATGCTTGCCGGCTTTGAGGAGCCGACCGCCGGCCGTATCCTTCTCGACGGCCAGGATTTGCGCGGCATCCCGCCCTATCGCCGCCCGGTCAACATGATGTTCCAGTCCTATGCGCTGTTCCCGCATATGACGGTGGAAAAGAACATTGCCTTCGGCCTCAAGCAGGAAGGCATGCCGGGACCGGATATCGAAAAGCGCGTCGCCGAGATGCTGAAGCTGGTCAAGCTCGAGCAGTTCGCCAAGCGCAAGCCGCACCAGCTCTCCGGCGGGCAGCGCCAGCGCGTCGCACTCGCCCGCTCGGTCGCCAAGCGGCCGAAAGTGCTGCTGCTCGACGAACCGCTCGGCGCGCTCGACAAGAAGCTGCGCGAGGAAACGCAGTTCGAGCTGATGGACCTGCAGCAAAATCTCGGGCTCACTTTCGTCGTCGTCACCCACGACCAGGAAGAGGCGATGACCATGGCCGACCGCATCGCCATCATCGACAAGGGCGAGGTGATGCAGGTGGCGACGCCGGCGGAAGTCTATGAAGCCCCCAGTTCGCGCTTCGTTGCCCACTTCGTCGGCAATGTGAACATGTTCGAGGGCAAGGTCGCCGAGCGTGCGGCAAACACCACGCGCATCACCGGCGCGACAGGGGCCCAGATCGTCGTCGAAAACAGCACCGATACAAAGGCCGGTTCCGACATCGTCTTCGCCATCAGGCCGGAGAAGATCAAGGTGTCGTCGACGAAACCGGCCGACGCCGTCAATGCGCTTGAGGGCGAGGTCTACGACGTTGCCTATCTCGGCGACATGACCGTCTACCACATCCGGCTGGATGACGGGCAGATCATCAGGGCAAGCGCGCTCAACGCGGCGCGAGTCACCGAGGACCCGCTGACCTGGAACGACCGCGCCTGGGTCTCCTTCCGGCCGGATGCCGGCGTCGTGCTGACACGGTAGGGGGCGGCCATGTCCAACATTGCACTCACCGACGCCGGTCCATCGGCCGCGGCCAAACCGTTCCTGATGCGGCTCGGTGCCGGCTTTGTCAGCCGGCTCGTCATCATCGTGCCTTATCTCTGGCTGCTGTTCTTCTTCTTCATCCCGTTCATCATCGTCTTCAAGATTTCGCTGTCGCAGTCGGCGATCGCCATGCCGCCCTACACGCCGGCGCTCGATTTCAGGGACGGCATGTCCGGGTTCTTTGTCCGCTTCCGCGAACTCAGCGTCGACAATTATGTCTGGCTAACGCAGGACGCGCTTTACTTCAAAGCCTACGTGACCAGTGTTATCATCGCTGCTGTCTCGACGATCCTGACCTTGCTCGTCGGCTTCCCGATCGCCTACGGCATGGCCCGCGCGCCGGCGACGATCCGTCCGACCTTGCTGATGCTGGTTATCCTGCCGTTCTGGACGTCGTTCCTGATCCGCGTCTATGCCTGGATCGGCATCCTCAAGCCCGAGGGTCTGCTCAATCAGCTGCTGTTGTCGCTGCACATCATCAATCAGCCACTGATCATCCTCAACACTTACACGGCGATCTTCATCGGCATCGTCTATTCCTACCTGCCATTCATGGTGCTGCCGCTCTATTCGTCGCTGGAAAAGATGGATTACTCGCTGATCGAGGCGGCAAAGGATCTCGGCTGCCCGCCGACATCAGCCTTCTGGAAGATCACGTTCCCGCTGTCGCTGCCCGGGGTCATCGCCGGCTGCCTGCTGGTGTTCATTCCAGCGGTTGGCGAGTTCGTCATTCCCGATCTGCTCGGCGGCTCGCAGACGCTGATGATCGGCAAGACCTTGTGGAATGAATTCTTCGCCAACCGTGACTGGCCGGTGTCGTCGGCCGTCGCCGTCATCCTGCTGCTGCTCCTGATCGTGCCGATCATGCTCTTCCAGCAGGCCCAGGCACGCGCCCAGGAGCAGGACAAATGAACGCCACCTGGAGCCGCTTCAACGTCACCTCGGTCGTGCTGGGCTTTGCCTTTCTCTATCTGCCGATCGTGCTGCTCATCGTCTTCTCCTTCAACGAGTCGAAGCTGGTCACCGTCTGGGGCGGCTTCTCGACCAAATGGTATGCCTCGCTGTTCCACAATCAGGGGCTGATGGACGCCACCTGGGTGACCGCGCGTGTGGGTGTCATCTCCGCCACTGTGGCAACCGTGCTCGGCACGCTGGCAGCACTGACCTTGACCCGCTACACCCGCTTCCGCGGCCGCATCCTGTTTTCCGGCATGGTGTTTGCGCCGCTGGTCATGCCGGAAGTCATCACCGGCCTGTCGCTGTTGCTGCTGTTCGTTGCCGTCGGTCTCGACCGTGGCTTCCTGACCGTGACGCTTGCTCACATCACCTTGACCATGTGCTTCGTGGCTGTCGTCGTGCAGTCGCGCCTGGTGTCGTTCGATCGTTCGCTGGAAGAAGCTGCCTTGGACCTCGGCGCAACGCCGGTAAAGACCTTCTTTCAGATCACGCTGCCGGTCATCATGCCGGCCATCGTCTCCGGCTGGATGCTGGCCTTCACCCTGTCGCTTGACGACCTGGTCATCGCCTCCTTCACCTCCGGGCCTGGCGCCACCACGCTGCCGATGAAGATCTACAGCCAGGTGCGTCTCGGCGTGACGCCGGAAATCAACGCCGCCTGCACCATCCTGATCGCCGTCGTGGCGGTAGGCGTCATCATCGCTTCGGTCGCCAACAAGCGGCGTGAGGTGCAACGCCAGCTCGACGAACAGGCCGCGCAGCGCGGTTGATTGCGTCAAACGAGGGATAGGGCGATCCCGGTAAGGGTCCGCCTATTCGCCTGAGACGCCGCGGCTGATCGGCGAGATGAACGGCGTGCTCCAGGTGCCGCCGACGAAGAATGACGACTGGTTGGATCCCTGCTGGCCATTGACCGGTGCCGCTGCCGGGTCGGCCTGGGTGACACCCCCCGAAAGCGCCAGCCCGCGTCCGCCGTAAGAGGCGATGCCGGACAGCCAGACCTTGTATTTCGCCGAATTGGCCTCGGCCTTGTCCAGCCTTGCCACACCCTTCGAGATGGTGGCCTTGAGCTCGGCGCCGTCCATCGGCAGTGTCCCGTCCGAGACGTCGTCGAGCGCGAAGAAGCCGCCCTGTTCCGTGTGCTTCAGAAATGCCGGCAAATTGAGCCCGCTCAGCGCGCCAGGCCCGAACGTCGCAGAGACCGAGCCGTCCGCGTTCGCGAAGATCGAGTCCCAGGATTTGCCCGGCCCTTTGAGAATGACCGAGACAGTGCCGGTGCTGGCCGGCACCAGCCGCGTCATTCCGGCCGCGGTGCCGAAAGCGGCGCCGTCAATGTCGGAGGCGAGCAGCCGGATCTCGACCTGCGAGCCCTCCGGTTTGCGGTCGAAACGCAGGCTACTTTGCACGTTGCCGCCAAAGGCCGACGCATCGGAGATATCGAAGACGGCAAGCCCGTTCTTCACCTGCGCCGTGGCGGCGACGTCGGCAAGCTGGATTGCGCCGGCCGAGGCATGCGCCGCTGACAGCCTCAGATCGAGATTGATCCGGTCGGCGAAGCTGGTGTCGATTTCGCCGGGACCGGTCTCGCCGGTCGGTGCCAGCGGCGTGAAGGCCGAAAACAGCGACCTGAGGTCGAGCGTATCGAAGGCGAGTGTGCCTGATATCACCGGCAAGGCGTCGCCGAACGAAAAATCCAGCGCCCCCATTCCCGGGTTGTTGTCGAGCGTCACCGCGGTGTTTTCGAATTTGACGCGGCCGGCGGTCGCCGTGATCTTGCTCGAAATCGAGACCGAACCGATCGCCGTACCAGGAGCAATGCCGGCCTGCGACCATTCCAGCACGCGCCGTAGCGAGGGCGCGGCGAATTTCGCCTGGCCATCGAAATAGGCGTTTTGCGACATGCTGGCCGTGCCGTCGAACGAGAAGCTGGCCGGCGCTGCCTTGAACGAAAACGTGACCGGTGCGGCGCCGCCGGCAAACAGCACCAGCGGCTTGGCCGAGGCGGCATCGACGGTGACGCTCTCGCCGCGCCAGATTCCGGTCGCCGACAAGGTCGCGTTGCTGTTCATCGCTGCCCAGCTCGCCTGGCCGGACAGGCTGGTCAACAATTCGACGTCCTTGCCGCCGATGGAGGCGACCATGCGGCCGTCCCTGAATTCCACTGTGCCGAACGGATCGGCGGGCAGCTTGCTCAGGTCCGGCTTCGTCGGATCGGCGTTGACCACGCCGCGCGCCGTGTCGATGGAGCGGGTGATGCGTCCGCCCGTTGGTATGGCGGGCAGGAATATGCCGTTTGCGGCGCGCTGGACCCGGATCGTCGGCCGCACCAGCCGCGCCGTCGAAAACACCACATCGCCCTGCAGCGCCGCCATGGCCGACAGGTCGACCTCGACCCGTTCGGCCTCGATCACCGGCGGCGCGTCGGTCTCGGTCCACTGGGACAGCGTGACGTCGCTCAATATGGCGCGGAACTTCGGCCACACCTCGATGCGCGGCGAACCGGCGATGGTGACCCTGAAACCGCTCCACGCGCTCATCTCCCAGGCGATGCGATCGCGCACGATCCGGGTCGAGGCAAACAGCGGCAGAGCGGCGACGACCAGCGCGATGACGAGCACGGCAACGCCGATCGCCCATATTCCGCGCCGGATCAAAGGTGATGGCATATTGCCCCGGTTGCTTTCATTCCGATAAACGCCTGACGGGTGTAACCGCCAGTCGTCACCACGCCTTCCAGCCGTCACTACGACTTAGGGCTGAGGCATTTCAAGTCTTTATGGCCCGGCGATGGCAATTGCGCACATATGGCCGAGTTTAGCGGAACAAAATCTTGCTCTGCCGCACGGTGGTAGGCATAAGCGATGCAGCTTCAGCCTGTTACGAGGCGCGGCGTTTTTGGGACAGCGGCGCCTGTAAAGCTGAGGCTAGTGCATGTCGCCCGGAAGAGTGCAGCGGTTCCGGGACAACGACGTGCATCAAAACAAAAGCATATCTATCTTGCGACGCCGACCGGCTTCAAGGAGGATCGATCATGGCTGCCGAAGCACCGCTCTGGACTCCGACGCAAGAGCAGATCGACGCAGCACCACTGACCGCGTTCATGAAGGCAGCAGCGGCCAAAAGCGGCACATCCTTCACCTCCTACGCCGAACTGCACCGCTGGTCGGTCGAGGATCGCGAAGGCTTCTGGAGCCTGCTGTGGGACTTTTGCGGCATTGTCGGCGACAAAGGGACCGATGGGACGGTGCTCGTCGATGGCGACAAGATGCCCGGCGCATCGTTCTTTCCCGATGCGACGCTGAACTTCGCCGAGAACCTGCTGAAGAAGACCGGTTCCGGTGACGCGATCGTCTTTCGCGGCGAGGGCAAGATCGAGCGGCGGCTGTCGTGGAACGAACTGCACCAGCTGACCTCGCGCTTTCAGCAGCTTTTCCTGTCGCTCAAGGTGAAAAAGGGCGACCGCATCGCGGCGATGATGCCCAACATGCCGGAAACCGTCGCCGCCATGCTGGCGGCCGCCTCCATCGGCGCGGTCTGGTCGTCCTGTTCCCCCGATTTCGGCGAGCAGGGCGTGCTCGACCGTTTCGGCCAGATCGAGCCGGTCATATTCATTGCGCCGGACGGCTATTGGTACAATGGCAAGGCAATCGAGGTAGCCGACAAGATCGCTGCCGTTGCGGCGAAGCTCGAAACCGTCCGCAAGGTCCTGATCGTCGACTATCTCGGTACCTCGCGCGATATCGCAGCGATCATCGACAAGGCCGTGGCGCTCGAAGAGGCGCTGTCACCCTTTACCGCCAAAGCGGTCACGTTCGAGCGGCTGCCGTTCGCGCATCCGCTCTACATCCTGTTTTCGTCAGGTACCACCGGCATTCCCAAATGCATCGTCCATTCGGCCGGCGGCACGCTGGTCCAGCACGTCAAGGAACACCGGCTGCATGCCGGGCTCGTCGAAGGCGACCGCTTCTTCTACTTCACCACCTGCGGCTGGATGATGTGGAACTGGCTGGTGTCGGGCCTGGCCTCGGGCGCCACGCTGCTGCTCTATGACGGCTCACCCTTCCACCCCGACGGCAATGTGCTGTTCAGCTTCGCCGATGCCGAGAAGATGACCTTTTTCGGCACCTCGGCCAAATTCATCGATTCCGTGCGCAAGGCCGGGCTCAAGCCTATCCGCAGCCATGATCTGTCGAGTGTGCGGGCGATTTCCTCGACCGGCTCACCGTTGTCGCCGGAGGATTTCCGCTTCGTCTTTGACGGCATCAAGAAGGACGTACATCTGGCCTCGGTTTCCGGCGGCACCGACATCGTCTCCTGTTTCGTGCTCGGCGTACCGACGCAACCGGTCTGGACCGGCGAGATCCAGGGTCCCGGCCTCGGCCTTGCTGTCGATGTATGGGACGATGACGGCAAGCCGATCCGCGAGCAAAAGGGTGAGCTGGTCTGCACAAAAGCGTTCCCGTCGATGCCGATCGGCTTCTGGAACGATCCTGAGGGCAAGAAATACCATGCGGCCTATTTCGAGCGCTTCGACAATGTCTGGTGCCACGGCGACTTCGCCGAATGGACCGCGCATGGCGGCATGATCATCCACGGCCGTTCCGACGCGACGCTCAATCCGGGCGGTGTGCGCATCGGCACGGCGGAGATCTACAATCAGGTCGAACAGATGCCGGAGATCCTTGAGGCGCTGTGCATCGGTCAGGATTTCGACAATGACGTCCGCGTCGTGCTGTTCGTGCGGCTGGCCGCCGGCGTGACGCTGGACGAGAATCTGGAAAAGCGCATTCGTTCCAAGATCCGCGGCGGCGCCAGCCCGCGCCACGTGCCGGCAAGGATCGTCGCCGTCAGCGACATTCCGCGCACCAAATCGGGCAAGATCACCGAGCTTGCAGTGCGCGACGTGGTGCATGGCCGCGCCATCAAGAACAAGGAAGCGTTGGCCAATCCAGAGGCGCTGGAGCTGTTCAGGAACCTGCCGCAGCTGGCTGAGTGACGCGGCCGGGATGGTTAACCAGATATGTCGGTCGAATTTACCTAGATTTCATGAGTGGTACACATTCGTAAATTTTTTGGACGGCCGGTAAGGAGTTGTTAAGGCCCGGCGCCGATAGTCGCACGTAACTTGAGGGAGAAATCCCGTTCCTCGTCCCCTGAGGATCAGATTCGCTCAAGCCCCCGTTGTGACAGCAAATCCCATTTAAGGCGTCCTGTTGGACGCCTTTTCTTTGTCCGGGATTCTCGCCCGGGAATGGCCGGCCCTATTCGGCCAGCACCCGCGTCGACGGGAAGGCGACCTCGACCAGCGTCCCTTCGCCCGGCGTCGAGGTGATGGTGAAGCGGGCGCGGTTGGCTTCCACCATCGCCTTGGTCAGCGGCAGGCCGAGACCGGTGCCGTCGCCACGCCCGCGCTTCAGCGCATTGATCTGCTTGAATGGCTTCAGCGCCTGCTCGATCTCGGCATGGCTCATGCCAATGCCGGTATCGCGCACCCGCATGACAACGTCGCCGGAGGTTTCATAGGCGGTCGACACGATCACCTGTCCGCCGGCTTGCGTATAGCGAATGGCGTTGGACAGGATGTTGAGCGCGATCTGGCGCACGCTTCTGAGGTCGGCGACGACTTCCGGCAGTCGCGAGGCGAAGCTGGAGCGAATGATGACACGCTCGCGGTTGGCCTGCGGCTGCATCATCGCCACCGTCTCGGCCAGCGTATCGTTGAGCGACACCGCCTCGTAGTCCATTTCCTGCTGGCCGGCCTCGATCTTCGAAATGTCGAGGAGGTCATTGACGAGATCGAGCACATGGTTGCCCGAGCGGTTGATGTCTCTGAGATAGTCGCGGTAGCGGTCATTGGCTACCGGGCCGAACTTCTCGTCCACCATCAGCTCGGAAAAGCCGATAATGGCGTTGAGCGGCGTGCGGATCTCGTGGCTGATGCGGGCGAGGAAATCGGTCTTCTGCGAGGAGGCGCGCTCGGCCACCGCGCGCGCCTGGGTCAGATCCTCTTCGGCCCGCTTCCACTGCGTGATGTCGCGCACCACGGCGCAGAAGCCGCTGTCATTGGGCAGCCTGCCGATGGTCATGAACAGCGGGATGAAGCGCCCTTGCGCCTCGCGCCCGATCACCTCGCGGCCATCGTTCATCACACTCGCCACGCCGGGCTCGGACAGGCCGTTCAGATAGTCGCGCGCCGCGCGCTGGCTTTCGATGGCAAACAGCGAGGCGAACGGTTTACCGGTGACGTCGTCGCTGTCGAAGCCGAACAGCGCCTCGGCCGGCCGGCTGATCGAGCGGATGTCGCCGTCGCGGCCGATCAACACCACACCATCGGTCGCGGTGTCGATGATGGTGCGCATCTCGGCAATGCGCGCTTTGAGTTCGGAGACATCGGGCTGCGTCTGCTCGTCGGCTGCGAGATGCGCAACCATCGGCGGCTCGTTGTCGCCGGTACGTCGCACCACCAGCATCAGCGCCTTGCCGGCGCGCCACGGCACCGAACGCAAAATGGCTTCGATCGGAAATTCCTGGCCCTCGCGCGTCTTCAGTTTGAGTGTGTGGTCGCTTTCGCCGGCCATTTCTGAATAGGGATCGGCAAACAGCGCGTCGAGCCCGCCGGCGTCGCTCAGGTCCTCAAGCGTGTCATAGCCGGTCAGGCCGAGGAATTCCTCATTGCCGTAATGAAGCTCGTCGCCCGAATGGATGAGCAGCGGCACCGGCAGCTTGCCGAGGATCGACGTGTCAGGGGCCTTGTGTTCATCTCCGGCCGAGAATGCCGAAGGCATGAACCCCTCAAGCTTGAGCGGCGGCACTTTCAGGCGCTGTGGTTCTGCCGGCACTGTGTCCGCATCGCCGGCCTTGTCCCCGTCTTCCACGGCGGAATCGGTCGCCTCGTCGGACGGCGCCCAATCCTCATTGTCCTCGGCATCGCGGAAGTCGGCCGACGTCATGCTGTCGTCTTCACCGGCATTGGCCGGCGTCTCGGCAACAACCGGCTGTGGCTCTGCGGCCTCGACGATCTCTTGGGCTTGCGTATCATCCGGTTCGGAAGCCGGCGCAAGTTCGTCGTTGGACGACGTTGCTTCCGTACTGTCTTCGGTGACGGAGCCTGGTTCGGGATCGGCATAGTCGAGCAGGGAGCGCGACACTGTCGGCGCCTTCGCCTCGCCTGCTTCGCTGTCCGCAAGGCCGTCGTCCGGCTGCTCGCCGTCAAGCCGCGTCAGGTCCTTTTCGTCCTCGGCATCGCTTTCCGGCGGTTCGGCCTCAGCCGTTTCGCTTTCGGGTGCGGCTGCCGATGGTTCAGCCACGGCAGCCGGGCCGGCTTCGTCCGGACTCGAGACCTCGGCGGGTTGTCGGGCTGGCGCGGCTGTTTCAGCCTGGTCCGCCTCGACATGATCCGGCTTGGGCTCATCTGCCTTGGCCTGGTCTGGCATTACCTGATCCGGATTGGCCGGTTCGGCCTGCTTGGCAGTCTCCGGCTGCTCCGGCGGGGGATTGTCCTTCTTCAGCCGCTCGCCGATTTCGCGGAAAGCGCTGCGCTCCAGCGTCGACAGGCCCCTCTCGCTTGTCGGCTGCTTGTCGCTGGCGGGCTGCCGATGCTCGGCCAGCCGGATGACCTTGTCGGCAAAACGACGTTCCTGCTTCGGCACGATGGTCAGTGCCGGCACTTCGCCCTCGAACGGATCGGCCGCCTTGGGAGCTTCCGCCACGGGCTGTTCCGGGGCCGGCTCGGCTGCTGCCGGTGGCGCGCCATTGGGGACCAGCGCCATGCCGATTGCTTCCGGATCGACCACCGCATCGCCGGCGCGGGCGACGCCGAAACCACGAAAACCTTCGAAGGCGCGGCTGCGGCCATAGACAGGCAGTGCTGCCAGATCGACCGGTATCTTCAGGTCGGAGCCGGCAACCGGCCACAGTACCGAGCGGCCCGACCAGGTGTCGCGCCGTTCAAGCAGGCCCGCGATCTCGCCCGAGGCGTCGAGGCCGAAAGTTGTCGCGACGTCCTTGAAGCGGCGGCCGATCACGTCGGCGGCGGCTTTGCCGACAATGTCGCCGAATTCCGGCGACAGCGCGCTGAACTTGCCGTCGGCGTCGGTGCGCCAGACGAAGCGCAGCGGCGGCGCCGAGCGGTCGACCTCACGTTTGGCGGGAGGCGCAGCCGGTGGGGCTGCGTCGGACGGCAGGGCGGGCGCAGCGGCACTGCTGTCCAACTGCGCACTCTCGGCCGGGGAAACAGAGTCCGGCTCGGCCTGCGCCGGGCTGTCCGGCTCGCCCGCCTGCGGCTCTTCGCCGGCATGGAAGTACCAATGATCATGTTGCGCCGGCGCGCTGTCATTCGCCGCCTGCTCGCGGCCGGTCGTCTGCTCGCGATGGTCCGCCTTTGTATCGGTTGACGCCGAAGCATCATGCTCGGTGGCAGCCGGACCTGTCTCCCCGACATCAGGCGCGGCCGCGAGTGGGGCGCCCTGATTCCCGCTTGCGGTGGGGTGGTCAGCCACCGCATCCACCGTTACCGCGTTCTCCGCGGCGGCTTGCGCCGGGCCATCGTCGACCTGCGCTGCAGCAGGTTCGGCATCCAGCTCGCCGACAGGATTTTCCTCACCGAGCTGATCCTCGTCGATGACCACCAGCAGATGCCTGGACTCGGTCAGGCGCGCGAAGCCGGCCGGATAGGACTTTGCGCCGCCGGGGACCAGCCGCTTGACGATGCGGTCGTCCTGGCTCGCCACGTCGGCGACAAGCGCGGCCAGCGTCTCAGGCCGGATGGCGAGCGCGCCAAAGCCATCCGAAGCCGCCTCGACAGTGCCGGCGGCGTCGACAAAGGCGATGAAATGGCCGTCTTCGGTAAAGCCGCTGATGGCGCGGGCCGCAATGTCGGCAGCACTGCGCGAGCCGGCCTGCGCTGCCGGCACCACCAGCATAATGGCGCTTTCGCCGTCCGGCATAGTCACCGCACTGGCCAGGAAGCCGACGGCGCGGCTGGTGATGCCGGTCGCCAGCCGTACCGTAATGGCGCGGTCGCTGCCGATCTGCGGGAAGCCCGCGGTCGCCATGATCTGGCGCCTGGCGATCAGCGGCAGCTGAGCCGAGGCGCCGATGATGGCCTCGATATCGGGATAGCCGAACACCGCAGCGCCCGGGCCGTTGGCCCAGATCACCTGTTCGAGGTCGGCCGACAGAATCGCGATCGCGTCGCCGGCGGCGAAGCGCTGGCGAACCGCATCAAGCACGGCGACATCGAGGAAAGAGTAGTTCTCGGAAGGCATGCGCTTGGCGGACCCTTTCGGTGAAACCTCTTGGCGAACCCCTCTTGGCGAACCTACAAGGCGGGCAATTTGCAGTTAACGCTTTGTTAATAAAAGCCCGCGCGGCGAAGGTCCACAAGCCATGGCGGGAAGCAGGTGGAATCTCTGGCCACTTGGTTAACAGCCTCTCGGAATGTCCCTGGATAACCTCTTGGGTGACGCATGGGCAGAAATTTATGGTGCACTGCAACAAACATATTGCATCGCACAAAAAAACCGCTATATTGCCATCATACATGAACGAGACGGCTTTTTGTCAAAGCCGCTACCCCGAAAGGATGGAAAATGACCAAGGCCAAGACCGCTGAGACCATCGAAAACGTCGAATTCCCGAGCTTCGACGCTTCCAAGGCAACCGACCAGATCCGCGCTTTCGCCGAAAAGGGGGTCGAGCAGTCGAAGGAAGCCTACTCCAAGCTGAAGACCGGCGCCGAAGAGACCCAGAAAGTCCTGGAATCGACCTTCGAGACTGCCAAGACCGTTTCCAGCGACCTGTCGCTCAAGACCATCGCCGCTCTGCGCGCCAATGCCGAAGCCGGCTTCTCGCATCTCGAGGCCCTCATCGGCGCCAAGTCGCTGTCGGAAGTGGTCGAACTGCAGACCGCCTTCCTGCGCAAGCGCGTCGAGACCACCGTCGAGCAGGCCAAGGACTTCCAGGCTGTTGCTTCGAAGGCTGCCGAAGACGTCTCCAAGCCGGTCAAGACCGCTTTCGAGAAGGCCCTGAAGGACATCAAGGCCGCCTAATAATTGCGCACAACTCTGCGATGCATCAAAACGTCGCATTTCGTCAGACAAATAGGTGTGCGATAGAGTTGTCCAAATGAATACCCGGCGAGTGGAACCTCCTCCCTCTGCTCTCCGGGGTGACCAGCCAGCACCTCCTCCCGCTGGCTCGTAACAGGAAAAGGCCGGCACCTCCTCCCGCCGGCCTTTTTCTTTTGCCGAAGAAAACCGGCGCCTGTTGGCAGAACCGGCTTTGCCTTATCAAAGGCCTTGAATTAGTCTCTGATAGACCGTATTGGACGCATCGCCGAACGACAGAGCGGATCTCGGAGAATGAATTTTCACCACGATCTGGCTCAGGCGAACGTGCCGTTGTAGCTCAGATGGTTAGAGCGCCGGATTGTGGATCCGGAGGTCGCTGGTTCGATCCCAGCCAACGGTACCACCGACCTTCCCGATAAGTGTTTCAATTCACTGGAAAACTTTGGCGAACGCTTCGTCCTGGTTGCGCTTTGATGCTGGGCGAAAATCCACACGGGGCGCGCGCTCGATACCGCCAAGCGATCAAGCGCGCCGAATCGCTGGGGTTCGTTTATCGGCCGCTTGCCGAGATTCTGGTCGCCGAGCCGCTCGACACGATCCTGCAGAGGGTCGAGCGCACGATCGGAGCACCCGCCACATCACCATCGGTAAGCAGCGATCTGCGCCTGGGCGGCGGAAACGCCAAACGCTTGCAGTAGCTTAAGGCACAGATACTCGTTCTCGACGTTGTTGGAGAGATCGATTGTTCGGCAGCCGGCCGATCTGCGGCTTCAGGAGATGGGTGGTCGCCGCCGTCCCGATGGGTTGAACCAGCCTCCGTCCTTGCTCACGCTCAGCTAAAGCGTGTCACGATTAATTAGCCTCGTATCCGGCAACCTTGAAGAAGTTTCTGCATTCAGCTGGCTCGAACAGGTGGCAGATATCGCCGAGAGCTTGGCAGAGTGCGTCTTGTTCACAAGCGAGGCGAAACGCGGAAATGGCGCGCTGCCTCGCGGTGACCATGCCCCTCATCGACATACGCACAACGCGCTGACGCAACTCAAGCGGTAGCGGCTTGCCCATCGCGGTCTCCTTTCAACCGCAATGAATCACGAAGGCGTCGTAGCGTTTGGTCGGGGATGATGGTTTTGAAAGCCCAGCCGAGTCGATTGGATGCATCGTCCGTTTTTCACAGGATGGACAACGCCTGGGATCAGTTTTACGAGTCAGCCCAACCAGCGGAGATGTTCGCGTCCCCAAATGAACAAGATGGACACCCAAAACAGCAAGGGCGGCGACGAGCGCTCGACCGCCACCAGCCTTCTGCGGCTCGGCATACGGTTGAAACTCTCCCGGCAGACGCGTGGGCTGACCTTGAAGGCGCTAGCTGCCGCCGCGAACTGCTCTGAAAGCCTGCTTTCCAAGGTCGAGAACGGCAAGGTCTCGCCCTCGCTTCCCATGCTGCACCGGCTTGTCGAGGTGCTTGGCACCAACATTGGCTGGATGTTCGAGGAATCCGATGGTGAGGAAGGCATCGTCTTTCGGGCTGGATCGCGGCCGTTGATCGCGCTCGATCCGCTTCGGCGCGGCGAAGGCATTTCGCTCGAGCGCGTCATTCCGTATTCGCCCGGCCATCTCCTGCAGTGCAACATCCATCACATCGAGGCGGGAGGTGAGAGCGCCGGCCCGATCCAGCACGCTGGCGAGGAAGTCGGCTACCTCCTGGAAGGTGCGATCGAATTGATGGTCGGCGAAAAGACGTTTCGCCTGTCGGCCGGCGATTCCTTCGTCTTCAATTCCGAACTGCCGCACTGGTACCGCAATGTCGGCGACGAACGCGCCAGCATTTTCTGGGTGAACACGCCGGCAACATTCTGATCGGGCGAGCCCCTCATTTGTCTTCGTTGATGCCAATTCAAGTCACTTGACAAGAAATCAAGCATCTTGAAATATGCTCTGCGCTCAGGCGCCAGGTGAGCCCGATCAAGGGCCTTTTCGAGAAAACCAAGGGGAACCGGAATGCGTCTTACCAAGATCCTTTCAGGCTGCGCCGCAGCCATCGCCATGACCCTCGCCCTCGGCTCTGCTTCCGCCATGGCCGAGACCTATGCGCTGGTGACCATCAACCAGCAGGCCCTGTTCTTCAACCAGATCAATGACGGCGCAACGGCTGCCGCAAAGGCTGCCGGCGTGGACCTCGTCATCTTCAACGCCAACAATGTACCAAGCGCGCAGAACGACGCCATCGAGAACTACATCACCCAGAAGGTCGACGGCATCATTCTCGTCGCCATCGATGTCAACGGTGTGAAGCCGGCCATCACCGCGGCCAAAGCCGCCGGCATCCCGGTGATTGCCATCGACGCGCAGATTCCCGATGGCGACAACGTCGCCTTCGTCGGCGTCGACAACACCAAGGCCGGTGAGGATATCGGCAAGTTCTACGCCGAATACGTCAAGACCAAGCTGAGCGGCACCGCCAAGATCGGCGTCGTCGGCGCGCTCAATTCGTTTATCCAGAACCAGCGCCTCGACGGCTTCAAGAAGGCTGTCACCGACAGCGGCCAGAAGGTCACCTTCCTCGACACGGTCGACGGCCAGAACGTCCAGGACGTCGCCCTGTCCGCCTCCGAAAACCTGATGACCGCCAATCCTGACATGACGACGCTTTACGCGACCGGCGAGCCGGCTCTGCTCGGCGCGGTTTCCGCCGTCTCCAGCCAGGCCCGTACGGGCGACGTCAAGGTGTTCGGCTGGGACCTGACCAAGTCGGCGGTGCAGGGTCTCGAAGAGGGCTGGGTGGTCGCGGTCGTCCAGCAGGATCCGGCCGGTGAAGGCAAGGCTGCCATCGAAGCTTTCGTCAAGCTCAAGAAGGGCGAGAAGATTGACCCGATCATCAACGTTCCGATCACCATCGTGACCAAGGAAAATGTCGGCCAGTTCAAGGACATGTTCAAGTAGTATCCTCCCCGGACCGCTGGGCCGCGCATTGACCCGAGGGTTGCCTGCGCAGCCCGGCGACCGATTGAACATGTCGCGCCCAGAGAATTGGAACCATGATGAGCGATGGCGAGACCTACCGCGTCAGGATGACCGGTATTTCCAAACGGTACGGCCCTATCCAGACGCTGGACGATGTCTCGCTGAACCTGAAGCCTGGCGAAGTGCTCGGCCTGGTCGGCGACAATGGCGCCGGCAAATCCACCTTGAGCAAGGTCCTGTCCGGTGCGGTAATTCCTGATGCCGGCACCATCGAGATCGATGGCAAGGCGGTGTCTTTCTCGTCGCCGGCCGATGCCCGCGCCGCACGGGTGGAGATGGTCTACCAGGACCTTTCGCTCTGCGACACGGTGGATGTGGCGGGCAATCTCTTCCTCGGCCGCGAACCGCGTCGCCGCGTTCTCGGCGTCCCCTTTCTCGACAACAAGCGCATGCATGGCGAGACGCGCCAGATGCTCGACCGGCTCGGCATCGTCATTGCCGATACCAAGCTCAAGGTCGAAAACCTCTCCGGCGGCCAGCGCCAGTCGATCGCCATCGGCCGCGCCGCTTCTTTCGACCCCTCGGTGCTGATCATGGACGAGCCGACGGCCGCCCTTGCGGTGGCGGAAGTCGAGGCGGTTCTGGAACTCATCCGCGCCGTCAGCGCCCGTGGTGTCAGCGTCATCCTCATCACCCATCGCCTGCAGGATCTGTTCCTGGTCTGCGATCGTATCCAGGTCATGTACGAAGGCCGCAATGTCGCCGAGCGCAAGATCGGCGAGACCAGCATCGAGGAGGTCGTCAACCTGATCGTCGGCCGCAAATTCACCGCGCGCTCGGCCCGCGCAAGCCGCGATGAGGGGGTCCAACCATGAACGTTACCTCCGCCGGTGTTGGCGCCTCGCCCAAACGCGCTCACAACAGCACGTGGAAGGATGTGGCGTTCGCCAATGGCAGCGTCGTCTCGATTGCGCTGTTCTTCATCGTCGTCTGCGCGGTCTTCTCGCTGATCACCGGTTCCTTCCTGACGACGCCCAATCTGCTCAACATCGCGCGCCAGTCGGCGCCGCTGCTGATCGTTGCGGCCGCGATGACCTTCGTCATCACCACCGGCGGCATCGACCTCTCGGTCGGCTCCGTGCTGGCGCTGACGGCAACGCTGTCGGCGGTTTTCCTGCAGGCCGACCTGCCATGGCCGCTGGTCGTCATCGCCATGCTGGCGCTTGGTGCTGCGATCGGCGCCTTGCACGGCTTCTTCATCGCCTACGAGCGGATACCGCCCTTCATCGTCACCCTTGCCGGGCTCTCCGTCATCCGCGGCGTGGCGTTGCTGATCACCGGCGGCTATTCGATCCCGGTCGAACCCACCAGCTTCTTCGTCAACATCGGCAGGGCGTGGTTTCTGGGTGTGCCGGTACCGGCGCTGCTCGCCCTTGTCGTGCTGATCATTGCCTATCTCGCCTTCAACCAGACGCCGTTCGGCCGCTATGTCACCGGCATCGGCGCCAATACAGAGGCCGTGCGCCGAGCCGGTGTCGATACGCGCTTCATGACGCTCTTCGTCTACATCCTGTCGGGCATGGCGGCGGCGGTGGCCGGCATCATCCTCGCCGCCCGGCTCGGTTCCGGCTCGTCGAATGCCGGCCAGGGTTTCGAGCTCGATGTCATCGCCGCCGTGGTGCTTGGCGGCACCAGTCTGTTCGGCGGGCGCGGTACGATCATCGGCACTGTGCTCGGCGCGTTGACCGTCGCGGTCATCGGCAACGGCTTGATCCTTGCGCATATGTCGCCCTTCCTGACGCCGATCGTTACCGGCACAATCATCCTCGTTGCCATCTGGCTGAATTTCCGGCTGTTCAAGGGCGCAACGCGGAGCCGCTGACATGGATCATCTGTTCGACGACAAGCCAAGGGAACGGGCACCGATCGGTGTTCGCTCCGGCACGGTGATGACCGTTACCGGCGCGGTTGCGATTGCCGATATGGGCGTGACGCTGATGCATGAACACATACTGCTCGATGGCGCGACGTCGTGGAAATGCCCTTGCCATCCCGACGAGAAGAAGATCGCCGAGCAGCCGGTCAGCATGGAGATCATCGGCGAGTTGCGGATGAACCCCTACATGAACCGCGACAACGTCTCGCTCGACGACAGCGACCTAGCCCTTTCGGAGTTGGCGAAATACCGGGCGCTCGGCGGCCATACCATGGTGGATGCGACCAACATTGGCATTGGCCGCGATCCGGTGAAGCTGGCGCGCATCGCCCGTGCCTCGGGATTGCGGATTGTCATGGGGACGGGCTTCTACCTGCAGCACACCCATCCCGACTGGCTGAAAGCGATGGACGTCGACGATGTCACCGAATTCCTCGTCAATGATGTCGGCGGCGGGTCGGCGCAGCCCGAAATCATTGCCGGCATCATCGGCGAGGTTGGCGTCAGCAAGGATTTTACCGACGAGGAGCGCAAGTCGCTGCGGGCCTCCGCCCGTGCGGCCAAGATGACCGGCGTGCCGCTGACGATCCATCTGCCCGGCTGGGAGCGGCTGGCGCATGATGTGCTTGACGTGGTCGAGACAGAAGGCGCCGATCTCCGGCATACGGTGCTTTGCCACATGAACCCCAGCCACAACGATCTTGCCTACCAGCAAAGCCTCGCCGCGCGTGGCGCCTTCCTGGAATACGACATGATCGGCATGGATTTCTATTATGCCGACCAGGACGCGCAATCGCCGTCCGACGAGCAGAATGCGCAGGCGATCCGCTCGCTGATCGACATGGGTCTGGTCGACCGGGTTCTGCTGTCGCAGGACGTGTTTCTGAAGATCATGCTGACGCGCTTTGGCGGCTTCGGCTACGGCTTCATCCTCAAGCATTTCGTGCCGAGACTGAAGCGCCATGGTGTCGAGCAGTCGGCAATCGACACGATGCTCATCGACAATCCAAAGACTGTGTTCGCCGAGGTCCTCTGAGCCGCGGCTCCAAAACAAGATAGGGAGACTACATGTCCAGGAGGAAGGTTCTTCTCGCAGGCGAGTCCTGGGTCTCGACCGCGACCCACATCAAAGGCTTCGATCAGTTTCCCACCGTGACCTATCACACCGGTGCCGATGAGTTGCTGGCCGCGCTGAAGGACAGCCTGTTCGACGTCACCTTCATGCCGGCGCATGAGGCACAGCGGAATTTCCCGCAGACCATGGAAGCGCTTTCGGCCTATGACGCGGTCGTGCTCTCCGATCTTGGAGCCAACACGCTGCTGCTTCACCCCGATACCTGGATCCACTCCAAACCGACGCCGAACCGGCTGCGCCTGTTGCGCGACTATGTCGGCAATGGCGGCGGCCTGTTGATGTTCGGCGGGTATTACAGCTTCCAAGGCATCAATGGTGGCGCGCGCTATCACAAGACGCCGGTTGAGGACGTTTTGCCGGTCATCTGCCTGCCGGTGGACGACCGTGTCGAGGTTCCAGAAGGCTATGCGCCGGTCGTCGTCGGCCCGCAGACCCATCCGATCCTCAAGGGCCTCGGCAAGGATTGGCCAATCCTGCTTGGCTTCAACGAGGTCACGGTCAAGGACGGCGCGGAAGTTCTCGCCACCGTCTCTTCCGACTACCGTTCGCTGCCGCTGCTGGTGACCGGCAAATATGGCCAGGGCCGCACCGTCGCCTGGACGTCGGATGTCGGCCCGCACTGGCTGCCGCCGGGCTTCATCGCCTGGAATGGCTACAAGACGTTGTTCGAACAGATGCTAGGCTGGGCAACGGCCAGGGATTAGCCATGCGCGTCCATGTCGTCGGTAATGTTTGCGTCGATACAACCTTTCAGTTGGACCGGTTTCCGGCGGCAGGCGAGACGCTGAACGCATCGGAACATGCTGACGGACTTGGCGGCAAGGGTGCGAACCAGGCGGTGGCCGCGGCGCGCACCGGAGCCGATGTTCGCTTCCGTGCCGCGATCGGCAACGATCCCGCCGGAGCCTGGATCACAGAGCAGTTGAGCCGCGATCTCGATGCCAGCCATCTGGCGGTACTGCCACTGCCCAGCGATCGGTCGACGATCATGGTCGATGCGCGCGGCGAAAACCTCATCGTCACCGGAGCCAGTTGCGCCGCCGCGTACAATCCTATGGCCGACAGCGGTTTTACCCGATCGATCGCACGCGGCGATATCGTAGTATTTCAGGGCAATCTGGGTCCGGATATGACGGCCACTTGCCTGAAGGTGGCGCGGGGCGCGGGAGCGATGACGATCTTCAATCCGAGCCCGCTTGCGGCCGACCACACACCGGGCTTGAGCGACGTCAGCGTCGTCATCGCCAACGCGGGCGAAGCGGCGCAACTGACCGAGGCTGGCGACCCTGCCATGGCGGCCCGCGACTTGATCCGTCAGGGCGCCGGCGCTGCCATCGTGACGCTTGGCGCACTCGGCTGCCTGGTCGCCGATGGCGAAGGACGGATCGACCGGATCGCGGCACCCAGCGTGGCCGTGCTAGACACCAGCGGCGCGGGCGACGTCTTTTGCGGTTGCCTCGCTGGTTGCCTTGCGGCCGGCATGGAGCTCCCCGCGGCAGCGCGGATTGCGGTCCGCGCGGCCGCTGTCTCGGTCGGACGCGCCGGCACGCTTGAGTCCTGCCCCGACAGACGGGAAATGAAAGTGCTTATGGAAACGACGGAAGCGAAAACCGCATGACAAATTCCCCTAACTCCAAACCCATTGGCCAGGTCGCGGATGATGTGCTGCAGTCGATCTTCGGCAGGAGCAAGGTGGTGATCGGCGTTGTTCACCTTGCACCCTTGCCGGGTGCGCCGCGCTACGATGGCGAGGCGGTCGAGGCCATATATCAACGCGGCCTCGACGGTGCGAAAGCCTATCTGCATGGCGGTTGCGACGGCGTGATCGTCGAAAACCACGGCGACGTGCCTTTTGCCAAGCCGGATGACATTGGGCCGGAGACTTCAGCCTATATGTCCGTCGTCTCCGACCGCATCCGCCGCGAACTCGGCCGGCCGATCGGCATTAATGTGCTTGCCAATGCCTCCATTCCCGCGCTGTCGATCGCCAGTGCCTCCGGTGCAGCCTTCGTGCGCGTCAATCAATGGGCCAACGCCTATGTCGCCAACGAGGGCTTTATCGAAGGCGAAGCGGCGCGCGCCATGCGTTTCCGCGCTAGGCTTCGGGCCAACGGTATCCGCATCTTCGCCGACGCGCATGTCAAGCATGGCGCCCACGCGATCGTCGGCGACCGGCCGATCGAGGAGCAGGTCAAGGACCTCGTGTTCTTCGATGCCGACGCGGTGATCGCCACCGGCCAGCGCACTGGCCACGCCGCCGACCTCAGCTACATCAGGATGATCAAGGACGCCGCCGGACTGCCGACGCTTGTCGGCAGCGGGGTGACACCCGACAACGCCAACGATATCTTGGACATCGTCGACGGCGTCATTGTCGCCAGCTCGCTGAAACATGATGGAGTGTGGTGGAATCAGGTCGATCCGCAACGGGTGAAGGCCTTCATCCGCGGCCTCAAGCGGTGACTTTAGTGCCGGAGATCGACGGCGAGCGGCTGCTGGGCCGGCTCGATGCCTTCGCCCGGATCGGCGCGACGCCAGCCGGTGGCGTAAACCGACAGGCGTTCAGCATCGAGGATCGCGGCGCCCGGCGCCTGTTGGCGGAATTGGCGCTCGAGCGCGGCTTCGCGGTTTTCCAGGACGCCATGGCAAACCTTTTCATCCGCCGCGAGGGCACGGATGCCACCCTGCCGCCGCTGCTGATCGGCAGCCACCTCGACAGCCAGCCGACCGGCGGGCGCTTCGATGGAGCGCTCGGCACGCTTTCCGCCTTCGAGGCGCTCGAAGCGCTGGAGGACGCGAGGGCCGAGACTCGGATGCCGATCGAGGTCGTCGCCTGGGCCAATGAAGAGGGCAGCCGGTTTACGCCGGGTGTCATGGGCTCCATGGCCTTCACCGGAGCCGACATTTCCGCATGGCGGTCCATAGTCGGCAGCGACGGTGCGTCCCTCGCAGAGGAGCTCGGGGCAACGATCTCCGCCTTGCCAGAGGCAACCCTTCGCCCCCTCGGCATGTCGATATCCGGCTACATCGAGCTGCATATCGAACAAGGACCGTCTCTGGAAAAGGAGAGGTTGCCGATCGGTATCGTCACAGCCGTGCAAGGTACGCGCTGGCTGGAGGTCTGCATTGGGGGCGCCGCCGGTCACGCCGGTACAACCGACCTCGCCTACCGCAGGGATCCGATGGTCGCGGCCGTTGCCGCGATTCACAGGCTCCAGACGACGATCATGCCGTTCGACAGCAGTGCAAGGCTGACGGTGGGCCGGGTGACCGCCCAGCCGGGATCGATCAACGCCATACCGCAGTCTGTGGTCTTCGCCGTCGATATCAGGCATCCGCGGGTAGAGCGGCTCGATGCCATCGAAGCAGAACTGCGCCAGGTGTGCGCGGCGGAGGCAGAAGCTCAGCATTGCACGGTAACGATCAGTCGATCGTTCGACATGCCGGGGGCGGCATTCTCTCCCGATATGGTCAAAACCGTCGAGGAGGCCGCCAATACCCTACAGCTGCCGCACAAACAGATGATCTCGGGTGCATTCCATGACGCGCTGTTCCTCGCCCGGGTGGCGCCTGCCGTGATGATCTTTGTGCCGTGCCGTGACGGGCTGAGCCACAACGAGGCGGAATATGTGGAGCCTGCCTACGCGGTTACCGGCGCGCGGGTTCTGCTGCAAGCGGCCACCGTCGCCGCCTCTTAGGCAGCGACGGTGGCACAGGCGTGCTGGCGTGAAGAGGCAACCCGTGGGGCTTCCTGGTGCCCGCCCGTCATTTCGTGACGTCGGCGGGCTGCAACTGGTGGTCAAGGGGCCGAGCTGCGGCGGATTGATCGCGGACGTATGATCGGCCCACATTCAACACCTGACCCAGCAGAAAAGCCCACCAGATCCCTGGGCCGTCATTGACGCCGTGGGTGATTGGCGGTGACGATCTCGTCGACTTACCGAGATGGGCGATCTGCTAGGCTACCGCCTCGGCCACCGGCAGGAAATCCCCACGCCCGCCATAGAGCTTGCCCGTGTCGATCGCGAGCAACTGGCGCCGTCCAGCCGTCCAGCGCTGCTGGACGTTGTCGCACTAGAGGCGTCCACAAGGATGCGTGTGTCCCAACTGTCGCTGCGGTTAATCATAAAGCCAATGTCGCGCACCATGGAAAGAGACAATCCCGATTGGGCACCCAGTAACTGGTGATGTCGCCGGCAAGGGAAGCCGCTTCGTAGTATTGCGCGACGGCGACGCCAGGCATCGTGGCAACGAACCTTATTGCCCAAGGCATCGGCGCTTTCAAAAATGTCGATGGATGAATGCCGGCCGTTCTGATCCTTCTCGGCCATCGCCAGATGGCCTTGCTACCGCACATTAGCAGAACCGGATTTTTCTCGTCAAAGGCGAAAAATCGAAACGTCGTTCCTTATCTCTATAGATTTTGTCGAATATCGTCTGCCCCGGTTTGGGAATGACCGATGCGCATGCAGGGTCTGGGAGATTGACGAGTTGGCAAGGCTATCGGTTCTCGGAATATCCGGCGGCGTAAGCACGCCATCGCGCACAACCGCGGTGGTGAACGCGCTGGTCAAGGACGTCGCGCTGCGCGTCCCGGCAGACACCGGCCTGATCGAAATCACCGAGGCGGCGCCTTCGCTTTTCGTCGGGCTGTCCCGTGGCGCCCTCGGCGCGTCCGGCGAAGCAATCATCCAGCGCGTCGAGAAGGCCGATCTGCTCGTGGTCGGAACGCCTGTCTATCGGGCTTCCTACACCGGCGCCCTCAAGCACCTGTTCGACCTCGTCGACTATCGCGCGCTCGCCGGCAAGACCCTGCTTCTCGCGGCGACAGGCGGAAGTCCATACCATGGCCTGGTTCTCGAACATCAGTTGTGGCCATTATTCGGCTTTTTCGGCGCCGTCACCGTACCCACCGGCGTGTATGGGGCGCCTGACGATTTCATCGGCGCCGAAATCGTCGGCGAGGCGATACGCGAACGCATTTCACGGGCCGCATCCGAAGCGGTTTCACTGCTCAATTCCAATCGTGCAACGGCCGCCGCAGCGCGCGTCGGCTGAGCCAACCAAAAAGGGAACAACGACATGACGTCTCATTCCGACGGCCTGAAATTCGCCTACTGGGTTCCGAACGTCTCCGGCGGCCTGGTCATCTCCAACATCGAGCAGCGGACCGGTTGGGACATCGACTACAACCGCAAGCTCGCCCAGATCGCAGAGGCCAACGGCTTCGACTACGCACTGAGCCAGATCCGCTTCACCGCCGGCTACGGCGCCGACAACCAGCATGAATCCGTGTCGTTCAGCCACGCACTGCTGGCCGCGACCACGACGCTGAAAGTGATTGCGGCCGTCTTGCCCGGTCCATGGAACCCGGCGCTGGCCGCCAAGCAGATCGCCACCATCAACCACCTGACCAATGGCCGCGTGGCCGTCAATGTCGTCAGCGGCTGGTTCCGTGGCGAGTTCGCCGCCATCGGCGAGCTGTGGCTCGACCATGACGAGCGCTACCGCCGCTCGGAGGAGTTCATCCGCGCGTTGCGCGGCATCTGGACCGAGGACAATTTTACGCTGAAGGGCGACTTCTATCGCTTCACCAACTACTCGATGAAGCCGAAGCCGATCGATCCGCAGCCCGAGATCTTCCAGGGCGGCTCGTCGCGCGCCGCGCGTGACATGGCTTCGCGGGTGTCCGACTGGTATTTCACCAACGGCAACACGCCCGAAGAGATCAGGAAGCAGGTCGACGATATCAAGGCCAAGGCGAAGGCGAATGGCCACAAGGTGAAGATCGGCGTCAACGCCTTTGCCATTGCTCGCGAAACCGAGGCGGAAGCACGCGCCGTGCTGGACGAGATCGTCGCCAAGGCCAATCCCGAAGCGGTGCAGGGCTTTGCCGACCAGGTCAAGAATGCCGGCAAGGCCTCGCCGGAAGGCGAGGGCAACTGGGCGAAGTCGTCCCTCGAAGATCTCGTGCAGTACAATGACGGCTTCCGCAGCAATCTCATCGGCACGCCGGAACAGATCGCCGAACGCATCCTCAAGCTGAAGGATGCCGGCGCCGACCTGATCCTGCTCGGCTTCCTGCATTTCCAGGAAGAGGTCGAGTTCTTCGGCAAGCGCATCATCCCGCTGGTGCGCGAACTGGAAGCGGCGCGTGACAGGGAGCTTGTCGCCGCCGAATAGGCCAGGGCGCGGCCTGCGGGCCGCGCACTCCTTGAAAATCAGGAACGTGTCATGATTGGTGCTTCGCTGGGAGCCGCCGCATACGAGCGTGCGCCCGAAATCCCCGGCATTCTTGCTGGCGCTGGTCCACTCACGGACACGCGCCCGGCGCGCCTGTCGGCAAAGGTCGATGCGATCCTGACTCTGAGCGGGATTGGCATTTCGTTCGGCGGCGTCACGGCGCTGAGCGATGTCGATCTCGAGGTCAAGAGCGGCGAAATCCGCGCCGTGATCGGCCCCAACGGCGCAGGCAAATCCTCGCTGATCAACATCATCAGCGGCCTCTATCACGCCGACCACGGCAAGATCGCGATCGCCGGCCAGTCATTCTCCCGTGTGCCCGCGAACCGTCTGGCACGTCTGGGCGTCGCGCGCACCTTCCAGAACCTGGCGCTCTTTCCCGGGCTTTCCGTGCACGACAACATCGCGTCGGGCCGCGTCCACACCAGGCGCGCCAGTTTTGTCGAACATATTGCCGGCCTGCCACGCGCCAGGCGCGAAGACGCTGCGATTGCCGAAAAGGTCGACCAGACAATCGCCTTCCTGCATCTGGAAACGGTCGCCGATCAGCTGGTCGCGACGCTGCCCTACGGCTTGCAGAAGCGGGTCGAACTGGCGCGAGCGCTGGTTGCCGAGCCGAAGATCCTGCTGCTCGACGAACCGATGGCGGGCATGACGGCGACCGAGAAAGCCGAGATGGCCGGGTTCGTGCGCGCCGCGCGCGACCGGCATGGCGTCACCATCATCCTGATCGAGCACGACATCGGGGTCGTCATGGGCCTATCCGACCGCGTCGCCGTGCTCGATTACGGCCGCAAGATCGCCGACGGCACGCCGGCCGAAGTGCGCGCCGATCCGGACGTGATCCGGGCCTATCTCGGCACCGCCGAGGGCGAGGATGGCGAGGGCATCTGATGAGCTACTATGATTTTCTCTTCGTTGTCGAAGTGCTGGTCGGCGGCCTGTTGTCGGGAGTCATGTATTCGCTCGTCGCCATCGGCTTCGTGCTGATCTACAAGACGTCGGGTGTGCTGAACTTCGCGCAAGGGTCGATGGTGCTGTTTGCGGCACTCACCTTTGTCAGCCTGGTCGAACGCGGCATCCCGTTTGCGCTTGCGCTGCTCATCACCTTCGCAGTCATGGTCGCGCTGGGTTTCACCATCGAGCGAACCGTGCTCAGGCCGCTGGTGAACCGCTCGCCGATGACACTGTTCTTGGCCACGCTTGGCCTGTCCTACATCATTGAGGGCGCTGCCCAACTGATCTGGGGCACGCAGGTGCACGGGCTTGATCTCGGCATCGACGACACGCCCTTCGAGGTCGGCGGCATCCTGATCTCGTCGTTCGACCTTCTGGCAGCTGGCATCGCCGCAGCGATGGTGGCGGGCTTGAGCGCCTTCTTCTATTGGACCCGGATCGGGCTGGCGTTTCGCGCCGTCGCCGACGACCAGTTCGCGGCCCTTGCCGTCGGACTGCGGCTGCCGCGGATCTGGGGAACGGTGTGGACGGCCGCGGGCTTCGTGGCGCTGGTCGCGGGACTGCTGTGGGGTGCCCGCCTCGGCGTCCAGTTCTCGCTGTCACTGATCGTGTTGAAGGCGCTGCCGGTGCTGGTGCTTGGCGGCTTCGATTCCATCCTTGGCGCCATCGTCGGCGGCCTGATCATCGGCGCCAGCGAAAAGCTCGCCGAGGTCTATCTCGGCCCCTTCGTCGGCGGCGGCATCGAAGGCTGGTTCGCCTATGCGCTGGCGCTGGTCGCGCTGCTGGTGCGTCCCTCCGGCCTGTTTGGCCAGAAAACCGTCGAAAGGGTCTGACCGATGGCCGTGCAAGCGCTCGACGCCGCCAGGCTTCCAATCGACTGGCAGAAGTTCGCCCGGAAATTCGCTTTGCCGGCCGTGCTGATCGTCGTCGCCTACGGCCTGATCCCGGCCTATGCCTCGAGCTATCTGGTTGAGGCGATCCTGCTGCCGTTCCTGGCGCTCAGCCTGGCGGCAGTCGGCCTCAACCTCTTGACCGGCTATTGCGGCCAGCTTTCGCTTGGCTCCTCCGCTTTCATGGCGGTAGGCGCCTTCGCCGCATACAATTTCAACCTGCGGGTGGAAGGACTGCCGCTGGCGGCGACCATGATCCTGGCGGGAATTTCGGCCGCCGGCATCGGCGTCATCTTCGGATTGCCGAGCCTGCGCCTGCGCGGCTTCTATCTCGCTGTCTCGACGCTGGCCGCCCAGTTTTTCGTGCAGTGGGCGTTGACCAAGTTCGGCTGGTTCTCCAACGACAATCCGTCCGGGGTGATTTCCGCGCCGCACCTTGCCGTCGCCGGGTTTTCGCTCGACGGTGCCGCCGGACGCTATTTACTTTCCGTCACCACCGTCGCCTTGCTGACGGCACTGGTCTGGCGGCTGGTCAACAGCGCCACCGGCCGCAATTTCATCGCCGTGCGCGACAATGAAACCGCCGCGCGCATCATTGGCGTGCCGGTGCTGCGGACCAAGCTGCTGGCGTTCGCCATTTCGTCCTTCATCATCGGCGTCGCCGGCGTGCTGTGGGCCTTCACCTATCTGCGCACGGTCGAGCCGGCCGGCTTCAATCTCGACCGCTCGTTCCAGATCCTGTTCATCATCATCATCGGCGGGCTGGCTTCGATACGCGGTGCGTTTCTGGGCGCCGCATTCATCGCCGTCTTCCCGCTCGTTCTGTCTCGGCTCGGCGCCTTCGTGTTCGGCGGCCTGTTCGATTCTGGTGTGCTCGATATGAGCCAGCGCATCGTGCTTGGCGCCCTCATCATCATATTCCTCATCGCGGAACCGAACGGGCTGTCGGCC
This sequence comes from Mesorhizobium sp. M0058, assembly GCF_040323095.1. NCBI lineage: Bacteria > Pseudomonadati > Pseudomonadota > Alphaproteobacteria > Hyphomicrobiales > Phyllobacteriaceae > Mesorhizobium > Mesorhizobium sp. M0058. The sequence goes on from NZ_JAMYUQ010000003.1 coordinate 363,321, forward strand.
CTCGTCGACCGCCTGAAACGACGGATCGGCTCAAGGTCCAGCTGAGCGCCGCTCGACATTCTCTCACGGACCCAAAACCTCAGGAGACGCAACTCATGACCTTCTTCAGTCACCTCAAGAAAGCGGCGATCGCCACCGCTTTCGTGCTCGGCGCGACAGCCGTCCATGCCGACGAACAATATTTCCCGCTGCAGAGCTACCGCGTCGGCCCCTATGCCGCGGGCGGCACCGGCTTCTTCGGCGGCTTCATCGACTATCTCAACCTGATCAACATCCGCGACGGCGGCGTCAATGGCGTCAAGCTGACCTGGAGCGAGGGCGAAACCCAGTATGAGGTCGAGAAGGGCGTCGAGGTCTACGAACGGTTGAAGAGCAATCCCGGCATCGCCGCCTGGAACCCGCTCTCGGTCGGCATCGCCTACGCCATGATCGACCGCATCACCGACGACAAGGTGCCGCTTATCACCATCAATCACGGCCGCACCGACACCACCGACGGCCGGGTATTCCCTTACGTCTTCCCGCTGCTGCTCAACCCCTACAGCGAAACATCGGGCATCGTGAACTACATCGCCTCCAAGGAAGGCGGCCTCGACAAGCTCAAGGGCAAGAAGATCGTCGTGCTCTATCACGGCTCGCCCTACGGCAAGGAGACGATCCCGATATATGAGCTGCTGTCGCAGAAATACGGTTTCGAACTGTCGCAGATCGAGGTCCCGCACCCCGGCAACGAGCAGCAGGCACAGTGGCTGACGATCCGTCGCGATCGTCCCGACTATGTCGTGCTGCGCGGCTGGGGCGTGATGAACCCGGTTGCGCTGAAGACCGCGCAGAAGACCGGCTTCCCGGCCGATCACATCGTCGGCAATGTCTGGTCCAACTCTGAAGAGGACGTCATCCCCGCCGGCGACGCCGCCAAGGGCTACACCGCCATCACCACCCAGGCGTCTGGCGCCGACTACCCGGTCGTCAAGGAGATCGTCAAGACGGTCTACGACGCCGGCAAGGGCAATCTCGAGGACAAGAGCCGCATCGGCTCGGTCTACCACAATCTCGGCATCGTCAACGGCATCCTCAATGTCGAAGCCATCCGCATCGCGCAGGCCAAATTCGGCAATCGCACGCTGACCGGCGATGAGGTCCGTTGGGGCTTCGAACACCTCAAGCTCGACCCGGCGCGCGTCGAGGCGCTCGGTGCCAAGGACCTGTTCCACTCGATCAACGTCTCCTGGGACAATCACGAAGGTGACGGCTACGTGACCTTCCAGCAGTGGGACGGCAAGAAGTGGAACGTCGTGTCCGACTGGATCGCGCCGGACTGGAAGCTGCTGCGCCCGATCATCGAGAAGTCGTCCGAGGCCTATGCCAAGGAAAAGGGCCTCAAGATCCGCACGGCCGAAGACGCCGATGCGGTGGTCAGCAACTGAGTTTGAAGAGCTCACGGCCGGCCCGCGGGCCGGCCGTGCCATCCATCTTCGCAGCGGAGTTATCGATGTCCAGCCCGGAAAATCCGATCCTGTCGATCAGCCGCGTCGAGGCCGTCTACAACGGCGCCATTGCCGCCCTGCATGGCGTCGACCTCTCGGTCGGCAAGGGCGAGATCGTGGCGTTGCTCGGCTCCAACGGCGCCGGCAAGACGACGCTGTTGCGCGCCGCATCCAATCTTCTGCCGGCAGAGCGCGGCTCCGTCACTGCCGGCCGGATCATTTTCGATGGCGAGGATGTTTCTAGGGCAAGTCCCTCGCACCTCGTCCGCAAGGGCCTGGTCCAGGTTCTCGAGGGCCGGCACTGCTTTCGCTCGCTGACGGTCGAGGAGAACCTTCTGACCGGGGCGCTCGGGCGTTCATCCTCGCGCGTTGGCGTGAAGGCCGACCTTGAGCGTGTCTACGCGCTGTTTCCGAGGCTTCTCGAGAAACGGCGCACGCGGTCCGGCCTCACCTCCGGCGGCGAGCAGCAGATGACGGCGATCGGTCGCGGACTGATGTCGCGGCCGAAACTCTTCGTGCTCGACGAGCCCTCGATGGGGCTCGCGCCGCTGATCGTCGACGAGATCTTCAGCGCCTTGAAGCGGCTCAATCGGGACGAGGGTCTTTCGATCCTTGTCGCCGAGCAGAATTCGGCGGTGGCGCTGAAATATGCTGATCGTGCCACCGTCCTCGAAAACGGCAAAAGCGTGCTGGAAGGGTCGGCTGCCGACCTGCGCCAGCGCGACGACATCAAGACCTATTATCTCGGCGGCGCGCCGCTTCCATCGCAACACTTTCCCCAGGAGACTGCAGCATGACCATCCAATCCAAGCAGCCGTCCGACGCGCGCGTCGCCGTGCCTCCGGTCGAGCGCCCGTCGGCCAAGGCGCATATCATCAAGACCGATGCCGAGGCGATCGCCATCGCCGAAAAACTTGCCATTGAATTCGCTAGGGAAGCCTCGAAGCGGGACCGCGAGCGCATCTGGCCGAAGGAAGAGCTCGATGCTTTTTCGCAGAGCGGCTTGTGGTCGATCAATGTGCCGAAGGCCTATGGGGGGCCGGAGGTGTCCTATGTGACGCTGTCGAAGGTGATCACCATCATCTCGACGGCTGATCCCTCGCTTGGCCAGATTCCGCAGAACCATCTCGGCGTGGTCGCCGCCATCCGCACGGTTTCGGACGAGGCGCAGAAAAAGCTGCTCTTCGCCGAGGCACTGTCCGGCACGCGCTTTGGCAACGCGTTTTCCGAGTTCGGCTCCAAGCGTGCCGCCGACTTCGAGACCAAGTTCGTCGATGCCGGTGACCATGTCGTGGTCAACGGCCAGAAATTCTATTCAAGCGGCGCCCTGCTCGCCCATCTGGTGCCGATTGTGGCGCTCGATGACGAGGGGCGCGCCTGGTATGCCATCGCCGATCGCGGCGCGCCCGGACTGACCGTCATCGATGACTGGTCGAGCTTCGGCCAGAAGACGACGCTCTCCGGCACGGTCCTGCTCGACAATGTGAAGGTGGCGAAGACGCATCTCGTCCCCGGCTACAAGGGGTACGACAAACCGACAGCCGACGGACCCATCTTCCAGATCATCCAGGCGGCGGTCGATCTCGGCATCGCCAAGGCGGCGATCGACGAGACGGTCAGCTTCGTGCGTACCAGGTCGCGCGCGTGGATCGACAGCGGCGTCGATCATGCCTGGCAGGATCCCTATACGATCCAGGCGATCGGCGACCTTCGCCTGCGCGCCAATGCGGCCGAGGCTATTCTGGAAAAGGCCGGCCTTGCGGTCGACCGCGCCGTGGCCGATCCTAACGCGAAGACGGTCGCGGAAGCGCAGATCGCGGTCGCCGAATCCAAGATCCTCACCACCGAGATCGCCATAAACGCCACCAACAAACTGTTCGAACTTGCCGGCACGCGATCCACGCTGGCCGAGCACAATCTCGACCGCCACTGGCGCAATGCCCGCACCCACACGCTGCACGATCCGGTGCGCTGGAAATACGCGATCCTGGGGAACTATTACCTGAACGAGGTGAACCCGCCGCTCCACGCCTGGAGCTGAGCGGGAACGCCGTAAAGTCACAAAGGACTATTCATGAGCGCTGCCACCCCCTCCAGGATTAAGGTCCTGTGGTTTCTCCCGACGCATGGCGACAGCCGCTACCTCGGCACCTCCGAGGGCGGCAGGGCGGTCGATCTGCCCTATCTCACCCAGGTCGCCAAGGCCGCCGACGCCATCGGCTATTATGGCGCGTTGCTGCCGACCGGGCGCAGTTGCGAAGACAGCTGGGTGGTGGCGTCGGCGCTGGCGCCGCTGACGCAGCGGTTGCGCTTCCTCGTCGCCGTACGGCCGGGTCTGCAATCGCCGACGCTCGCCGCGCGCATGACCTCGACACTCGACCGCATCTCCGGTGGGCGGCTGCTGATCAACGTGGTCACCGGCGGCGATCCGGTCGAGAACAAGGGCGACGGCATCTTCCTCAGCCATGATGAGCGTTATGAGGTGACGCGGGAATTTCTCGACATCTACAAGGCGGTGCTGCGCGGCGAAACCGTCGCCTTCGAAGGCAAGCATTTCCGCATCGAGGATGGAAGGCTGCTGTTTCCGCCGGTGCAGACGCCGCACCCGCCGCTCTATTTCGGCGGCTCGTCGGAGGTAGCCAATGCAGTCGCCGCCGAGCAGATCGACAAATACCTCACCTGGGGCGAGCCGCCGGCGGACGTCGCCGCCAAGGTCGAGCATGTGCGGGGCCTTGCCGAAAAAGCCGGCCGCGAAGTGAGCTTTGGCATCCGATTGCATGTCATCGTTCGCGAGACCAATGACGAGGCCTGGGCCGATGCCGATCGGCTGATCAGCCGCCTCGACGACAAGACGATCGCCGAGGCACAGAAGGTTTTCGCCCGCATGGATTCGGTTGGCCAGTCGCGCATGAGCCGGTTGCATGGCGGCAGCCGCGACAAGCTCGAAATCAGCCCGAACCTTTGGGCCGGCGTTGGCCTCGTGCGCGGCGGCGCCGGCACCGCCTTGGTCGGTGACGCGGCGACCGTGGCAGAACGGATCGACGAATACCGAAGGATTGGCATCGATACCTTCATCCTGTCCGGCTATCCGCATCTGGAGGAAGCCTATCGCTTCGGCGAACTGGTGCTGCCGCTGCTGCCGCTCGATCACGAAATCTCGACCCGGCCGACGACGGTGAACATGGGACCGTTCGGCGAAACGGTGGCCGGAGATCATCGACCATCGGCGCTGCGCGCGAGCCAGTCTTGAGCGCTTCCCGCAGGGCTGGGAAACTGACGGTCGCCATCATTGGCGGCGGCTTTTCCGGCGCCGCAACCGCGTTTCACCTGGCGCGGCTGCTGCCCGCCGATGCAGCCGATATCGTGGTCGTCGAACCCCGCGAGGCGCTCGGCTATGGTCTGGCCTATTCGACGGCCGATCCCTCGCACCGCATCAACGTGCGGGCGTCCAGGATGACGCTGATCTCAGGTGAGGAGGGCCATTTTTCCGACTGGCTGGAGCAGACCGGCGCTATTCTGGACGATACGCAGGCCATCGCCGCCAGCGGCGCGATTTACCCGCAGCGTCGGGTCTTCGGCCGCTATGTCGAATCCCACCTGCAGCCCTTCCTGCAAAGCAAGGCGATCCGCCATGTCAGGGCCGAAGTTGCTTGGGTCGAGCGCAGTGGCGAGGGCTACCGGCTTGTCCTGTCCGATGGCGCAACGCTTTCCACCGATGCTGTGGTGATCGCGGCGACGCATCCATTGCCGGCCCTCCCGGCGCCGCTGCGCAGCGTGGCCTCAGTCGCCGGATTGGTGGCCAATCCCTACGATCTCGAACGGCTGCAGGCGATCGGCCGCGACGACCGTGTTCTCATTGTTGGCACCGGTCTGACCTCGGCCGACGTCATTGCAGCCCTCGACCGTAGAGGTCATCGCGGCCGCATCACGGCACTGTCGCGCCATGGCTATCGCTCGCATGTGCAGGCCGCCATGCAGGGCGACCCGATAGGCGACTTCACCAGCCTGCCTTTACGCAGCGCCACGGTGCTGCTCAGGCGCATCCGGGCCACGATCGCGGCAGCGACGCGACAGGGCGAAGACGGGTATCCGGTCCTCGACGCTGTCCGGCGTCAGGGGCAGTTGATCTGGCAGGCCTTGCCGCTCGCCGAGCAGCGCCGCGTGGTGCGCCATCTTCGCGCGCTCTGGGACGTGCATCGTTTCCGCATCGCGCCACAGGTAGCAGTCGTGCTGGATCGCCGCCTTGACGAGGGGACGCTCGCTTATCGCGCCGGATCGATTGTCGAGGCCGAAGAGGCCGACGGACGTATCCGCGTCACGCAGCGGTCAAGGCGCCGACACGACCTCATCGTTGAGACGTTCGACAGCGTGATCGTGACGACCGGGCCGGCGCATGCGGACATTCTTCGCACCAACACGGCGATTGCCGCCCTTGGACATCTGGGCCTGGTCCGTCTTGACCCAACCGGCCTTGGTCTCGACACCGACAGCCACGGCCGCGCGGTCGGTAAGTCAGGTCACCCGGCCGACAATATTTTCATCAGCGGACCGCTGGCGCGCGGCAGCGTCGGCGAGCTGATGGGCATCCCTGAAGTCACCGCCCATGCCGAGAGCATCGCCACCGAAATTCACCAATGGTTGGGTTACCAGACGGCGTTGCGTCGCAGGGCGTCGTGAAGGTGCAAACACGATGAGGCTATCCAGATGACACTAACCGAACGCATTCTGCCGGATGAAACCCGGATCTCCCTAAAATTTGCGATGCGACACCTGGCCGGAGCCGTGTCCGTGGTCACCGCAGGCATCGGCGACGAGCGGACGGGCGCAACAATTACCACAGCCCATTCCTTGTCGGTCGAACCGGAGGTGATGGTCGTCAGCATCAACCTGAGCTCGTCGACATGGGCAGCCATCACCGGCATCGGCACTTCTGCGTGAATGTGCTACGCGCCGACCAGATCGCGATTGCCGACCGTTTTGCTGGTCGAGGCGGCCTCAAGGGGCAGGCTCGCTACGAGGGTGCACGCTGGTCCACCCTTGCAAGCGGCGCATTGGCGCTCGAAGGTGCGCTTGCCGCAGTCGATTGCACCGTCGAGGATACGATAGTTCGCCATAGCCATGCGCTAATCCTCGGCAGCGTCCGGCATGTGGTGAGCGGAGAGCCTGGCCCGGCGTTGATCTATCATCGCGGCGCCTATGGATCGTCGTGAGCGGGTTGGTACGTGTCGTTTTCTGACAGCCATGCAAATCTCGGAAAAGTGACGCTCGCGATGCTTGGCCTTCTGGCATACCAGAACCGCGAATGATCCGCGGCGCGGGAGCACGTAATTCAAACAACGGATGCCTTGAACCTCTGCAGATCGCCGACTGCAACAACGATTAAGAGGCTTGCTGATCGGAATCGTCGCAGGTCCTTCCTGGGCATTACTATCCGCGCCGATAAGCGGACGTAAAATGGAGGACACGCCAGGAACGGCTTGCGTCACCCCCCGAGGCAGTTTGCGGGCGCCGACCGGGCGGGCGGGTTGTATGATGCCCGGCGTGTTGGCCGGTTTAGAATGGAAGCTTGATTTCGCCCAACGAGAGAGGCCTACCGGCCGCTATGAGCGCCGCAACCGTCTCTCTGTCCTGTTGCCGGCGCTTCACGAGGCCGTTCAGCACCCTGTCGAGAGATATCGCCCCGGCGCCGGCTACGGCCAGGACGAACATGCCGCCCGCTATGGCGAGATCCTTTTCGAGATGCAGCAATTCGTTCTGGTTGGCGAAATTGGTGTGGAACAAAGCTGCCGTTGCCAAACAGAACAGTCCGAGCGCCACCGCGCCCAGACGCGTCAGCAGACCAAGGCCGACCGAAAAGCCAGCTCCCAGCTGCAGCGCTATGGTGGCTATTAAAAGCGGCAGGCTGACGCCGAGCGCCGCCATCGCCTTGGCTGCACCGGCGAAATGCGTCGCCAGCTCCAGGCCTTCATGCACGAAGAGCAATGAGAGCAGCAGGCGACCCGTCAGCAGGGTCAAGTCGGTGAGATGTGGTTTCCAGGCGGTTTGTGTCGTTGTCACGATGGGCTCCAGGCAATGGGAAAGGGGCAGGCGCCTTGCAGCACCTGCCTGGTTTACTTTGTCACCTTGGTGTCGATGGCCTTGTGGAGGTCTTCGAGTTCTTCACAGCCGGCGGGACACAGCTTCTGCAGCGACGCCAACTGCTCGTTGGCCTTGGCCATGTCGCCGGTCTCTACATAGAGTTCGCCCAGATATTCGCGGGCGGCCTTGTGGTCGGGCTTCAGCTCGAGCGCCTTGTTGTAGTAGGTCAGCGCCGTGGTGAAATCGCCCGTCTTGCGCAGCGTGAAGCCGAGCAGGTTGTAGACGTCGGCCTGCTGGTTGTCCTGCGCGAGATCACGCAGATCGGCCAGCGCGCCCTTGTAGTCCTTGACGGCGATCTTGGCCTGGACGGCGGTGAGGTCGGGTGCATCGGTGCCTTCGAGGTCGTCGACCGCATAGGCCGGCATGATAGTGGCCACGGGAACGACGGTCAGCACGGCAATGGCGCCGAGCAGGCCAAACAGGGCGTGCTTGCCCAGATAGGATTGCTTCATCATCTTTCTCGCTTGGGTTGGGAGCTCGCGCTCAAATCTGAACTGGGGTGAAACCATAGGCATTGCCGTCTTTCACGAAGACGCCGGTGCCGGGGAACGGGAAATGCGAACCCGAGATCCGGATGTTGTCGGCGATCACGCGATCGATCAGCTTGTGCCGCGTGGTGATCGCCATCGGCCCGTCCTGGTCGTAACTGCCCTGCCACTCCGGATGCGGCGCCAGAAGGGCGGGCACATACATGGTGTCGGCCGAGATCATCAGCTGTTCCTTGCCGGAGTTGGCGAGGTAGACCGAATGTCCCGGCGTGTGGCCGGGCGCAGCGATGATCTGGATGCCGGGTGCGACTTCGGCGCCGTCATTGACCAGCTTCCAGTTCTTCCATTTCGGAAAATTTTCGGCGACGCGCTTGCCCGCCGGCTTGCGGCCTTCCGGCAGCTTGGCCAGCCGGCTGGGGTCGGTCCACCAATTGTATTCCGTGGCGTTGACGATCAGCTCGGCATTGGGGAACACCGGTGCATCGGTCCCCTTTTCCATCAGGCCCCAGACATGGTCGGGGTGGAAATGCGAGATCATGATGGTGTCGATCGTCTTATAGTCGATGCCGGCGGCGGCCATGTTGGCCGGCAGATGGGTGGCATTGGTCTGCCATTGGCCGACGCCCGATCCGGCATCCATCATGATCAGCCTGCCGTTCATCTTGAGGACGATGACGGTGAGCGGGATGGGCATGAAGTCTGTCGTCAGGCCGGCCTTGGCAAGCGCTGCCTTGGTGTCCTCGACGGAAACATCCTTGATGAAGGCCGGGTCGTGCGGCTTGCGCCAGATGCCGTCATAGATGGCGGTGACCTCGATATCACCGACCTTGTATTTGTAGAAGCCGACGGTCGGCTCGACCGACGTTTCGGCGAAGGCGGGACGGGTGAATTCCAGCTTGCCGGCCAGACCGAAGGCGGTCGCGGCGAGCGTGGTTCCAAGCAACGTGCGACGTGTCATCATGAACATAGGTGATCTCCTGCAGCCTTATGGGGTGATGATGGAGAGCCAAAGGTTTGGCTCTCCATCGTGAGTGGTAAGAGAAGATGTTCGGAAGGGTGCCTTCAGCGGCCCCAGATGCCGTCGTTGTTGTGCCTGGTGATGATGTCCTGAACCGACCCCTGGCGCGGCCCGGTCGTCACCATGGTGTCGACGCCGGCTTGGCGCGGGGAGGGGGAAATGGAAGCAGTGGCATTGGTGTCAACGGTAGCGACCGGCTGATTGGAGTTGTTGCCGCCATGGTCGCTGCCGGCAAAGGCAGCGGTTGAGGCAAGCAGCATGGCAGCCACGCTGAGAGCGAGCTTGGTCATTTCGGTAGATCCTTTTTTCGTTTCTTGGGTGCGTGCCGGGAAATTGGCCCCGCTAACAACAAGACCCATCAGGACATCCCTTTATTCCCGGGCGGCGCGAAATTCTTTTGAGATTTCCCGAAAACAGGGGCCGGCGTCCGCCCCGAACTGGAGCCGACGCTGCACGAGGACGCGTTCGACGTCGGCGCCATGCTGCTGCCGTGGTCTGTCACCCGGGCAGGAACGTCAAGGCTAGCGCAGGTCGGCACTCGATATCGGTTGGAGTGCCGACGGTCGGTTATCAGCCGGGGACGACCGCGGCGCGGAAGCGCGCCACGAAGTCGTCGAGCTCCGGCCGCTCCATGTCGGAAATCGCCCAGTAGGAGAAGGCGCCGTCGCTCCATTGCACCAGCGAGAAGCCGCCCTCCGAGAGATCGACGGGGTCGGTCACCGCCCCGGCATTTTGCGGCTCGGCGACAAGGGTGATCAAATGCTCGCGGTGGCGATAAACCAGCGCCGGCATTGCCCGGCCGCCGATGACCTCGACCCTGCCACCGATGAGCGCAAATCCGTCTTTCACCATATTAGGAGCCGGCGGCGAAAGGCCGAGCCTTGCATCGAGCCATGGCTTTACGGTGTGCCGGTCCGACGAGACTACATCGACGGGGCTGGTCGCCAGCAGGCTGCGTTGGTGGCCGCTGGCCACGCCTGCGGCAAAGCTATCGGCTACGCTAGGCTGCATCGCCCATTGCGTCGCGCCGCTGGCCAGAACAGCGCTGATCATGATCGAGGCCGCCATGGCGCGCCAGTCGAATGATCCGAAGTTGCGCGCCGACCACCACGTTCGAGCGGACTTCGCCCGTATCGGCGCTCTGGGCCGCAGCACCTCGACGCTGCCGGATGCTGCCATGGCTGCAATGCGCGCGCTGAACTCGTCGCTCACCTGGGGCTTCGTCAGCCTGGCCACAGCCCCTTGCAAGACCATGATGCGGGCATGTTCGGCCGCCAGCTTGGGATCGGCGGCGATGCGCCGCTCGACAGCCATGGCCGCGGCGGCGTCAAGCTCGCCATCTATCAGCGCGTGCAGCATCAGGTTCATGCCGGCGGCGTCCTCGGGCAATCCATCGTTGTGCGCACTCATTGCGCCCTCCCAAGGTCAGAGATCAGCAGGCCACGCGCCCGCGCCAGCCGCGACATCACCGTGCCCATCGGCACGCCCAGCATGGCTGCGATATCGCGGTAGGCGAGGCCATTGACGTCGCGCAGCACGAGCGTTTCTCGAAATGGTTGCGGCAGAGCGGCGATCGCCGCTTCCAGGGCCGCCACGTCTGCCCTGGCAATCAGGCTCGCCTCCGGGCTTTCGCTCTCACTCAGATCGACTGTGTGAGCGGCGCTCACCTCGTCGAGATCACCGAGGTCGCCCACCGAGACGATGCTGCGCGGGCGATTGCGCGCCAGCCATGTGTAACACGAGTTGCGAACGATGGTGAGCAGCCAGGCACGTGCATTGCCGCCGGCATAGCTTGCGATGTTGGCGTGTGCCTTCATGCAGGCGTCCTGCACGACATCCTCGGCGTCGGTGGCATTGCCGGTCAGCCAGCGGGCCAGCGAAAGCGCGTCGGCGAGATGGGGCATTACCACTTCGCCGAAGCGGTCGGCTCGCGCATTGCTGCTCAGCATCGGTACACCGTCACATGCGCCTCGCCTTGAGTGCTCATGGGGCGAGAATGGTTCTGCGTTGCGATCGAACCCAGAGGAAACATCCCGGGTCGCCAACTGCGTTGAATGTGAGGGCAAACGTCGCATCGGTGTCAATCACGCACTGGACCGCAAACATGCATCCAGATGGATGCTTCTCGAGCACAAGCATTGCCGAATTCACGACCCATTTCGCATGCGCGGCACCTGAGCTTTCCCGATCCCGACCGCGGCAGCACCTTCGGCAGACAGGTGAGCCAGCCGGCCGCAGGCGGCCGACCTATCGCCTTCCAGAGGTCCTGGAACTCGTCGACCGATACCGTCGTGCTCGGCAATGTGTGGGTTTGCAGTGCGGCGTCCCTTCAAGGTCAATCAGCAGCTCATGCATGGAGGACCAGGGCAAGCGGCTTTTTATTCCCGGACAGCGTGATTCTTTCTCGGCGATGTGATTGGTCCGGGCGCCCTGGTTTTGGCATTGCGTTTGATGAAACTACTCGATCGTCCGGCGTCAATCCCAATCCTGCAGAACCAGCTTATTCGTGAGATGCACTACTGGCTGCTGACAGGTCGCCACGGTGCAGGCATCCACGCGCTCGGGAATCACCGACAGCCATGCAAGCCCATCGCGCCGGCCGTCGCGCTTATCACCCGCGAGGGATGTTCGAAACAGCTTTGGCAAGAACCAGATCGCGGCCTAGGTCACGAGCTTAGACTGCCTCCAACCTTGCTGGGGTGGTGCCGACTCCGTGATTGAGAGCGGCATGGAACGGCCGAAACGTTTTTGCGCGGGATTGTAGCAACAACGTGTCGAATTTGGTAACTGCTCGTACGCGAGCCGCTCGCCCCTGGTACTGGGCAAGCGATCTGCACCGGGCAAAAGGGGCAGGGGCTTGAGTACACAGGTTGCGGCGACGGCCAACTGTACGATCCGGAATTCGGGCCATGGGATGGATTCCTTGGTTTGGGAATGGGACTGCTCGCTCGCACCCTTGCCCTCGTCACGACGGTGCTAAGGCTGCGGCGGCAGTTAACGTTTCGACCTACTAGGCCTTCATACACGAGGAGCCATTGCGTCGCGCCGGTGGCCAGGAGGTTCGTGGACACGCCAAGCTGCGTGGGTAGTAAGATACTCGATGCCATCACTACGCGGGATTGACGGGTTGAGTGTTCCCGGACTGAAGTTTTTGGACAGGGTGGGTTGCCGAGCAACTCCCCATTGCGGCGCGAGACGATCCGATCGCCGCCAGCGACTTGGCAGATCAATTGATGAAAGCGGCCGAGAAGCGGCATCGTAGCGCCAGCTGGTTATGTACCATGAAAGCAGCAAAAAATGTGTTACGCGTTGTGATACCTATTGTGATACAAATCGGCTGTCGACGCTAGGAAAAACATCGTAAATACAATCGTGTAGAGCCGAAGCCGATCCAGCCAACGGTACCATCGAATTTCCCGCTAAAGTCTTGATTGCCGATCCCGGCGATCCACGGGAGATCAAGACCTGTATGGCGCTGTCGGCAGGCAGGAAGACCCTGACTGCACACACACCGCGGTGCAGATACCCGCGCCGCATCTAAGGTTTCATTTTACTCCAGCGGTTCGTCGGTCGGCCGAGGCGTCGTGCCTGCCTGACGAGGACGGCCGGCATTGCGATTTGCAACGCGGCTGTCGAGTGGCGATCTGGACGCTTCCTGGGCGCCAGCGGCCTTGGGCACAGTCGGCCTGGCGCCGGAATCGCTGTCTTCAGCGTCGCGACGGGGATGTGGCAGGCCGGCGGCGTCAGGCGATCCGACCGAAGGTGTGGCGGCCGGGTTTGTCGATGCGGGTTTGTCCTTGGCCATTTTCAACTCTCGCCTTTTCAGCATGCAGACGGCCGGACAACAAAGTCGGGCCATTGGACAGAACGGTCTGCCGTGCGGGCGCATCACGACTTTGATGCAGCCGTCCTCCTTGTCGCGGAAGGTTTTGTAAAGTGCGGGCCCGGCCTTGAGGCCAGCCTGATGGGTGATCACGAATGACGGGTCGATATCGCCGTTCTGAACTTTCTGCAGCGATGTCGCGTTCATCCTGGATCGTCGGATCGGCCACCTGTTCGCAACGTATGTCGCCTTTGCCGCGCCATGTGAGGGCCTTCATGTGCTGTTCCTTGACGACAAGCTCTGCGAGCCCGAACTTGGCTTGATGTGAAATGTTCCCGCTTCGAACGAGCATCTGGCCTCAACCCTTGGCGGCCGAGCCGGGTTCGGCCATGCCGCAATGCTGCTCGGTCGGGGTGCCGGCCGGCGTGGCATGCGCGGCTGCAACCTGCTTTTCCAGCCGCTGATCGCCTGCTGCCCACGGCCACATCCTTGAACGCGTTTTGGCGCAAGCGCAGGATCTGCTATCGCGCCAGCATCGCGGCGACAACGAACACGACGGCGGCAACGACGACAAGCGCGACAATGGCCAGCACCGGGCCGTTTTTACTCGGGGCCGGGGCGCTCTCGTCGTCCGGCCGCCGCATCGCATTGGCGAAGCTTGCTTGATTAGCGAAAGCCGGCGTGCCCGTCGCTGCGGGAACCGGCACGGCGCCGGTGTCTGCCGCTTCGGCATCGGTTTCCATGGGCGCCGCCGCCGGGTCGAATCCCGGCGTCTTGTCCTCTGTCACCCCAGACTGAATATCGCCTCTGTCTTCGGCCGGGTTACGTTCGACGTTCATGATGATGCTCCTGCCGCTGGCCCGGGCTTCCCCAACCGCGAGCGGATCAGGATGTTCCATTGGGCGGAATCGCCGACAACGAGGAGCAAATTTCAGATAGCCTTCAAACAGATGTCTCTGGTGGCAACGCGGGCCTTGCAACCGGTCAGCACCGGATTGGTGGTCTCGTTGTAGTCGGCCATGGTCGGCAACGCGGCAGATTCGGCAAAGTTCCAGTCTGGCTCGCAATGCCCGCTTACGCACACCGCCGCTCGTTGACCTTGAGCTGGCTCGTTCCAGCCACTCCAACCCAAATTGCCAGTCGGGCTCCCGGCGGCGCGCTGTTTGGATTCCGTGGGAACATCAACAGCGCCAGCGAGTTCGGTATGTGCAGCGAGTTCCCTGTTCGCCGCATGGCCGACTGCCGGAGCTCTTGACTGCCCGCGTCTTCGCTCCTGGAGCGCGGGCCACTCCTCTTAGCCCAAGGTTGCGATCATGAGCAGAAACATTCCGGAAAAGCGGGCCAGGCAGGGTGGCTTGGGGCGACCGGTCCTTGGCGTGCTCTTGGCAGGCCTTGTCTTGGCGCTCGTTGCCTGGGGGATCGCTGAAATCTATGGCGAGCAGGCTAAGACACCGGCGACACAGCAAAACAGCCGGGTTCCATCGCCAGATACTTACAGCCCAAATCCTGGCCAAACGGACCCTGCAAACTCCAAGGCCGATGATGTGAATGGCGAACCGGTGGACCGAAATCCCAAGCTCGACAAGGATCCCACGCCGCGATCAAGCACTGGCGGGGATCAGCCAGGAACGCCGCCAGCTCAACCTGCTTCGCCATAGCGTTCGGACCTGTTGATGAAAACAATCCAACAGCAGATGCGGAAATTTGGAGCGGCGATTTCAGCCAAATTCAGGTGCCCGGGTCTGTCAATAATCGCCGACGCTCTCTGATAGCTGAAAGTCACGAAAACCTCCGCTGATTATTACCGCTTGCTGGATGGCACTGGCGGCTCCAGACCGACTGCGCGCTGTGTCACGCCGGCAGACCTTTGCACCTCTGGGCGCTTTTGGAGTTGCAAGTCGATGGAATCGGGCAAGCTGGGTGTAGATGATGCAGTCGTCATCTTATCCAGGTCCGGCAGCAACACCATCTTTGCGTAGCGTGGAGGAACCAGATGGCCTCCGAAAACAGCGAATATCCCGCACACGAATAAAGCGAGAAGCAGGGCCGTAAGCACATCTGTGAAAATTTCGACAAATCTCATGTGCTCGCTCCACGCGTAAGGATCCCGCCGCGCTCTCGACAGTAAGAGCGGCGGGATCCTCAACCGGCGATGAAGGGACTTTGATCGACGGTCTTCTCCTAATGTGGCTTCCGGTTGCGTGTTCCCTGGTTCGGACCTTATCCACCGACTATGGGACTAAGGTCCCGAACCTAAATGGAACCGATGGGGAAGAGCGGAATCCATGTGCCTTTAAGAGGCTTCAACCAGAGGGCACGACGGCTGATCGTCAGCCTCCCGCCAGAGACAGTCCACGGGCGCGCTCGCGCAGCAACGCAAGCAGTTCGTCGCGCCGTGGCTCCGGCGTGTCGACGGGTAACACCAAACACAAGGTCCTTTTGATGGCGCCGTGGCCGTCACGGATGGGGGCCGCCATGCACCAGGTGAAACGGTCGGCCAAGGCTGTGGTCTCGCTGAAACCCTGCCGGTGGGCCAAGGCAACATCGGCAAAGAATTCGGCTGGTGCAATGATGCGGCCGTCGGGAAGCCTGTAGTCGCCAGATGGGATGAAATCCCTCAACTCTTGCTCGTTCATATGGCCGAGGAGCAGCCGTCCGGATGCCGTCCATGGGATCGGCACCTCAACCCCAACATCGCTTGAGATCCGGAACGGGCCTGGGGAATCTCGGCAGTCAAGAACGACGTATTTGTTGCCACGCAGGCCGCATAGCTGGACCGTCTCGCCTGTCTCGGCGGCCAACTTATCCAAGGTCTCGATGATGCGACGGTAATGGGCGTTGTGATGTGAGTAGGCCCAGCCGAACAGATGCATGGCGCGTCCGAAATAGACGTAACCTTCACCGCCGACGTTTTCGAGCATTTCGGCGTCGAGCAGGCTGTTGACGATCTCGTAGGTGGTCGAACGCGGCGCGCCGATCATCTTGGCGATGTCGCCGACGCGCATTGGCGCGCGGTGCCGCAGCAACGCCTCGAGCAGCATGATGACGCGGTCGATGCCGCGTCGTCGTTCGCCGTTGCGCGGCTCCGCGCCGGCTTCCTTCCCGATCGCATCGTTAGTGCCGTCGCTCATGACCATCCGCCAAAATCATTTCGGTTCTCGTCTCAAGGCGCTTGAAAGATGTCAAGGCTCGGTCTAGCATCCAATTTGTCCGATATACAGACACATTGTCTGAAATACCAGACAAACTAACGAGCCGGACGCAGACAAATCCCGAGAGGACACACGGTTTCCAAGACCCGGCGACCGACGGGTTTCCTCGCCCTTGTTCTGCACGTCGAGGCCACAACCTCTGAAGGGAACAGTCATGATGAAATCACCGTTTTTCGCATCCGCCAGCGCGCTTTGCCTCGGTCTCGTGCTGAGCTTTGGCGTCGCCTCGCAGGCCAATGCTGCCGCCAACTGCATCAAGGGCGACCGCAAGGCGCCGTACACGATCGGCTGGGCCAACATCTATTCCGTGCCGACCTGGATGAAGCAGACCCAAGGCACGATCGAAGCCGAAGTCGAGACCCTGAAGAAGCAGGGACTGGTCGACAAGCTCGTCGTCACCGACGCTCAGGGCGATGCCAACGTCCAGATCCAGCAGATTCAGTCGATGATCGATTCCGATGTCGACGCCATCATCCTGATCGCCGGTTCGTCGACCGCACCGGCACGCGTTCTGGCCGACGCCTGCGCCAAGGGCATCGCCATCATCAACTTCGACAGCCTCGTCGACACCGACAAGGTCACCGCCAAGGTCAACACCGATTCTTCGCAATGGGGCGACCAGGCCGCCAAGTTCCTGATCGACGCCATCGGCGGCAAGGGCAAGATCCTGATCCTCAATGGCCCCGCCGGGGTTTCGGTCAGCGATGACAGGCGCAAAGGCGCCGACGCTGAGCTCAAGGCCCATCCCGACGTGACGGTGCTTGCCGAGACCAACACGCCCTACAACGTCGCGCCGGCACAGGAAGCCGTCACCAGCCTGCTCTTCGCCAACCCCGAGATCGACGGCATCCTGTCGCTCGGCGGCGCTCTGTCGGCAGGCGCCGTGCTGGCCCTCGACAAGCAGGGCCGTGAACAGGTGCCGATCACCGGTGAGAACGCCCGGCAGTTTTTGGAACTCTGGAAAGAAAAGGGCTTGAAGAGCTGGGCGACGATGCAGCCGAACTGGCTCGGCGCCTTCGCCACCTACACCGCCGTTCAGGCGCTGGAAGGCAAGGATGTGCCGGCTTTCGTCAAGATTCCGCTGCCGGTGATCGACAATTCCAACATCGACGAATACCTCGCCCGGGCCAAGGACTTCCCGGCTGACGGCTACATCTTTTCTCCTTACGATGAGGAGCTGTTCAAGAAGCTGCTGGCTCAGAAATAAACCTGAAGGGTTGTAGCGTTGACAACCATGGCTCCGCTGCTCGCGGCGCGCGGGGTGTCGAAGTCTTTCTTCGGCAACCCCGTCCTGCGCGACGTTTCAATCGCTCTCCAGCCGGGCCGCGTGCATGCGCTGCTCGGCGAGAACGGCGCCGGAAAGTCGACCTTGATCAACCTTTTGTCCGGCGCCTTGAGACCGGATGGCGGGACGATCGAGGTCGATGGACGCGCGGTCTCACGCATGACGCCAGCTGTTGCGCGGCAGGCCGGCATCGCCGTCGTCCAGCAGGAACTCAGCCTGACGGCCAGTCTTTCCATCGCCGAAAATGTTGGTCTCGGCGCCTATCCCAAACGGTTCGGCCTGATCGACTACCGCGAACTCGCTGCGCGGGCGAGGGCCGCATGCGAACTTGTCGGGCTGCACGAGCCGCTGTCGACGCCGGTCGGGAATCTGTCGCTCGGCCGCCGCCAAATGGTGGAGATCGCCAAGGCGCTCTACCGCCGGCCGCGCGTGCTCATTCTCGACGAACCGACATCGTCGCTATCGGCAACCGAAACCAAAATCCTCACCGATCTGCTGCAGCGGTTGCGCGGCGAAGGCATCGCCATTCTCTACATCTCGCACCGACTGAACGAAGTCATGGCGCTGTGCCAGCACGTCACCGTGCTGAAGGACGGCACCTGCACGGCCGACCGCACCCTGGAAGGCACCGACGCCGCCGGGTTGGTTCGGCTGATGGTCGGCCGCGATCCCGGTGATCTTTTTCCGCAATGGCAGCCTTCCAGTTTGCTTGCCGACGCTATCTCCGTCCGAAATCTTTCGGCCGGCCTGATGCGCGACGTCGATCTGGATATCAAAACGGGCGAAGTGCTTGGCATTGGCGGCCTGGTCGGGCAAGGGCAGGAAGATCTGCTGCTCGGTCTCTACGGCGCCATTCCGGCACGGACGGCGTCGGCGACCGTCAACGGCGCCTCCGGCCTGCCCGGCGGCGTGCCGAAAGCCAACGCGCTGGGGCTGGCCTATGTGCCCGCGGATCGCAAGCGCGAGGGCCTGCACCTGATCCATCCCATCATCACCAACATGATGCTGCCCGCCTTTGCCAGGCTGCCGGCGCTGAAGCTGCGCAGCCGCCGCGCAGAGCGCGAGACGGCCAAAAGCCTTGCCGCCCAACTCGGCATCAAGGGTCACCTCGGCCGGGCGGCGCAGGCTCTATCGGGCGGCAACCAGCAGAAGGTGGCGCTGGCGAAATGGATGCCGCACGACCCGTTGGTGCTTCTGCTCAACGATCCGACGCGCGGCGTCGACGTCGAAACCAAGCGTGAGATCTACATGATGCTTCGCAATTTCGCCGCCGCCGGCAAGGCGGTCGTGCTGCTCAGTTCCGACACGCCCGAACTCGTGCACCTTTGCGACCGTGTAGCCATCGTCCGCGAAGGCCGCATCGTCGCCATGCTGGCGCGTGGAGCGCTGAGCGAGGAAGCCATCGTCTCCGCGGCGATGGGCGCCGAACAGCGGAAGGTTGCGGCATGAACACATCTTCCTCCGCCCGGCAGACCGGCGCGCTCTACTGGCCGGTGCAACTGCGTCGCAATGTCGGCGTGCGCAGCCTGTTTGCCGTCGTCCTGGTGTTTCTCATCGCCTATGGCGTCCTCTTTCCGGGTCTGTTCACGGCGTCCGGCTTCGCCAAATTCACGCAGAGCTGGTTTCCATTGGCTCTGGTCGCGATGGCGCAGGCGATCCTGATGCTCACCGGCGGCATCAGCCTGGCCATCGGCGCGACGGTCAGCTTGGGCGCGGTCATCGCCGCGACGACGATGGCCGGGCCGCTGGGCGTCGCCGGGGGCACTGCCGCGGTGGCGCTGACGGGCCTCGGCATCGGGGCGGCGACCGGCTTCATCGTGGTACGGCTTCGGCTGCCGGCCATCGTGGTGACGCTTGCCGGGTCGTTCATCATCGGCGGCGCCGCACTGCTGATCCTGCCGCGGCCCGGCGGCGCAATCCCGGCGTGGCTGTCCGACCTGCTTGCCGGCAACACACCGGCGGCATTCGTGCTGCTGGTGCTCATCGTTCTCCTGTGGAAGCTCTATCTCGCCACGCCGCTTGGCTTGAGCCTCTATGCCGCCGGCGAGAATCCGGTCGGCGCCTATCGCTCCGGCGTGCCGGTCGACGGCGCGCGCATTGCGGCCTATGCGATCAGCGGTCTGCTCTCCACCGGCGCCGGCTTGTTCGTCGCCGCACAGACCGGTTCGGGCGACCCGGTCATCGGCGCCGCCTTTACCCTGAACTCGATTGCCGCTGCGGTGCTCGGCGGCATCGGCTTCCTAGGCGGCCAGGGCACGATGCGCGGCGCGCTTGCCGGCAGCCTGCTGCTCAGCCTGATGATCAGCGTCATGTTCTTCCTCGGCTTCACGCCGGTCGCACAATATGTGGCCCAGGGCCTGATCATCATCGGCGCGGTCGCCATCCCGCAATTCCGCAAGGCACAGCAATGACAGCATGGAATGACAGCGCGGGCGGCAAACGCGCCCTGACGGTCCTGCGCAGCCGGCCGTTTCTCACCGTTGCCATCGTTGCCGCGGTCTGGATCGTGGCGAGCTTCGTTTCGCGCGGCTTCGGCGCTTATGGCCATCTGCGCTATCTGGTGGAGCTCGGCGCCGTCATCGGCCTGGTTGCCGCGGGCCAGACTTTTGTGGTGATCGCCGGCGGCATCGACCTTTCCGTCGCGGCCATCGTCACGGTCAGCGCCGTCAGCCTGCCGCTGCTGTCGTGGCAGGTGGATCCGACCGGCATCACCGCCATTCTTGCCGTTCTGGTGCTGACCACGGCAATCGGCCTGGTCAACGGGCTCGGCGTCGCTTTGCTGCGCGTCCACCCGATGATCATGACATTGGCCATGGCGACATTCTTGCAGGGTCTGTTGATCATCATCGCCGGCGGCAGCGCCGTGACCGCCGAGAACCCGCTGGTCCACTGGCTCGGCAATGGCCGGCCGGCCGGCATTCCCGCTGGCGTATTGTTGTGGGTGGTCGTCTCGGCGATCGTGCTGACCACGATGCATGCGACATCGCTCGGCGCCCGGATTTTTGCCATGGGCGCCAACCCGCTTGCCGCGGCGCTGTCCGGTGTTCCGGTCACGTCCACGACGCTTGCGGTCTACGGCATCAGCGGCTTCTGCTCGGGACTTGCCGGCGTGCTCGTGTTGGGCATGAACGGACAGGGCTATGTCGGCATCGGCGATCCCTATCTGCTCGCCTCGATTGCCGCCGTGGTCCTCGGTGGCACCTCGATCCTCGGCGGGCTTGGCACCTATGCCGGCACCATCCCCGGCGCCATCCTGCTGGTCACCATCACCGCGCTGATCACCGTCGTCAACGCATCGCCCGGCTGGCGCAGCATCCTGTTCGGCTCGCTGATCCTCGGCCTGCTGCTGCTCTCAGGCCGGGAGCAGGCGCGCCGATGACACATCGTCGAGCCGATAGATGCGCCTTGCGTTGCCGAAGAACAGCGCCGTCTGCTCGTCGGCGGAAAAGTCCGCTGTGATGGTTTTGAAGCCGTCATATATGTCATCGAACGAGGCATGCAGGCCGGCGACCGGAAAGTCGCTGCCGAACATGGCGCGACCGGTGCCGAAACAATCGATGCAATGCAGGACGACGGGCTTCAGGCTGTCGAGCGTCCAGTCATGATCGTAGGCGACCAGATCCGATATTTTGATGGCGACGTTGTCGCATTGCGACAGAAGCCGCAGCCCGTCGCGCCACACCTGCATGCCATCGGCGTCGCGGTCGATCGGGCTACCGCAATGGTTGAGCACGAATTGCTGATCGGGGAAGGCCCTGGCAAGCAGCCCCGCGTCGGCGAGCTGGCGCGGAAACACCATCATGTCGAAGGCCAGCCGATGCTGGCCAAGCAAGGCAAGCCCGGCGCGCCAGGCCGGATCGTCCATGATGCCGTCACGGGCCGCAAAACGGCGGGCAGGGTCGGGATCCCAGCTCAATATGTCGCGCACGCCGGCGACACGCTCGAACGCGGCTTGCGCTTCGATCAGCGCCGGCGCCTGGCGATCGGCGAGCGGCACGTGAACGACATAGCGGGCGGCGACGCCGCGCGATTTGTCGAGTGTTTCAAGCCAGCGCGTTTCTCCGATGCAGTCGCCACTCGCCCAGCCGGCTTCGACATGGACGGTGGCGACGACATTATGCCCTATGGCATCGCGCGCATAATCCCCGGGCAGATAGTTCCGCCGCAAGGGGCCAAGCTCGCCGAGGCCGCCGCGCTCGCTGGCCGTGGCGGCGAGCCAGGGATGCCGTCCCAGTCTGAGATCCCAAAGATGATGATGGGCGTCGATGATCGGTCCGGCGTAAGGTTCTGGCACGTATCTCTCTCAGGCTGTGACCGGCGATCGATCCTGGCTTCGTTCTGCGACGGTAAAAGGGTTAGCATCGCATGACTGAAAACTCACCGGTTCCAGCCCTTTCGGTGCGCGAAAATTTTCGGCTCGACGACCGCATCCGCGGCGTGCCTCCCGGCACAACCGGGCTGGACAGCAGCCTTGTCGCGGCCGAGCACTGGCATCCGGCCGATGGACGCATGGCGCTTCCGGTGCTGACCCTCGACGAGGCGGCCTTCTCCGCCAATCGCGACCTGTTCCTGCGCTATGCGCGCGAACACAATGTTGCGATCGCTCCGCATGCCAAGACGCCGATGGCGCCCGATCTTACCCGGTCGCTGGTCGAGGCCGGCGCATGGGGCACGACGGTCGCCGACATCAGGCAAGCGACAGTGATGCTGAAGGCCGGCTTGACACGGCTGATCATCGCCAATGAGGTTGGAGGAGCCGGCGGCGCCAACCGGCTGGCCGTGCTTGCTGGTGCCTGGCCGGATGCCGAGCTCTATGTCTTTGCCGACTCGATCGACGCCGTGAACGCGCTTGCCGAGGCTTGGCGCGCCAATGCGGCGCTGCCGCCGCTGCGCGTGCTGGTCGAACTTGGTGCGGGCAGGGCGGGCGCCCGCACCACCGCGCAAGCCGAGGCCATCGCCGATGCGATCACGGCTGCCGGCGGGCGGCTGCTGATCGCCGGCGTTGCGACCTATGAAGGGGCGGCGGCGCAACCCGAGCCCGGTCGCACCGATGAGGTGATATCCGGCCTGCTGGCAATGACCGCCGACATGTTCCTGCGGCTGCGTGCCCGCGTCGGCGGCGACGCACCGCTGATCGTCACAGCCGGCGGCTCCGCCTTCTTCGACCAGGTGGTCGCGGCGCTTGCACCCCTCGATTCCAGCGACGGCAACGCAACGCTGGTGCTGCGCAACGGCGCCATCTTCTTCCACGACCACGGCACCTATGACCGTTCGCTCGGCGCCCTCGATGCCCGCAAAGGTTTTGCCATAGGCGGCATCAGCGCTTCGGCGCGGCATTCCTTTCGCCCTGCGCTACGCCTTTGGGCCGAAGTGCTGTCGCGTCCGGAGCCGGGCCTTGTCATCTGCGGCATGGGCATGCGCGACGTGTCGTTCGACCAGGGCTTTCCAACGCCGCTCACCGTCTTTCGTGCCTGCAAGCCGCTGCCGATGCCGGCGGCGCGCGCCGAGGTGGTCAAGCTCAACGACCAGCATTCCTTCCTGTCGATTGCACCGAGCGACGACGTGGCCGTCGGCGACGTCGTCGAATTCGGCATCTCGCATCCCTGCACCTGCCTCGACCGTTATCGCGTGATCTTCGGCGTCGACGCGACCGGCCACGTCCGCCACGCTTTCCCCACCTGGTTCGGCTGACCAGATCCCCCAAAAAGAGAACCTCGAAAGGATCCGATATGATCAAGTATTTTCAGTCCGGCTCGCGCATGTCGCAGGCAGTCGTCTATGGCGGCCTCGTTCACATAGCCGGCCAAGTGGCCAACGATCGCAAGGCCGGCATCGAAGGCCAGACCAGCGACGTGCTTGCCAAAGTCGAGGCGCTGCTGGTCGAGGTCGGCAGCAGCAAGTCGAAGCTGGTGGCGGTCAACATCTTCCTGCCGCAGATCGGTGATTTCGAGGCCATGAACAGCATCTACGATGCCTGGATCGATCCTGCCCGCCTGCCGGCGCGGGCCTGCGTCGAGGCGCGGCTTGCCGACCCTGATCTCCGCATCGAAATCACCGCGGTCGCGGCGGTCTGACCATGCACACCGGCCTCGCCCACACGCTCGATTTCGACCGCGACGGCAAGACGCTCAGCCATCTAAGCATTCCGTTCTCGATCGATCGCTCGCCCTACTTTCAGGTCAAGGTGCCGATCTGCCTCATCCGCAATGGCGACGGCCCGTCACTGCTTTTGATGGCCGGCAATCACGGCGACGAATATGAGGGCGAGCTGTCGCTGGCAAAACTGGCGCGCCGGCTCGATCCGAAGCGGATCAAGGGCCGCATCACCATCATGCCGATGGCCAACGCCCCTGCGGTGATGGCCGCCAAGCGCTGCTCGCCGCTCGACGGCGGCAATCTCAACCGGGCGTTTCCCGGCGATCCCTCGGGAACGCCGACAAGCCGGCTCGCCAATTTCCTTGAGACGGAGCTGTTTCCTCGTCACGACGTCGTCTTCGATATCCATTCGGGCGGCACGTCGATGGAGCATCTGCCGACCGCGCTGGTCGAACGCAACGCCGATCCCGAGCGCCACCGGCGTGGCGTCGAGCTGATGCGCACGCTCGGCATGCCCTACGGCTTTATCGCTGACAACGGCCAGGCCTCGCCAACCTCGATGGGCGCAGCGCGCCGCGCCGGCGCCGTCGGCGTCAGCGGTGAGTTCGGCGGCGGTGGCACCGCAACGGTCGATTCGATGGCGATCACGGCCCGCGCGCTCGACCGTCTGATGATAGCAATGGGTGTGGTCGACGCGCCGGTTCTTGGCGCGGGCGAAAAGCCTTCGGCGCCGACAAGGCTGCTGTCCCTGTCCAGGCACAGCCAGGGCCTCTATGCCACCCGCCGCGGCTGGTTCGAGCCCGCCGCCAGGCTCGGCGACAGTGTCACTTCAGGACAATTGGCCGGCTGGTACCACGATCTCGAGCGGCTCGATGTTGCCGAGGAGGCCCTGCATTTCGCCGAAAGCGGCTTGGTGCTGTCGCGCCGGCTGCACACGATGTGTGAGGCGGGCGACTGCCTAATGCAGGTCGCAGAGCCGGTCGACGGCTGAGCCAAAGGCAGAGGATATTCCATGCAGCAACTGTCCATGTGGACCTATCCCTGGGACATCCAGGATCTCGGCCTGGAGACGGTCGAACGTGATCTTGTCGAGCGCGCCGGGCTCAACATGATCAGCCTGGCGACATCCTATCATGCCGGGCGCTTCCTGCAGCCGCGCAGCCCGCGCCGCAAGGCCTATTTCCCTGAGGACGGCACCATCTATTTCAAGCCGACCGCTGCGCGCTGGGGAAGTCTAGCCATCCAGCCCAAGGTGGCTGACGTGATCACTGAGGGCGGCGACGTGCTCGGTCAGCTCATCCGCCGTCGCGACGCGGGCGGACTAGGAGTTTCGTGCTGGACGGTCTGCCTGCACAACACCCGCCTGGGCATGCTGCATCCGCAGGCCGTCACCCGCAACGCCTTCGGCGATGCCAATTACTACAATCTCTGCCCCTCCCATCCCGATGCGCGCGCCTATGTCCGCGCGCTGATCGCCGACATCTCGCACAGCTACCGGCCGGACCGGATAGAACTTGAAAGCCCGTCCTTCATGGGCTTTGCCCATGAATACCATCACGAGAAGGACGGTGTCGGGCTGACGCCGGAAGACGATTTTCTTTTGTCTCTGTGCTTCTGTCCGTCCTGCGTCTCCCGTGCGGCAAAAGCCGGCATCGATGCCGAGGCGGCGAGCAAGCTCACCAGGCAATGGATCGTCGAGACCTGCGAGCGTGCGGTGCCTGAGCGGCGCTTTCCCAATTTTCCCGCCTGCGGGCTCGACGCCTTTGCCCCATGGCCGGAACTCCATGCCTATCTCTTGTGGCGATTCGAGCCAGTGACCAGCCTGGTCGCCGAACTGCGCGAGGTAGCCGATCCCACGACGGGGGTCGTTATTATCGATCTGAAAGACGGCTGGCTTGGCGGTTGCGATCTGGCAGCGCTGGGCAAGGTCTGCGACGGGGCGATCCTGTGCGCCTACGACATGCAGGCCGGCGATGTCGCCAGCCTGATGGCGGCCGGCCGTGCGGCACTGGGCGCGGACAAATTCCTCGGCGCCGGCTACCGGCTGTTCTATCCGGAAATGGCCCGCCCCGACATCCTGGCGGCCAAGATGAAGCCGGCGCTGGCGCCCGGTGTTGACAGCATCAATTTCTACAATTACGGCCTCATTCCAGCCGCGCGGCTCGACTGGATCGGCGCTGTTCGGCGGTCTTGAGCCAGCCGGCCAATGCTCGTCGGCCACGAGGCGTTGAGGCCGGATTCGCGCGCGAGCGCTGCCAGGTGAATCAAATCAGCGAAACCTGAAGCGATCCATGGTGTAATCCGGGTAGGCGTCCATCGTGTCGAACAGATCGAACAGGTCAGGGGTCTCCGCCAATATTCCTGACAGAACCAGCACCGTGGCCACGCCGGCAGCAAGTCCGCCAGCGATGTCGTGTTCGACACTGTCGCCGACGCAGACCACAGTGCTGCGGTCTGGATTGCCTGCCAGCGCTAGCGCGGCGCCGAATATGGCGGGGTAAGGCTTGCCGATACGCGTGACGCTACCACCGAGGTCCTCGTAGAGATCCGCCAGCCGGCCGGCGCCGAAGCGCGGCCCCACTGCCGTCAGCATGATCTTGTCAGGGTTGGTGCAGAAGCATGGCACCTGCCGCACCGCAGCCGGCGCAAGATGCCGGCGATAGTGCTCGAGATCGTAGCGGTCGCCCTCGCTGGCCGAAATCAGCACCAGCCCGGCATCGTCACCGTCCTTGGTCAATGCGAAGGGCAGACCTTCGATCGCCGAGCGGTCATCGTCGCGGCTTATCAACAGGCATTTCGTGTTTGGCAGTAGCTTTCCGGATACCGCCATGTCGTGGAAGAACTCCCACGCGACCTCGCCGGAAGAAACAAAATGGTCCCAGCTTCCCGGTTCGAAGCCGAGCTTTAGCAGCCGGCTCTCGTTGGGCCCCGCCCGCTTGCCGGAGTTCGAGATCAGCACAATGGTCTTGCCGGCGCGCTTCAGCGTCGACAGTGCTTCCACCGCCCCTGGATAGGGGCTGGCGCCGTCATGCAGCACGCCGAACTGATCGAGCAGGAAAACATCATAGCGCTCGGCCAGCTGGTTGACGCCGGTGAGGTGTTCGACTGTTTTCGCGCTCATAGAAGCCCCGCCGCGCTTGCGCCCGTCAGCGCCAGTCGCGCCGTGCCGGCGGCGGCTTCGTCCGAAAGTGCCGGCAGGAAATCAACACCAAGTCTGCGCCGCCGGATCGCCGTCCAGGCGGCATTCGCCGCACCGCCGCCGACGCTTCTGACCGACGTCAGCCGCGGCGCGCCGAGCTCGGCGAGCTTGTCATAACCGAGCGCCTCGATCGCGGCGATACCCTCCAACATGGCTTTCAGATAGTCGGCGTCCTCCACCGGTCGGGGCACAAGACGCGGCGGCAGTGCCGGATCGGCGATCGGAAAGCGTTCGCCTGCAGTGGCAAGAGGATAGTAGTCGAGGCCGGTCTCGGTCATCGGGTCGATCGCCATGCTCAGCTCGACGATGCGCGCCAGAGGGAAATGCTGTGTCAGCACCTTGCCGCCGGAGTTCGATGCGCCGCCCGCCAGCCAGACATCTCCAAGCCGATGGCTGTAGATGCCGAAGCGTGGCGCCGAGATAGGCCGGTCGGACAGGATCTTGACGGTCAACGACGACCCCAGCGCGGTGACGCCGTCGCCTATTGCCGCGGCACCTGTCGCCAGGAACGAGGCGCAGCCATCGGTCGTTCCGGCGACGACGGCGATTTCGCGCGGTAAGCCGAACACATCCGCGGCATCCGCGGTGAGCTTGCCGACGACATCGCCCGGCCTGGCGACACCGGGCAGCAACTCCATGCGCATTTCGGTGGCCGCAATCCAGTCCGGCCAGCAGCGGGCCGTGGCGTCGTAACCGGTTTTCAAGGCATTGTTCTCGTCGCTGACATCGAAGCGACCGGAGAATTGTCCCGCGATCCAGTCCGCCTGATGCAGCACCGCGGCAACACCGGGCGTGCGCTGGAACCAGAGCGCCTTGGCAAGACCGGACGTTGCCCCAAGTGCGGCACTGGTCGCTGGGGCTTCGCGAGCGATCGCGACCAGAATGGCGTTGTCGGCGACCGTATCGTTGTACATCAACGGCTCGGCCAGCGGCCGCCCGGCGCCGTCGACCGGCAGCAACGTACCTGAAGTGCCGTCAACAGCGATCGATCGGACCGCTGTTCGGTCGATGCCCGAAAGCAGTTCCGCCAGCGCTGCGCTGACCGCTGACCACCACACTGCAGGGTCGCGGGCATTCCAGCCAAACAACTCGAGCGAAACGGCGGAACGCGCGGCAATGGAAAAATCCGGACGCATGGCGACCGCGCGCGCGCCGGACGTGCCGATGTCGATGCCTATGGCAAGCGGCGTGTCAGCGGCTGGCGGCATTGAGTTTCTGGCGATACTTCTCGGCGTCCCAGTTGACCAGTTCATCGTTCTCGGCGGCGGTGAGGTAGTTCAGCCGCGCTGCAATGTCGATGCGTGCCGTCACGTCGGCAAGGCAGCGTTGCATGGCGTCGGCGCCCGCACTGGCATCGCCGCGCATCAGCACGCCCAGCCCGGGAAACAGGATCGCCACGGGGTTTGCACCGCACCGCTCGATGACGCGCGGCACATCCTCACCGGGGTTTGCCACCACCGACCCCCGACCCAGAAAGATGACGTGATCGGGGTAGAGGCTGCCCCCGGACGCCATGCGGCGGCTTTCGGGATCGATGGCGACCGCGTGCGCCTCGATTTCCGCCGGCAGCCTGTAACCGGTTTTCCCGGCCAGCGCCGCCAATCCCGCAACATCCGGTTCCGCCACTTGGCGCGCCGGCCGCGCCAGAAGCAGCGTGACGCGGCGCAGCAGCACTTCGGCCTCGGCGACGGTATCGGCCGCGACGACCAGCCCGTGATTGGCAAGGATCAGCACGTCGACCCCAGCCTGAAGCCGCTCGGCAATACCCTGGGCAAGCGGCAGGCCTGGCCGGAAATAAGGAACATACGCCCATTTGAGACCATCAAGGCGTCTGGCGGCTTTCACCTCGCAATTGGCCTGTACCGCCAGCGAAATGGTTTCGACGCAATGGACATGCAGGACGACGCGCTGCGGCATCAGCGCGTGAACGGTGGTTTCAATCGAAGGGCGCAGGCGCCGGGCGTTGAGCGTCTCGATGGCGAAGATCTGCGGCTGGTCGGCGGCGCTGTCGCGCTGTTCGACAGCCCTGAGCAGCGGCGCCATGGCCACCGGCACCATGATATCTTCGGAGAGCGCATCCTTCAGCCATGTGCCGGAAGCCTTGATCCACAGCGTGTCGCCGGCTTTCAGCGAGGTGTTGCCGCCGGCGGCCTGGGTCAGGTTTGGATTGCGCCCGATGCTGGCCGAAAGCGCCCGCAAGGCAGTCATTTCCTGCGCATCCGCATAGGTCGCCATGGCGCATTTCCTCTATCAGCTCCGCCAGCCTCGCAGCTTCGGATACCCGTCGTGGGATGTTGATGTGTATCGCAGATGCGAGCGACTTACGTCAATGGTGATCTAATTTCATCAAAGGTTCTTGCAATCGGAAAGATGTTGAGTAAGTTACGTCAAATGCTGCGGCAAAAACGGCTCCTGGGAGGAAAAACGATTGAGCGACTCCGGCCGCCAGCGTCAGATCGTCGAGTTGCTGCGGGATCGCCCCTTCGCGTCGGTGCGCGAACTGCAGGAGCAGCTCGGCGTGTCGGCGGCGACGGTGCGGCGCGACATCGACAAGATCGACGAGGCCGGTGAAGCACGGAA
This sequence comes from Mesorhizobium sp. M0058, assembly GCF_040323095.1. Classification (NCBI taxonomy): domain Bacteria; kingdom Pseudomonadati; phylum Pseudomonadota; class Alphaproteobacteria; order Hyphomicrobiales; family Phyllobacteriaceae; genus Mesorhizobium; species Mesorhizobium sp. M0058. Next base: position 392,647 of record NZ_JAMYUQ010000003.1, read on the forward strand.
GGTCTATGGCGGCATCTCGGCGCTCGACGGCGCTTCACAGGCGGGTGTTGCCTATGCCAGGCCCTATGACGAGAACCGCGACCTCGCGGTCGAGGCCAAGCGGCAGATCGCCGCTCTCGCGGCCACGATGGTGCGCGACGGCGATGCGGTCATCGTGCATGGCGGTTCGACCTGCTTCCACCTTGGGGTCAAGCTGGCTGAGCGCAGCATCCGTCTCTATACCAATTCGATGCCGCTCGCGGCCTATCTGAGCGACCACGGCCATTGCAGCCTGACCGTTGCCGGCGGCGATCTGCATCGTGAGCCGGGCATCATCCATTCACCGACCCAGGCGGAGCCGTTCTACGCATCGAAGTTCTTTCTCGGCGCGCAAGGCCTTGGCCAGGAGGGCGTGCTGGAATCGCACCCGCTGCTGGTCCGCTCCATCGCCGATCTCAGCCTGTGTGCCGACCAGATCGTGGTGCTGGCCGACAGCCGCAAACTGTCGATCCACGCCCGTAACATCGCGCTGCCCTTGTCGCGCATCGGCACGCTGGTGACCGATGACGGCCTGTCCGACGTCGACGCGCGCATGCTGGAAGACGCGGGCGTCATGGTGCGCATCGCTTCGGCTTCGGGAGCCATCCAGTGAAGATGGCCGTCCTCGATTTCGGCAAGACCAATTCGAAGCTGTTCGTCTTCGCTCAGGACGGGCGCATCGTCGACGAGCGCCGGACCCGGCCGAACTGGATGCGCAAAGATGGCTTCAGCGTGCTTGATGAGGCAGCACTTCGCAATTGGGCGGTTCGCGCCGTAAGCGAGGCCACCGACATCCATGGCGTAGAGGGCGTGATGGTGTCGGGCCATGGCTGCACCTTTGCCCTGGTCGACGAGGCGGCGCTGACGCATCCGATACTCGACTACGAGCAAGAGCCGCCGGCTGATATTGCCGCGCAAATAGATCGCCTCGTTCCGGATTTCACCGAGACCTTCTCGCCGCGATTGCCGCTCGGCTTCAACTACGGTCGCCACATGCTGTGGCTACAGGCGGTGCAACCCGGTGCATTCACGGCCGCGAAATCGATCCTCGGCTATCCACAATACTGGAGCTGGCGGTTTGGCGGCCGGGCGGTCTCGGAAGTGTCCTATCTCGGCTGCCACTCGCATTTATGGGCGCCGCGCAAGCGCGACTTCAGTTCGCTGGTCGATATTGAGGGCTGGCGCGACCGGATGCCCGCTTTCGAGCGGGCGGGCTCGGTTGTCGGCGAGCAACGCCTCGGCGATACGAAGCGGCGGATCGCCATCCACAATGGTGTCCATGACAGCAATGCCGCGCTCCATGCCTATCGCCGGCAGGAGCTTGGCCCGGTCACCGTCGTCTCGACCGGCACCTGGGTCGTCGTGCTTAATCCGGATTGCCTGCTCGACGCGCTCGATGGCCAGCGCGACATGCTGGTCAATGTCGATGTCGACGGCGGCCCTGTGCCGACCATCCGCTTTATGGGCGGGCGCGAATTCGCCACGATCAGCGACGGCTGGCAAGGCGCGATCGCGCCGGCGACAGTGCAGCGGGTGATCAACGCCGGCAGCATGGCGCTGCCGAGCTTCGCGCCGGGCGGCCCAATGCCCGGCCGCGCCGGCAAATTGGTCGGCCGCATGCCAAGCGCCGAGGAACGCGCAGCCGTGGCGCTGCTCTACGTCGCGCTGATGGTCGACCTCTGCCTCGACCAGATCCATTCGGATAACACCGTGATCGTCGATGGCGGACTGAACGCTGGCGGCCTGCTCGCCGGGCTAGTGGCGCAACTGCGTCCCAGCCAGGCCTTCCTGCAAGGGGCCACACTGGAGGGCAGCGCCACCGGGGCGGCGGCGCTGGCCTTCGAGACCGTCGGCCGCGAATTTGCCGCGGAAGTGCCGGAGCCCGTGCGTGCCGCAAGCTTCACCGGACTTGCCCGATATCGCGACACATGGCGTGGCCTCATCGGCGAGCAGGGCATCCCCCGCGCGGCAGCGGGAGGCGCACGGTGATCGTCGCTGCTCAGGCCGAAGTCACGCGCCAGCCAGTGCTGGAAATGCGGCACATCTCGAAGACGTTCGGGCCAGTCCGCGCCCTGCAGGACGTGTCGCTGACCGTCCATGCCGGCGAAGTCCATGCGCTGATGGGTGAAAACGGTGCTGGCAAGTCGACTTTGATGAAGGTGCTGTCCGGCGCCTATCGGCCTGATGCCGGCGGCGAGATACTGATCGACGGCGTGCCGGTCGCCACCGGCGACCCGATCAAGGCGCGGGCTCACGGCATTGCGGTTATCTATCAGGAACTGTCGCTGGCGCCCAACCTGACGGTCGCGCAGAACATCTTCCTCGGCAATGAGCCGAGGCGTTTCGGCATCGTCGACCGCGACCAATGCTACCGGCGCAGCAATGAGATCATCAAGCGTCTCGGCGTGTCCTTCTCCGCACGGGCCCAGGTTTCCAGCCTGTCGCTCGGCGAGCGTCAGCTGGTCGAAATCGCCCGCGCGCTTTCGACCAGCGCGCGCATCATCGTCATGGACGAGCCAACCACCTCTCTGACCTCGCGCGAGACCGACCGTCTGTTCGAGGTCATCGCGACGCTGAAGTCGCAAGGCATCGCCATCATCTACATCAGCCACCGCATGGAAGAGGTCTACCAGTTGGCCGACCGTGTCAGCGTGCTGCGCGACAGCGGCTATGTCGGCACACTCGAGCGCGCCGAGCTGAACGCCTCGCGCCTCGTCTCGATGATGGTTGGCCGCGACCTGTCCGCTTTTTACAGGAAGGATCATCGCCCGCCGGACAGCAAGCGCGCGGTCGCCTTGTCGGTGCGCGGCATGGCGGACGGCAATCTCCTGAAGAACTGCTCCTTCGAATTGCACAAGGGCGAGGTACTGGCTCTGGCTGGCCTTGTCGGCTCGGGCCGCACCGAACTCGCGCGACTGATCTTCGGCGCCGACAGACGCATCGCCGGCACGCTGGAACTCGACGGCAAGCCCGTAACCATCGGCTCGCCAAGCGAGGCACTGAATGCCGGCATCGCCTATCTCACCGAGGACCGCAAGGAGCTCGGCCTGTTCCTCGACATGTCGATATCCGACAACATCAGCATGGGCGTGCTGGCCAGGGATGCGCGGCCCGGCGGCTTGCGGGATTTCAAAGCCGCCGAGAGACGTGCTGCCACGGCCGTTTCGGATCTCTCCATCCGCACCAGGTCGGTACAGGCCAATGCGGGTTCGCTGTCGGGCGGCAACCAGCAGAAAGTGTTGCTTGCCCGCCTGCTCGAGACCGAGCCGCAAGTGGTCATCCTGGATGAACCGACGCGCGGCGTCGATGTCGGAGCGAAGTCGGAAATCTACCGGCTGATCGACAATCTCGCCAAAAAGGGCATCGCCATCCTGATGATCTCCAGCGAACTGCCGGAGGTGATCGGCGTTGCCGACCGCGTGCTGGTAATGCGCGACGGCACGATTGCCGGCGAGGTTACGGCGTCCAAAGACCAGCCGCTGCGCCAGGAAGCAATTATGGAACTTGCAACGGGAGCGGCCAAGGGATGACCGACAAGGCGACCGAGATCAGTGGCCAGGCTGTCGGCAGGAGCCGGCGGTTGCGCACCGCCTTCGCCGCCCTTGGCATGCTGCCGATCCTGATCCTGCTGGCGGTCGGCTTTCAGTTGATGAACGCGCGCTTCTTCACCCAGACCAATTTGCTGATCGTCATGCAGCAATCGTCGATCAACATTGTGCTGGCAGCGGGCATGACCTTCGTCATCCTGACCGGCGGGATCGACCTGTCCGTCGGCTCGATACTTGCCGCCTCGGCGATGGTGGCGGTGATGGTGTCGCTGGTGCCTGATTGGGGACTGCTGGGCGTGCCGGCGGCCATTCTCGTCGGCCTCGGCTTCGGCGTCATCAACGGGCTGCTGATCGCCTATATCAGACTGCCGCCCTTCATCGTCACGCTGGGGTCGCTGACCGCTGTGCGCGGCGTCGCCCGCCTGCTCGGCCAGGACACCACGGTGTTCAACTCGGACCTGCCGTTCGACTTCATCGGCAACGGTGCGCTGTTCGGCGTTCCCTGGCTGGTCATCATCGCCTTGTCGGTCGTGGTGCTGTCCTGGCTGGTGCTCAAGCGCACCGTGCTCGGCACCTGGATCTATGCCGTCGGCGGCAATGCCGAAGCGGCGCGGCTGACCGGCATCAAGGTGCCGCTGGTGCTGCTCTTTGTCTATGGCGTTTCCGGCCTGCTGGCCGGCCTTGGCGGCGCCATGTCAGCGGCCCGGCTCTATGCGGCCAACGGGCTGCAGCTTGGGCAGTCTTACGAACTCGACGCCATTGCCGCGGTCATTCTCGGCGGCACCAGCTTCGTCGGCGGCGTCGGCTCGATCTGGGGTACGCTGATCGGTGGCCTGATCATAGCGGTGCTATCCAACGGGCTCATCTTGGCCGGTGTCTCGGACATCTGGCAGTACATCATCAAGGGATTGGTCATCATCGTGGCAGTCGCCCTCGACCGCTACAGGCTCCAGGCAGGAGCGAGAACGTGATTGACCTTGGTCGCCGGCGTAAACGACCGGTTTGTGTAACGCACCGTGAGAGGCGCGGGGCAATTGGAGGAAAGCAATGAAGACCATCGCTAAACTGCTCTGCGGCGTCGCACTCGCGGCCGCCGCCATCGCGCCCGCATCGGCCAAGGACCTCAACAAGGTCGGCATCTCGGTCGGCCTGCTCGGCAACCCCTTCTTCGTCGCCACCATCAAGGGCATCGAGGACGCAGCCAAGAAGATCAACCCGAAGGTCGAGGTAACCTCAGTGTCGGCCGACTACGACCTCAACAAGCAGGTCTCTCAGGTCGATTCCTTCATCGCCGCCGGGGTCGACGTGATCATGCTCAATGCGGTCGATGCCAAGGCGATCGGCCCGGCGGTGAAGAAGGCGCAAGCAGCGGGCATCGTCGTTGCCGCCTTCGACGTCTCGGCGCCAGGCGCCGACGTCACCGTGATGACCAACAACGTCAAGGCCGGCGAAGAGGCCTGCCAGTATCTGGTCGACCACACCGGCGGCAAGGGCGACTACGTTATCCTCAACGGCCCGGCGTCGTCGTCGATCCTGGAGCGGGTGAAGGGCTGCAAAGACGTCCTTGCAAAACACCCCGACATCAAGATCCTCTCCGACGACCAGAATGCCGAAGGCTCGCGCGACGGCGGCCTGAAGGTCTTCCAGTCGCTGCTCACCCGCTTCGACAAGATCGATGCGGTGTTTGCCATCAACGATCCGACGGCGATCGGCGCCCAGCTTGCGGCCAAGCAGCTCAATCGCTCGGAGTTCATCTTCACCGCAGTGGATGGCGCTCCCGATATCGAGAAGGAACTCGCTTCCGGCACCTCGATGATCAAGGCCTCGGCTTCGCAGGATCCCTACGTGATGGCTGGCCAGTCGCTGACGATGGCGGCTGAGCTGCTTGCCGGCAAGAAGCCGGCGGAGCCGACCGTGCTGCTCGACCCGAAGCTGATCACGGCCGAGAACCTGAAAGACTACAAGGGCTGGACCGCAGCCCGCTAAGCCTCCCAAGGCCGATGCGGCCGGGGCAACCCGGCCGCAACTCAATTCCAGAAACGGGAGACGATCATGTCGCGCATCGGTATTCATTCCTTCGTCTGGTCGGCGAGTTCGGCGCAAGGCGACCTCGAACGGACGCTGGCCAACACCAAGGAGGCCGGTTTCGACCTGATCGAGTTCTCCTATCTTGACCCCGCCAATGTCGACGTTGGCGGGCTGGCCAGGCGCATCGCCGACCTCAAGCTTGGCGTGGCGATCAGCATCGGCCTGCCGGCCGACGGCGACATTTCGAGTGCCGACAAGGCGGTTGCCGCGCGCGGCGTCGAGATCCTCAACGAGACGATCGCGCTCACCCGCGATCTCGGCGGCCAGAAGATTGGCGGCATCCTCAGTACCAGCCACGGCTTGCAGACGCAGGCGCCGACGCGCGATCAGTGGAACCGCAGCGCGGGTACACTTGCGAAGGTTGCGGAGACGGCCAAGGCCGCCGGCGTCACGCTCAATCTGGAGATCGTCAATCGCTTCGAAAGCAATCTTCTCAACACCGCTTCACAAGGCCTGGCCTTCATCGCGGACACCGGCTCCGACAACATCTTCCTGCATCTCGATACCTTCCACATGAACATCGAGGAGGCCGATGTCGGACTGGCTATCCGCCATGCCGCTGACAAGATCGGTTATGTCCATATCGGCGAGAGCCATCGCGGTTTCCTCGGCACCGGCAATATCGACTTTGCCGCCATCTTCGATGCGCTGACCGCGATCGGCTATAGGGACGACCTCAGCTTTGAATCCTTCTCGTCGAAGATCGTCGACGAGAACCTGTCACGGAAGACGGCGATCTGGCGCAATCTGTGGTCCGACAATATGGAATTGGCCCGGCATGCGCGCGCCTTCATCTCAATCGGTCTGGAGACGGCGCAGCGAAAGGCAGAGCTTGTTGCATCGAGACATCGTCCTTAGCAGGAGCGCGCTGCCAAAGCGCCAATGTTGTCGTTCATCCGGCCCGCGCCTTACGTGCAAGGAATCGACGTCGGAGGCGCTGAGTGTGGCGGAGGCAGTCGAGCGGGGTGACGCTGACGAGAGCTTTCTGATTTTGGCCCACGAAACGCAATAAAATCAACATCTTCATACGCCCTCCGGGGCCATCCGATCTCCATACTGGACGGGGATGACGTTTGACACAGCGCGGCGGAAAGAAGCAGGATGGCTGATAGAGTCGACATCGCATAATGATGTCACTATATAGCGGCGGCTTCGACCGTGTAGCTGTGGCGGTGTACCACGAAGCAGCAGAAAATGTGTTACGCGTTGTGATCCCTATTGTGATACAAATCGGCCGTCGACAGCAGGAAAAGATCGTAAGAACAATAGCATAGAGCCGAAGCCGATCCCGGCCAACGTACCACTCTATCAAACAATCAGAACGTGCTCATTGAACCCTTCCCTTCATTCGGCTCTTCGGACCTCCGACAAGATCAACTTGCCGGGCGAAGCCGACTCGGTTCGAATGGCAGCATGCATCCTTTACCGGGTGCGGACGTTTACGGTTACCAACCGGCATAGCCGCCAGGGAAAAGCAGTATGAGTGAACATGCGATCGAGTTCTTGCGCGGATGGATCGGTGAAAAGGTCCACTGCCAGCACTCGCCGGTAAAGATCGAGAAGCAGGCCGAGACCCTCGCCAAGGAGTGCGCGGCCAAGGCCGCTGAGGTCGGCATTCCGCTGGAAGATATCCAGGAAGAAGTCGGCGACATCCAGGAACTGATCGCATCGCGGCTCGAAGAGGCGGCCGAGGCCGACCAGAGCAACGCGGCCAAGCCGTGACGCAACAGGCCCGCCAGGCCTTGTCCTCTATCCAAATCGATCTTTCAGCCAGGCCTTCGGCAGCGCCGGCACGAAATTGCCGTCGCGTCCGCTCATATCCTCATTGGCGACCATTGCATTGAGGATCGCCTCCTCTACGCCTTGCGCCACCGCATCGAAGAACGGATCGATATCGACGTCCGGGATGTAAGCGGCGTTTGCGGTTCGTCCCGACGGTGCAAGTGCTGCTTGCGGATTGGCGGTGGTGAAGGCCAGAAAAATGTCGCCCGAACTGTGGTAGCCGAAGCCGCCTGTCATGGCGATGCCGAGCGGCACGCGCTTTGCCAGCCGCTTCATCTGGTGCGGCAGAAATGGCGCATCGGTGGCGACGATGGCGATGATCGAGCCCTTTTCGGCACGCGGCGTGCCTTCGCGCATCGCCGGCTCTACCAGATCGGGCCCGACGCGGGCGCCGCGCAGTGTGAAATTGCGCCGCTTGCCGAAATTCGCCTGCACGAATACGCCGACCGTATGCCTGATGCCCTGCCACTCGACGATGCGCGATGCCGTGCCCGAGCCGGCCTTGAAGCCAAAGGCAATCATGCCGGTGCCGCCGCCGACACTGCCTTCCTCGATCGCTCCACCGGCGGCACCGTCGAGCGCGGCTTCGACATCTTCGAAGCCGACGTGATGACCGTTGATGTCGTTGAGGAAACCATCATAGGTCTCCGCCGCAACCGGCAGGCCCCAGCCGCTGTCGAGCGCCGCCGGCAGCACGCGTTGCATCCAGCGCAGCGTGCCGTCGCGGGTAACGCCGCAGGAATGCGTGTTGGTGATGGTGACCGGCAGGTTGAAGGCGCCGACTTCCTCGATAATGTGCGACCCCGTCAACTCGCCATTGCCGTTCTGGCTGAAGACACCGGCAAACACCGGCGTGGCGAGCTCAGCCGACGGCCGCGGCAGGATGGCGGTGACGCCGGTGCGCACCGGCCCCGTGCCAACCTCGAGCAGACCCTCGCCGGAAATCAGCGTCGCATAGCCGACCGATACGCCGGGCACATCGGTGATGGCGTTGAAGCCGCCCGGCGTGCCCTCGAAGGTAATGCCGAAAGCACGCGCGCGCGGCTTGCCCGCCGGCGTTTGAAGATGCGGGTCATGTCCGGTCATGCGGTCCTCTAAAAAAGCGAGCCCTGATTGCCCGGCTCTTTCGGTTTGCTGGCCGTCGGCTTTGCGGCGGGTTTGCTGGCGGGCGGCGTGGCCGCTGGTTTGGCAACGGCCTGCACCCGCTCGGCGTCGCCGGTCGCGACTGCATTTACGATGCCGTCGGCGAACTCCAGCTGCAGGCCAGCGCCCGGCGCCACATCAACTGCCAGTTTGATCACCGCGCCGCCGGCATCCTTGACCAGCGCGAAGCCGCGGGCCAGCACAGCCTTGTGCGACAGCGTTGCCATCAGCCTCTCGGATTGGACGATGCGGCCGCGCAGTCGCTCCAGCCTGAGCAGTACCGCTTGCGTGCCTCGTCTCGTCAAAGCTGTCAGAAGATCCCTCTGCACGGTTTGCCGCCGTGCCGTTGGCTCGATCGTAATGCGGCCTTGCAGCAAAGCCAGTTGCTGCCTGTGCCGTTGCAGGGATGCTTTCGCACATTTTGGCAACTGATCCGCCGCACGATTCAACTCCGCGCGCCGGGCTCTCGCCAATGCGCGCAGCGCCCCCTGGGCGCGCAAAAGGTTGCGGTCGTTGGTGCGTCGCGCCTCGGCAATTCGCCGCGACAGCGTTGCCGGAGTGAGCTTCACGGCGAAGAACCGAGCTTGCTTTCTTTCGGTGGAGACCATCAGCCCCCGGCTAAGCCGGCTGGCCGCCTCGTCCAGCCGCCGTCGCGGCAGCGCCAGCAACTGGTCGGGCGAGGGCAGCGCGCGGGCGGCCGCACGCGAGGCCTGCCGCTTGCGTTCGAAATTGCGCAAGGTGGCTGCTTTGAGCCGTGCGCCAAGACTGGCTAGTGTCGCTTCGAGGTCCGCTTTCACCGGCACCGCGATCTCCGCCGCACCTGTCGGCGTGGGTGCCCGCATGTCGGCGACGAGATCGATCAAGGTCCAGTCGGTCTCGTGCCCGACGGCCGAAATCACCGGGATGCGCGAGGCGGCGACGGCGCGCGCCAGCCCTTCATCGTTGAACCCCCAGAGGTCCTCGAGGCTGCCGCCGCCGCGCGCCACGATCAGAAGGTCGGGCGGCACGATCGCTCCATCCCAGGCCAGCGCGTTGAAGCCGTTGACGGCCGCCGTCACTTCCGCCCCCGCCGTCTCGCCCTGCACTCTTACCGGCCAGACCAGCACATGCAGCGGAAAGCGGTCCTTGATGCGATGGATGATGTCACGGATCACCGATCCGGTCGGCGAGGTGACGACGCCGATGGTGCGCGGCATGAACGGCAGCCGCCGCTTGCGGCCGGCATCGAAAAGTCCTTCGGCCTGCAGTCGCCGCTTGCGCTCTTCCAAAAGCGCCATCAGCGCCCCGGCGCCGGCGGGTTCTAGATTGTCGATGACGATCTGGTAGTTGGATTTGCCGGGATAGGTGGTGAGTTTGCCGGTGGCGATCACCTCCATCCCCTCTTCGGGACGGAATTTCAGCCGGCTCATCGTGCCTTTCCAGACCACGGCATCGAGCCGCGCGCGGTCGTCCTTCAGGGTGAAATAGGCATGGCCGGAAGAGTGCGGCCCGCGATAGCCGGAAATTTCGCCGCGCACCCGCACATGGCCGAAGACATCCTCGACCGTGCGCTTCAGCGCGCCGGAAATCTCGCTCACCGTGTATTCGGTGGCATTGGTTCGTGATTCGGATTCTGCGTCGCTCATCGGCCGATTGAGCGGCTGTTGTCGCTCCGCGTCAAGATTCCATAACTTGATCTTAAGCCTGTCCTGATTGACTCTGGGCCAAGGAGGACGCATGAGCGCCCGCAGACAACGCAGCCCGTTGACGTTCCAGGTCACCCTGACGGTGCTGACGCTTGCCGTTTTTGCACTGGCCATCGTTGTCGGCTTCGGCCTTTACGCCACCATGCAGGCCGACCGGGTCTCGCTCGAGCGGCAGAAGGTTTTCCTGGCCAACGGCCTGCAGGACCAGATCGCCGCGGTAAAGCGCGAGCAGGAAAGCGTCGCCGTCTGGGATGATTCCGTTATCAACGCCAAGGCCGGCAACCAGACCTGGATGGCAGAGAATCTCAGCGTCTGGATGTCCTCGTATTACGGCCACAACCGGGTCTATGTGCTGGACGACGCCAACCGGCCGGTCCACGCCATGCGCGAAGGGAAGGTCGTGTCGCCTGCCGTCTTTGGCGAGGACGAACCCGCTTTGCGGCCGACAATCGCCAGGTTGCGCCAGATGATGAGCAAGGACGCAAGCCAGGCCGGCGCAAAATTCGTTGCCGACGATCTGGTCTCGCTTGGCGGTCAGCCTGCCATACTCAGCGTCATGCCTCTGGTGCCGAGTTCGGATCGCGTCACCCAGGCATCCGGCAGCGAATATCTGCATGTCTCCATAGAGTTCATCAACGACGCGGTGATCGGCAAGATCGCGCAGAAATATCTTCTGGCGGGGGCGCATCTCCTGCCGATGGCTCAGCCGCTTGGCTCGGCTGCCATTCCGCTTATCGACAAACAGGGTGTCATCCTCGGCTATATTGCCTGGGACCAGGAACGGCCCGGCCTGACGCTGGTGGGCAAGGCCAGCCCGGCCCTGGCTCTGGCCGCGCTGGTTGCGGCGAGCGTGCTCGCCTTTCTGCTCCGGCGTCTGCGCCGTGCGTCATCGGCGCTGCAGACCAGCCAGGCCCAGGCGCAATATCTCGCCTTTCACGACACGCTCACCGGCCTGCCCAACCGGGCACTGTTCGAGGACAGGCTGCGGCGTGCCTTGCTTACCTCCGGCAATGAAAGCAAGGTCGCGCTGCTTTATCTCGATCTAGATCGCTTCAAGCATGTCAACGACACGCTTGGTCACCCGGCAGGCGACGAACTCGTGCGCCAGACGGCGGCCAGGCTTCACCATGCTGTTCGCGACGTCGACACGGTGGCAAGGCTGGGTGGCGACGAATTCGCGGTAATCCTGATCGATGTCCGCGACGTCAGGAACGCAGAGGATATTTCCGAGAGGGTGCTGCAGAAACTGCAGGAGCCGTTCAAACTGATGGACGATCAGGTCTTTATCAGCGCCAGCATCGGCATAGCCTTGTCGACAGGCCCTGATGCCGATGCAGACGATCTGCTGCGCAAGGCCGACATCGCGCTCTACGAAGCCAAGAAGAACGGCCGTGGCCGCTACCAGGTCTTCGCCGGCGACATGGACGACCTTTTGCTGCGCAAGCGCAAGGTCGAGAGCGAGCTGCGCAGCGCGCTGAATGGCGGCACCGGTATCAAGCTCGCCTACCAGCCGGTCTTTGCCAGCGATGGCAAGACCATTGTCGGCGCCGAGGCGCTGATCCGCTGGGCGCATGAGGTCCATGGCGCACTGCCGGCGGCGCAGTTCATCGCCATCGCCGAGGAACGCGGCATGATCGGGCAGCTCGGCGCATGGGCCCTGCTGGAAGCCTGCCGCTTCGCCGTGAAGACCAAACTGCCGTGGCTCGCCGTCAATGTCTCGCCGCTGCAATTGCGCGACGCCGGCTTTGCCGAAGAGGTTGCCTCGATCCTCGCCGAAACCGGACTGGCGCCGAAGCGCCTGCAGCTCGAAATCACCGAAAACGTTCTCCTGGAAAACAACGACACCACCAGAGCGGCTCTGGCAGCCTTGCGCCAGTCGGGCGTCGGCATTGTGCTCGACGATTTCGGCACCGGCTATTCGTCGCTGAGCTATCTGCGCCGCCATGCCATCGACAAGCTCAAGATCGACCGCTCCTTCGTGCGGCTTCTCGACGGCGACGGCAATTCGGGCGCCATCGTCAAGGCGCTGATCGATCTCGCCGGCGCGCTCAAGGTCGAGGTCACCGCCGAGGGCGTAGAGACCGAGGTGCAAAAGGCGCTGCTGGTCGCCATGGGCTGCCAGCAGCTGCAGGGCTACCTCTTGTCGCCGCCGCTGGAGCCGGCGCAATTGGTGGCGCTGCCCGGCCTGTCGTCGGCCAACGCAACGACGGAGGCGGCAGCGTCGGCCTGATCGTTCCTACCAGCCAGGCAGGATCTGGTTCGGCTTGCCCCGCTTCATCTTGGCGAAGGCGAGCGAGGCGAAATCGAAGCTTCCCGTTTCTTCGCCGAGCGGCACGGAAATATTGTCGAGGCTTTCCGAGATGTGCCGGGCCAGAGCGTCGACGATTTCGGGACGCGAGGTCTGGCCGCGCATGATGCCGATGCGGCAGTCGGGCAGGGCGCCAAAACCGTCGGCTTCGCCCAGCACTCGCATGCCGGGCCGCAGCGCGCATTCCGGCAGCACCGAGATCGCCAGCCCCGACAGCACCGCGGCGGTGATGACGGTGGCCGAGAAGCTGGTGAACAGGATTCGATAGTCGCGGTTTTGCCGGTCGAGCACATCGACGGCGGCGCGCCGCCAGATGCAGTTCGGCCGGCCGAAGGCCATCGGCAGCACTTCCTGTTCGTGCGTGGCATGGTTGGCCGAGGTCACCCATAGCAGCGGCTCGCGCCGCACCACTTCCGACTGGCCGCGCGTATCGTTGTGCGTCACCAGCGCAAGATCGAGATTGCCGCGCTTGATATGCTCGACCAAGCCTGGTGTCGGCTCGCAGATCACGGTCAGCTCGACGCGTGGGTTGGAGCGCGTGAAGCGCGCCATGATCTCGGGCAGGAACCGGTCGGCATAGTCGTCGGGGGTGCCGATTCGGATGGTGCCTTCGAGCCGCTGGTCATCGAAGGCGGCCAGCGTTTCGCGGTTGAGATAGAGCAGGCGGCGCGCGTAGGAGAGCAGCTTGTCGCCTTCCTCGGTCAGCCTGTTGGTGCGGCCGTCCTTTTCGAACAGCGGCTTGCCGATCCGCTCTTCCAGCCGGCGCATCTGCATCGACACCGCCGATTGCGTGCGCAGCACTTCCTCGGCCGCGCGGGTGAAGCTGCCGGTATCGGCAATCGAGATGAAGGTCTGCAACTGGTCGAGATCGAGTGGCGCTTTCATCGGTCCAATCCATCACTAGCGTTGATGCTAAAGATTAGAAACATTCGTTGGATTAATCAATCGGTGCGTGGCAAATTCACATTGTCCACATGAAAGCATGTGAATCGAGACCGGAACGGCCGCTGTCCCCAGCGCCGATCGCCTGGTCTTGTCCAGTTCGAGTCTGAAGGAGACCGACATGACCACGTTTGATTTCGCCACCGAGACCTCGCGCATCACCTCGCGTCCGGCCGTTGCGACGCGCGTGGCCAACACTCTTCTCAATGCCTACCAGGCCTGGAAAAATCGCCGCGCCTTCTATCGCCTTGGCGAGATGTCGGACGCCGAACTCGCCGATATCGGCCTGACGCGCTCGGACCTCCATGTCGCCATCGATGTGCCGTTCGGCGCCGATCCGACCGTGAAGCTGCGTGCGATTGCGAGCGATCGTGCCGATACGATCGAAGATCTCGCCCGCCAGATAGCGTGATATCGGGCGCATTGTTTCGGTTGCCGTGAACCTTTCTCAGGCTCGCTGCGACCAACGAGTATAGCAGGCTCCCCACTCCCTGCCGGTTCCCCGCCGGCCAGCCTGCACACTGGCCCGGTCCTCCTCCAGGACCGGGCTTTTCTTTTAAAGCTCCGTCGTCATCGTGCGGTCTGCGCCGCTCGCTTCGTTCCTTGCTCCGAAGCCGCGAAGGTCAGCGCCCAACTACCGCCAACTACCGCCGGTCCATGTCCCGCTTGAACTGGTCGAAGATCGTTTCCACGCCCTTCTGATAGTCGTCGCGCTGCTGGGCGCCGGTCTCGAACATCTTGCCGAAAATATCGTCGAACGGATTGCGTGGCCTGCCGCTCGGATTGGCCTGCGGTTGCGGCGCCTCGCGCTCCTGCGGTGCCTGTCGCGGCTGGGGTGCTTGCGGCTGCTGCGGCGCCGGCTGCCCACCGGGCAGGCCGAAGCCGCCACCACCGCCTTGCCGCATCATCTCTTCAAAAATCTTGCCCAGCGGGTTGTCGCCGTAAGGGCTCTGCGTCTGTTGCGGCTGTGTTGGCTGCTGCGGCCGGCCCTGCGGTTGCTGTGCCGCGCCACCGCCGAACATGTCCTGCAGCACCTTGCCCAGCGGATTGTCGCCATAGGAGTTGGGCGCCTGTTGCGGCTGGCTTTGCGGCTGTTGGGCGCCGCCGCCGAACATGTCCTGCAGCACTTTGCCCAGCGGGTTCTCACCGTAAGGATTGGGTGCTGGCTGCGGCGGAGGCTGTGCCCCGCCGCCCGCCTGCCGCATCATCTGTTCGATGATCTCGCCGAGCGGATTGCTGCCGCCGCCGAAGCCACCGGCGGCCTGCATCTGACCCCCGGTCAACTGGTTTGTCGTCTGCTTGAACAATCCGCCCATCACCATCGAAGCGATGGCCGGCAGCATCTGCTGCAGGATCTGCTGGCTGACGCCGGTCGCCTGCGCGGCCTGGCTGGCCACCGCGCGCGACAGCTCCTTCGAGCCGAACAGATGACCCAGAATGCCATTGCCCTCATTGACGCCTTGCGGTGAGAAAGCCCTGGTCGCGTCCTCGAAATATTTCGCGTGCTGGCCGCTCGCCATCGCCGTCATGAAGGCGCCTAGCCCATAGGGATCGGCGGTGTTGCGTTGCAACCCTTGCGAGAAGGCCGGCAGCAGAGCGGCGACAGCCGCCTGCGTCTGCTGCATGGAAAGCCCGTACTGCTGGGCAAGCGCCTGCATGCCGTTGCCGTTCTGCGCCTGCGCCAATATGTCGAACAAGGTAGGCATCGGTTTCTCCTCCGGGAAATCCTCGAGGGAGAACCTAGTTCGTTTCGATGTTCGATTGAAGCGGCTTTTGCCGCTGCTCAAGGCGCGACGCTAATACGCATATTCCATGAACACCGGCTCGATCGAGCCGCCCCAGCGCGTGTGGTAGGCCGACAGCATTTCCTCGGCACTGGTGGTACCGCGCGCCACGACTTCGTCCAGCGTGTTGAGGAACGAGGTCTCGTCATAGCCGTCGCGGTTCTTCCTGCCGCGATTTTTCAGCCCAAGGCGCGAAATCGTCATTACATCGCGGCCGATCTCACGCAGCGTCGTGTTGCGGAACGGCGCGGAAATGCCTTGTTCCGGCACCGCATTGCGCATCGCCAGCGTTTCTTCATACGTCCAGCTCGAAGTCAGCGCCTCGGCGGCGTCGAGCGCGGCCTCGTCATAGAGCAGCCCGACCCAGAAGGCCGGCAGTGCGCAGATGCGGCGCCACGGCCCGCCATCGGCGCCGCGCATTTCGAGGAAGCGCTTCAGCCTGACGTCGGGGAACAGCGTCGACAGATGGTTCGCCCAGTCGCCCATGGTCGGCAGTCCGTCTGGTACTTCATTGCGGGCAGCGCCGGCCATGAACCGGCGGAAGGTGATGTGCGTCATGTCGTGATAGTGGCCGTCGCGGATGACGAAATACATCGGCACGTCGAGCGCCCATTCGACATAGTCGGCAAAGCCGAACTCGGGCGAGAAGCAGAATTCGAGCAGGCCCGAGCGCTGGTTGTCGGTGTCGCGCCAGATGTCGCCGCGCCAGCTCTGCAGCCCGTTCGGCCGGCTGTCGGTGAAGGGCGAGTTGGCAAACAGCGCCGTCGACAGTGGCTGCAGCTTCAGCGACACCTGCATCTTGCGGCGCATGTCGGCTTCGCTTTCGAAGTCGAGGTTCACCTGGATGGTGCAGGTGCGATACATCATGTCGAGACCCTTGGTGCCGACCTTGGGCATGTAGCGGGTCATGATTTCGTAGCGCGATTTCGGCATTTTCGGCGTCTCGGCCAGCGACCATTTCGGGCTGCCGCCGAGGCCGAGAAAGCGGATGCCCATCGGCTCGGCGATCTCGCGGACCTGCGCCAGATGCGCATTGCCCTCGCGACAGGTCTGGTGGATCGTTTCCAGCGGCGCGCCCGACAGCTCGAACTGGCCACCAGGCTCCAGCGAGATCGCGCCCTGTCCGGTCGGCTCGACCAGGCCGATGATGCGGCCGTCATCGATGATCGGGTCCCAGCCGAGCTTTTGCTGCATGCCTTCGAGGATGGCGCGGATGCCGCGCTCGCCGCCATAGGGCACCGGCGCGTTCCCGTCGACATAGAAGGGGAACTTCTCGTGCTCGGTCCCGATGCGCCACTTGTCGCGCGGCTTGTTGCCTTCGGCCAGATGCTCGACCAGTTCGTCGATGCCTTCGATTGCCCGGAAATCGGTTGTGTCGCGCGCCATGGGGCCCCCTCTGCGGCTCTCGGAGCCCGCCGGCGCTAAATGGACGAAATGTCAGCAGCCGATCAAGCGAAAAATCCTGAGCCACAGGTCAACAGGAATTGATCTTTACGCTTCTTACCAGTCTCCGACCGTCGCCTGCATCACCGCAAGCGCCGCCACCGCTGCCGTATCGGCGCGCAGGATGCGCGGTCCGAGCGGGATGGCGGTGACGAAGGGGAGCGCCCGCAGCATCTTGCGTTCCTCGTCGGAAAAGCCGCCTTCCGGTCCGACCATCAGCGCCAGTTTCTTTTCCCTCAACCCCTGCAGCGCTGGCAGTGGATTGTTGGTCGAGGCATCCTCGTCGCAGAAGATAAGCCGGCGTTCCTTGTCCCAGCCGGAGAGCAGGCGCTCGAATTTCTCGGCCTCGCGCACTTCCGGCACCGCCAGTATGCCGCATTGCTCGGCCGCCTCGACGACATTGGCGCGCAGCCGGTCGATGGAGGGTTTTGCCAATTGCGTGTGCTGGGTGATCACCGGCTGCAGGATGCCGGCGCCCATCTCCACCGCCTTCTGCACGAGATAGTCGAGCCGCCCCTGCTTCAGCGGCGCGAAGCAATAAACTAGATCGGGCAAAGGCGGTTGCGGCCGCTGTTGGCTGAGCACTCTCAGCCGCACCGCCTTCTTCGACTTCGAAGCGATCGCCGCCGACCACTCGCCGTCGCGGCCGTTGAAGACCAGAATCTCGGCGCCTTCGCCCAGCCGCAGCACATGCATGAGGTAATGGCTTTGCTGCTGGCCGGCATCGAATTCGATGTCGGCTGCGAGATCGTCGGCCAAGAACAGCCGCTGCATCTTGTAATTGGCGCGCATCGCCGAGGAATGGGCGAGGCGGTGCCTGGCGTCAAGTCTCGGCGGAACGATGCCACACCGGTTCAAAACCGTGCCGCAGCACCGAAACGGTCGTGGCCGGTGTGAGCAGGCGCAGCGAACGGCCGGCAAGGCTGTCGAAGGCCGCCGCATCGCCATAGCCTGCGAACGACCAGGGCAGCGCGTTGCCGCCGCGCAGCGCATAGGCCGAGCCGCCATCCGCGATCATCGCTCCGTCCGGCAATTCGGCAAGCTCTCCCATGGTGACATCAGGTGGCTTGCCGCCCGAAGCCAGCCGCTCCTTGTGCAGCCGCTTGTCCACCATTGGCGCGCGCGGTTCGTTTACACCGAAGACTTTGCCGAAACGCCCGACAAAATCCGTGGCTCGCTCACGCCGGCAATAGAAACAGGGACGGTGCCCGGCGGCCAGCGCCGTCACCTCGTCGAGGAAGAACAACTCGGTCCAGCCGGCCCTGCCGCCCGGCCGATTCCTGCCCATCGGCTCGCGCCGCACATTGCGGAATTGGCAGACGCAGATGATCCAGGCCGGCAAGGCCCAACGCTTTTTCAGCAGCGTCTTGGTCTCAGGATCGTGGATGATGCCGCGATTGCCGGTGAACAGGCCGCGCTCGGATATGGCATGGATGGCGCCGAACGGATCGACCCGGTTCTGCAGTGGCATAGCTCTCTCCCGAATACGCATCTTGGCTGCAATGCTGGCGACATGATATCGCTCGTCGCGTCATTTCATGTCAGCAGGGTTTTGCGATGCGGGTGCTGGTGGTCCAGAACTACGACAACACCGGCCTTGGCCAGGTTGGTGCCGCGCTCGCCGAAGCCGGCGCCGATCTCGACCTGCGCCGGCCCTACAAGGGCGATGCGCTGCCGGACGACGCGACCGGACACGATGCCATGGTGATGCTGGGCGGCGGCCAGAATGCGCTGGCCGACGATGACTACCCGTATTTCCCGGTGCTGCTCGAACTGACCCGCGATTTCGCCGCCAAGGATCGCTCGGTTCTCGGTATCTGCCTAGGCAGCCAGTTGGTTGCCCGCTCTTTCGGCGGTGAGAACCAGATCGGCGGCGCCTCGGAATTCGGCTGGCACAAGGTATCGCTGACGCCGGACGCCAGAACCGATCCGGTGCTTGGCGCACTTCCCCAGGATTTCCCCATCTTCGAATGGCACGACGACACTTTCGCGCTGCCGTCAAATGCGGTGCGGCTTGCCGGCAGCGAAATTGCCGAGAACCAGGCGTTCCGTATCGGCCGCGCCGTCTACGGCTTCCAGTTCCATTTCGAGGCCGACCAGCCGATGGTGAGGGACTGGAGCACATCCTTCGCGCCGCTGATTGCCGATCGCCATCCCGACTGGCAGGATCGCCTCGACAGCGAAATGGCACGCAACGGCCCCGAGGCCGACGCCGCGGGCTTGGCCATTGCCCGCGCCTGGGTGGCGACGATCTGAGACTGGCCGCGCGCAGTCAGCAATTCCAGGAAAAGTGTGAAGCGGTTTTCCGTCCGGAATTGCGTCAGATAAAAAGATAGAGCGGTTCGCCGTAGCGGCGAACCGCTCTATCCGTTGCATAATTGGCACGCGGCGGGGAATCTGCCGGGGACAACTTCTTTCGTCCTTGGTTTGTGGCCGAACGCTATCCTACAAGGCGCGCGCTATGCAACGGCAATGCAACCGCGATGAACCTTCTGTGTGATCCGCGCGACACACCGCCGATACAGAATCGACCTACAAGCGCGAAATCGTCGAAACTTTGAGACGAATTCTCGGTTTCAACCCATTGGTAACCGCCTCGTGCCCAGATGCAGGAAGCTCAACTAGAGATGACGTCCGTGAAAGCAGCGCTTCTGTCCTTTGTCATGCTGTCTGCCATCGTTTTGTGCGGTCTCGGCATTTATTCCGCCGATGCAGCCAACAACCATCAGGCCGTCGACGGCTACGGCGTCACCGCCGCGCTTCGCTAAAACGCTTTTCCCTGCACAGTCAGGATACGCTTGTCCGCGCCGTCCACGGCGAGCGCGCTGAGCATGCCTGACTGCCAGGCGAGTGTGTCGACATTGACGCGGTTCGGCATCACCTCCGCCTGCGGCACCGGTGTGTGGCCGTGCACGATCACCTTCGGGTAAAGCCCTGGATGGTTGTGGAAGACGTCGCGGATCCAGACCAGATCCTGCGGGCTCTGGCTCGCCAGCGGCACGTCAGGCCTGACGCCGGCATGGCATAAGAAGAAATCACCTGATATCAGTGACAATTGCAGCGACCGCAGGAAGTCGACATGGGCTTGCGGTACAGCATTGACCAGTGCCTGGTGTCCCCGCCGTAACGCCTCGGCCTTGCCGAACCAGCTTGCGTGTCCCGCTAAGTCGACACCATAGGATTGTGCCGTCTGCACGCCGCCATAACGGATGAACAGCCCTTCCGGGTCAGGCTCGTCGAGAAAGTCGAGGAAGCCGATATCGTGGTTGCCGGCGAGCATCAGATGCCGCGGATCGCGTTTCTGTGCCTCGATCAGGAAGTCTATGACGCCCTTGGACTCTGGTCCGCGGTCGACATAGTCGCCGAGGTGGATGACGCGCCAATCGCTGGTCGGCTTGTATTCGAGTTCGCTCTCGATGCGGCGATGCATGGCGGCGAGCAGATCGAGCCGGCCATGCACGTCGCCGATCGCATAGAGGCGCATGCCATCGGGTGCGCGCGCGTCGAGGTAGTGGATGCCGGTCTCGGTCAAGGCGGCTTCGTCTCCGTGATCCAGCGAGGCTAGGGTCTAATCGGTGAACAAGACCCTAGCGCCGCAACTGGTCCTTGCCCATGTCGGTCACCAGCCGCTTGCCGCACAGTGCCAGCGTGATGTCCATCTCCTTGCGGATGATGTCCAGCGCCAGGGTCACGCCTTGCTTGCCCATAGCGCCCAATCCGTACAGGAACGGGCGGCCGATATAGGTGCCCTTGGCGCCGAGGCAAAGCGCCTTCAGCACGTCCTGGCCCGAGCGGATGCCGCCGTCCATATGCACCTCGATCCTGTCGCCGACGGCATCGGCGATCTCTTCCAGCGCCATGATTGACGACGATGCGCCGTCGAGCTGGCGCCCGCCATGGTTGGAAACGATGATGGCGTCGGCGCCGGTCTCGACCGCCATCAGCGCGTCCTCCTTGTCGAGAATGCCTTTCAGGATCAGCTTGCCGCCCCAACGTTCCTTGATCCAGGCGACATCCTTCCACGACAGATGCGGGTCGAACTGCTCCGTCGTCCACGATGTCAGCGAAGCGACGTCGCCGACGCCCTTGGCATGGCCGACAATGTTGCGGAAGGTGCGGCGCTTGGTGCCGGCAATGCCCATCAGCCAGCGTGGCCGCATGGCGATGTTGGCAATGTTGGCCAGCGTCATCTTGGGCGGCGCCGACAGCCCGTTGCGGACATCCTTGTGGCGCTGCCCCAAGATCTGCAGGTCGAGCGTCAACACCAGCGCCGAGCATTTTGCAGCCTTCGCCCTGTCGATCAGGTCGAGCACGAAATCCTTGTCGCGAAGCACGTAGAGCTGGAACCAGAACGGCTTCTTGGTCACCGACGCGACATCCTCGATCGAGCAGATGCTCATCGTCGACAGCGTGAACGGCACGCCGAATTCCTCTGCCGCCTGCGCGGCCAGCATCTCGCCATCGGCATGCTGCATGCCGGTCATTCCAGTTGGGGCAAGCGCCACCGGCATCGCCACTTTCTCGCCGATCATGGTCGATTCCAGCGAGCGGTTGCTCATGTCGACCAGTACGCGCTGACGGAATTTTATCTTCTGGAAGTCCTCTTCGTTGGCGCGGTAGGTGCTTTCGGTCCAGGCGCCGGAATCGGCATAGTCGAAGAACATCTTCGGCACCCGCCGGCGCGCCAGGTCCTTGAGATCGGCAATGGTGAGGATGTCGCTCATGGTGGTTCCTCGTTAGCCAGTCGTCTTGAAGCCGTCGTCGGCGTCGGAGCGCTGCTTAAGCCTGAGCCGCGACACGCGCTGCCAGTCGCCGCTGCGTTCGGCCTCGAGCATCGAGCGCTCGACATAGGAGATATGGTCCATCGCCGCTTGGCGGGCAGCTGAGGGATCGCCGGCCTTCACGGCTTTGTAGATCGCGCCGTGCTGGGCCAGCAGCGCCTCGCGCGCTCCGGGCACGCTGAACACCAGAAGCCGGTTCTGGAACACGCCTTCAGACAGCAGCCGGTAGCAGGAGCGCAGCGTGTGCAAGAGGATGATGTTGTGCGCGCATTCGCACACAGCATGGTGGAACTCGACGTCGATTTCCGCCTCGTCGTCGAAATCGCCGGTGCGGTGCGCCTCGTCCATGCGCGCCACGATGCGGTCGAGCAGCGCAATGTCGTCCGCTGTCGCGCGCCGCGCCGCATATTCGGCCGCAACACCTTCGATCTCGCGGCGGTATTCCAGATAGTCGGTCACCGCCTTGCGGTGCATCGAGATGAGGTCGGTCACCGGCTTGGTGAACAACTGGCCGATGACGTCGGCGACATGGGTGCCGCCGCCGGCCTTGGTGATCAGCAGCCCGCGCCCTTCCAGCGCCTTCAGCGCATCGCGCAGGATCGGCCGCGACACGTCGAACTGGCGCGCCAGCTCGCGCTCGCCCGGCAGCCGGTCGCCGGTGCGCAGCACGCCTTCAAGGATCAGGCTTTCGATCTGCTGCACCACCTCGTCGGCGGTGCGCGAATGCTCGATCCTGGAGAAAATATCGCTCAACGGGGGCCTGGGAAATTGAACCGGCGTCGCGCAAGATAAAGCCAGCGTCGCCAACTGGTCAAATTATTTATCCAATTTGCCCAATCGGGTCGGTCTGCGCGTCGCGCCGGCAGGACCTACGATGCTAGACTTTGGTGTTTACGCGCCTCATGGATTGCCTTTAGAGGACGCCATCACACGAAGGGTCGAGAACAGGGGGACCACCGTGTCGGACGAGACGTCCAACCTCGAATTCCAGCCGCGCGCCCAGGGCAGCGTGATGGGCTTTCCCGCGCATGAGGGACGGCCCGGCGCGATCGGCGAGGTCCATGCCCGGCCGCATCCGCTGATCGAGAAGCCGCGCGTGCTTGTGCAACTCGCCTTCATGACCGAGGGCGGCTCCAGCGTCGACATGGCCGTGCTCTCCGAACTGTCGCGGCGCCTCGGCATCGCGGCGCCCGACCGTCATGCCCGCCACCACGCCATGAAGTGGGGCAAGGGTACGCTGCGCTGGGAGCGGCATACGGAATTCTCGACCTATCTTTGGGAAGGGCCGCTTGCCGAAAGCGGCAGGGCGCAGGAGGATTCTCCTTTCGGCAACGGGTTCTCGCCGCCGGGAACGGTGATCTCAGGCATAAGGCTGGAGATCCGCAAATGGACGCCGGCAAGCGAGAAGCTGATTGCGGCCTTCGACCCGACGAGCCTCTGCTATTCGCTGGTCGAGCGCGGCAATGCGGCCATCGTCACCGATTTCCGCCAGGACGGCGACGGCCTGACCCGCATCCTGGTGCTTGATCGCGGCCTGACGCCGGCGCGGACCGGCGCGCTGTCGCAGCGGCTGATCGACGTCGAGACGTATCGCACGCTTGCCATGCTCGGCCTGCCGCTGGCGCTGACGCTGTCGGGCCGCGCCCGCCGCATCGAGGACCGGCTGGCGCAGACCACGCTGGAAATGAAGGTCGCTGAAACCCGCGACAGCCAGACGCTGCTCGCCGACCTGACCGAGCTTGCCGCTGAACTCGAGGCTGATGCCGCCTCCAGCCTCTATCGCTTCGGCGCCAGCCGCGCCTATGACGGCATCGTTGTCGAGCGGCTGGAAGCGCTGGACGAAGAAGCCGTGCCCGGCTACGACACTTGGGGCGGCTTCCTGCAGCGGCGGGTGGCACCCGCCATGCGCACCTGCCGTTCGGTCGAGGAGCGCCAGGCCAACCTGTCGCGCAAACTAACCCGCGCCACCACGCTGCTGCGCACCTGGGTCGATGTCGAGGTCGAGAAGCAGAACCGCGATCTGCTGGCGTCGATGAACAACCGTGCCCGGCTGCAACTGCGGCTGCAGCAGACGGTGGAAGGCCTGTCGGTGGCGGCAGTGTCCTACTATGTCGTCGGCCTGATCTCCTATCTCGCCAAGGGCGCCTCGATCTTCGGCCATGCCTTTGCACCGGAAGTCGTCACGGCCGTCGCGGTGCCGGTCGCCATCCTGCTGGTCTGGTGGGGCGTGCGGCGAGTCAGGCGGATGCACTCCGAGCCGGCGAAACATCCGGGGGAGTAGGAGCGCACTTTACCCTCCCCCTTGTGGGGAGGGTCGATCCGCATAGCGGATCGGGGTGAGGGTGCTCGTAAAGAGCTTCGTCGCGCGGACCCCCACCCCGCTCACTGCGTTCGCGACCCTCCCCACAAGGGGGAGGGTGAATAGCGGCAGATTGCCGCTGCGGAAGGCTGGCAGTACGCTCTTTGCCCGACGCGGTGTTTGCAACATCCGGATGTAACTGGTAAAAGATTTTTACCAGCCAAGCGGAGGACGCCGCCAATGTCCGGCCTTGTCATGCCCAAGCCAGACGACGCCACGATGCGAAGGCGCGCAGAGATCGTCGCCGATATGCGCATCATCGTGCCGGGCGAGGGCGTCGTCGACGCCACCAACGAAATGCGCGCCTTCGAAAGCGACGGTCTCACCGCCTACCGGCAATTGCCGCTGGTCGTGGTGCTGCCGGAAACGGTGGCGCAGGTGTCGCGGGTGCTGAAATACTGCAACGACCGCAACATCCGTGTCGTGCCGCGCGGCTCCGGCACCTCGCTCTCCGGCGGCGCGTTGCCGCTCGAGGATGCCGTGCTGCTGGTCATGAGCCGCTTCAACCGCATCCTTGCCATCGACTATCCCGATCGCGTCGTCGTCGCTCAGCCCGGCGTCACCAATCTCGGCATCACCACCGCCGTCGAGCAGGAGGGCTTCTACTATGCGCCCGATCCATCCTCCCAGATCGCCTGCTCGATCGGCGGCAATGTCGCTGAAAATTCCGGCGGCGTGCACTGCCTGAAATACGGCCTGACCGCCAACAATGTGCTGGGCATTGAGATGGTGCTGATGAACGGCGAGGTGGTGCGGCTTGGCGGCAATCATCTGGACTCGGAAGGCTATGATCTCCTCGGCGTCATGACGGGGTCCGAAGGCCTGCTCGGCGTCGTCACCGAGGTCACCGTGCGCATCCTGAAAAAGCCAGAGACGGCCCGTGCTCTGCTGATCGGCTTTCCGACCAGCGAGCAGGGCGGCCAATGCGTCGCCGACATCATCGGCGCCGGCATTATCCCTGGCGGCATGGAGATGATGGACCGGCCGGCGATCCATGCCGCGGAAGATTTCGTCCACGCCGGCTATCCCCTTGATGTCGAGGCGCTGCTGATCGTCGAACTCGACGGGCCGGGCGTCGAGGTCGATCACCTGATCGGTCTCGTCGAAGCGATCGCCTACAGGAACGGCTCCACCACATGCCGCGTCTCGCAATCCGAACAGGAGCGGCTGAGCTTCTGGGCCGGTCGCAAGGCGGCCTTCCCGGCGGTCGGCCGCATCTCGCCCGACTATTACTGCATGGATGGCACCATCCCGCGCAAGGAATTGCCGGGTGTGCTCGCCGGCATGCGCGAACTGTCGGAGAAATACGGCCTCGGCGTCGCCAATGTCTTCCACGCCGGCGACGGCAATCTGCATCCGCTGATCCTCTATGACGCCAACGTGCCGGGCGAACTCGACAAGGCGGAAAGTTTTGGCGCCGACATCTTGCGGCTCTGCGTCAAGGTCGGCGGCGTCTTGACCGGCGAGCACGGCGTCGGCGTCGAGAAGCGCGATTTGATGCCGGAGATGTTCAACCAGATCGACCTCGACCAACAAATGCGCGTCAAATGCGCCTTCGATCCCAACCATCTGCTCAACCCGGGAAAAGTGTTCCCGCAACTGCGCCGCTGCGCGGAGCTTGGACGCATGCATGTGCATCGCGGGCAGGTCGCGTTTCCGGATATTCCGAGGTTTTGATGGGGGCGGAATATCTCACGTCGGCGATCCTTCGCGCCCCCCTCTGTCCTGCCGGACATCTCCCCCACAAGGGGGGAGATCACCAGTCATCTCTGCCTTCGCCAATCTTCGACGTTGCTAGAGAGGCGCGGTCGCCAAAGCTGCTAATCTCCCCCCAAGTGGGGGAGATGTCCGGCAGGACAGAGGGGGGCACGAAGGAACTCGACGTCTCTGCACTCGCAAGCGGCGCGTCGCCATGACCACCTTCACTCCCACCTCGTCCACCGAAGTCCTCTCCACCGTCCAATGGGCGGCTGCGGAGGAATCGCCGCTGGAGACCATCGGCCACGGCTCCAAGCGCGGCATCGGTCGGCCATCGCAAACCGAGCACACGCTCGATCTCTCAAAACTCACCGGCGTCACGCTCTACGAGCCGGCCGAACTGGTGCTGTCGGCGAAGGCCGGCACACCGCTTTCCGATATAGAAAGCCTACTCGCCGAAAACGGCCAGCAACTTGCTTTCGAGCCGATGGACTACGGCCCATTGTTCGGCGGCATCAAGGGAAGAGGCACGATCGGCGGTGTGCTTGCCGCGAACCTGTCCGGCCCGCGCCGGCTGAAGGCGGGCGCCGCGCGCGACCACATCCTCGGCATCAACGCCGTTGCCGGCCGCGGCGAGGCTTTCAAGTCCGGCGGCCGCGTCGTCAAGAATGTCACCGGCTACGACCTGTCGAAGCTGATGGCCAACAGCTGGGGGACGCTGGCCGTGTTCACCGACGTCACCTTCAAGGTGTTGCCGGCGGCCGAGACCGAGGTCACGCTTGCCGTGCGTGGCCTGCTCGACGATGCGGCGGCCGCCGCCATGGCGCTGGCGCTCGGCTCCAGCGCCGAAGTGTCGAGCGCCGCGCATCTGCCGGAGCGGATCGCCGCGCGTGTCGCCGACGGCGCGCTCGGCACTGACGCCGCGACGCTGCTGCGCGTCGAAGGGTTCGGCCCTTCGGTCGCCTATCGCATCGAGGCACTGAAAACCCTGCTGAAAAATGCCGGCCCGTTGCAGGACATTGCCGGCGAGGCCTCGCATGCCCTTTGGCGTGATATCAGGGATTGCGCTCCCTTCGCCGACGGCAGTGAAAAGCCGGTCTGGCGCGTTTCGATGGCGCCGTCCCAGGCCCACCAGATGGTACTGACGCTGCGCATGCAGATCGGCGTCAGCGCCTTTTACGACTGGCAGGGTGGGCTGGTCTGGCTGCGCATGGAGGAGGGCGATCCCGAGGCCGCCCTGCTGCGCGGGCTGATCAGAAAACATGGCGGCGGCCACGCGACGCTGGTGCGCGCCGCGCCCGCGCATCGCGCCGCCGTGCCGGTGTTCGAGCCACAGGCGCCGCATCTGGCCGCCCTGTCGGCTAGGCTCAAGGCCGAGTTCGATCCCAAGGCCATCCTCAATCCCGGCCGCATGGCCCAGGGCTAACGCGATGCAGACCAATTTCTCCCTTGCCCAGCTCGCCGATCCGCATGTCGCGGAATCGGAGAAGATCCTGCGCAAATGCGTGCATTGCGGCTTCTGCACCGCCACCTGCCCGACCTATGTCACACTCGGCAACGAGCTGGATTCACCGCGCGGGCGCATCTACCTGATCAAGGATATGCTGGAGAACGGCCGTCCCGCCGACAAGGAGATCGTCACCCATATCGACCGCTGCCTGTCCTGCCTCGCCTGCATGACGACCTGCCCGTCGGGCGTCAACTACATGCATCTGGTCGACCATGCCCGCGCCCATATCGAGGAGACTTACAGGCGGCCGCTGCTCGACCGGCTGACCCGCGCCCTGCTGGCCCTAGTGCTGCCTTACCCCGCGCGCTTTCGCGCCGCGCTGAAGCTGGCGAGATTGGGCAAGCCGTTCATCGGCCTGTTCGAAAAGGTCCCAGCCTTGAAGCCGCTCGGTGCTATGCTGAAGCTGGCGCCGGCCTCTATTCCCGCCGCCTCGCCAATGGCCTCTCCTGGCGTCCATGCCGGGCAGGGAGCGAAAAAGGGCCGCGTCGCCATCCTCACCGGCTGCGCCCAATCGGTGCTCGATCCCGCCATCAACGTGACGACGATTGCATTGCTGACCAGGCTCGGCGTCGAGGTCGTGGTGCCTGAGGGCGAGGCCTGCTGCGGCGCGCTGGTCCATCATATGGGCCGCGAGGCAGCAGCCCTTGCCTCGGCCCGGCAGAATGTCGATGCCTGGACACGCGCCATCGACCAGGGTGGGCTCGATGCCATCGTCATCACCGCGTCCGGCTGCGGCACCACCATCAAGGACTATGGCTTCATGCTGCGCCTCGATCCGGCCTATGCCGACAAGGCTGCAAAGGTCTCGGCGCTGGCCAGGGACATCACCGAATATCTCGCAAGCCTCGACCTGCCGGAGCCGGTGCGCAAGCCCGGCACGGTCGTTGCCTACCACTCCGCCTGTTCGATGCAGCACGGCCAGAAGATCACCCGCCAGCCGAAGGAGTTGCTGGCCAAGGCCGGCTTCGTCGTGCGCGAGCCGCGCGAGGGCCATCTGTGCTGCGGCTCGGCCGGCACCTACAACATCCTGCAGCCGGAGATTTCGGAGAAGCTGCGCGACCGAAAGGTGAAAAACATCGAGGCCACCGGCGCGGAGATCGTTGCCACAGGCAATATCGGCTGCATCACCCAGATCGCTTCGGCTGCAAAGCTGCCGGTGGTGCACACGATCAAGCTGCTCGACTGGGCCTATGGTGGTCCGAAGCCGGAGGGCGTCTCCGAAGGAAACCTGGTCGCCGCCGAGTAAGCAGCTATTCCGCTGCCAGCCGGTCCACCACGCCATACGTCGCCTGGTAGCGCGCGCGCTGGCGGCTGAGCGCGACCATTGTGTTGCGCAAGAGGATCGCCACAGTGATCGGGCCGACGCCGCCCGGCACCGGCGTGATCCAGGACGCGACTTCCTTCACGCTCTCGGTGTCGACGTCGCCGACGATGCGGCTCGTGCCGTCCGGGCCGATCTCGGAATTGATGCCGATGTCGATGACGGCCGCACCGGGCTTCACCATGTCGGCCTTGATCAGCCGCGGCTTGCCGACGGCGACGAACAGCGCATCGGCGCGGCGCGCATGTGCCGCCACCGAGCGCGTCATGTGATGGCACACCGTCACCGTCGCGCCTTCGCTCATCAGCAGGAAGGCAATCGGCTTGCCGACGATCTCGGAATGGCCGACGACGACGACTTCGAGCCCCTTGAGGTCGAGGCCGGTTTCCTTGAGCAGCTCGACCGAGGCCGCAGCCGTGCAAGGCGCGAGGTCGAGCTGATTGTAGACGATATTGCCGATCGACGCCGGATGCATGCCCTCGACGTCCTTCAGTGGATGCACCGCCGCTTGCAGCGTCTTGATCGGGATATGCGCCGGCACCGGCCGCTGGATGATGATGCCGGTGACGCGCGGGTCGGCGTTCAGGCCGTGGATCGCCGCCTCGAGTTCGCCGGCGCTGATGTCGGCGGGGAACCGCCGCTCCTCGAAACCGATGCCGGCAAGGGCGGCCTTGGCGCGCTGGTTGCGCACATAGACATCTACGGCAGCGGTATCGCCGACGGTGATCGACACCAGCTTGGGCGGAAAACCTTCGGCGGTAGCGATGGCGGCATCCTCGCGCACGGATGCCATGATGCGCTGGGCGACCGGGCCGCCCCGGAGATAACGGCTATCGTCTGGCGGAGACATGGCTGGACCTTTGCAGCGGAGTTTGGCGCAGGGGAGTTTGGCCGTCCCTATAGCAGGGGAAATGCGGCAAGGCAGCGTGAAAGCGAACCGTCATCCCCCTGGCGCGACGTTCTGGCGCAGCCTGGCTCAGCTATAGCCGCAAAGAGAAAGGGCAGCGCGGTTTCCCGGGCTGCCCTTTCCTGACTGGCCGCATCCCCACACGGCCCGTCCCCCGCAAACTCTTCCCGATCCTGAAGGTCTAACCTTCTGGATCAGATGATTCGGTAGCCGATTATATCACGACCACGGTCGTTCCAACATTGACCCTCTCGTAAAGGTCAACCACGTCCTCGTTGCGCATGCGGATGCAGCCGGAAGACACCGAGCCGCCGATGGTCCATGGCTGGTTGGTGCCGTGGATGCGGTATTCCGTCGTGCCGAGATAGAGCGCGCGGGCGCCAAGCGGGTTTTCCTCGCCGCCGGCCAGATAGGTCGGGAGGTAGCGGCCCTTGGCGGCCTCGCGCTTGATCATCTCCGCTGGCGGGCGCCAGTCCGGCCAGACGCGCTTGTTGGTGATCTTGTGCGTGCCAGACCATTCGAAGCCAGGCTTGCCTGTGCCGACGCCATAGCGCCGCGCCTTGCCGTTCTTCTCGACCAGGAACAGGAAGTTCTGCGTCGTATCGATGACGATCGTGCCCGGCTTCTGCGGGCCGTCATAGGCGACTTCCTGCGGCAGGTAGAGCGGATTGATCTGCGGCCGCATCACCACGCGCTTGGCCGGCGCCTGCACGGAAGCAGTGCGCACCCGATCGGGTCGCGCCGGCTGCGCATAGCGAAGTCGCGGCTGCTGGACCACCTGTCGGCTCTGCCGCACGATGCCGGGCGCCCGGCCAAGCTGCAGCACCCAGGGTGCGGAAAGGTCGGGGCTCACCATCACCGGCGGCCTGTCGGCATAGCGGTCGTTGGCGGCAGAGGAGGTGACGCCGGCGGCCAGAATGGCCACGGCGCCGAGCACGGAACGCAAAAAGATCTTCATCGGAACGCACCTTGATCGTCGAACGGACGGAGGCGGAACTTGCCCCCGGTTGCGCGATCCTTGGCGCGAAGCGGCAACCGAAACATGAATCGGAATGCGTAAAATGCCGCTTTGTCAGTAAACCTTTTGGTGTGGTTACCGCCGGGTTCAGGAATCTGGTAAAGCCGCGGTAAATGCAGCGCGAAAGCGCGTTAACGGATGGATTGGCCATGGCGCAAGACAACACCGGACTGCTTACCGGCTCCGACGGGATCACGCGCTGCTTCTGGCACGGCAATCTGCCGGACTATCTGCACTACCACGACCATGAATGGGGCCGGCCGGTCGCCGACGACCGCAGGCTGTTCGAAAAAATCTGCCTGGAAGGCTTTCAGTCCGGCCTGTCCTGGCTGACCATTCTGCGCAAGCGCGAGAATTTCCGCGAGGCCTTCGCCGGTTTCGACTTCGACAAGGTCGCTGCCTTCACCGACGAGGATGTCGAGCGCCTGGTCGCCAATGTCGGCATCATCCGCCACCGCGGCAAGATCGTCTCGACCATCAACAACGCCAAACGCGCGCGCGAAATGGTGGATGAATTCGGCTCGCTGGCCGCCTGGTTCTGGAAGTTCGAGCCGGGGTCGGAGGAGCGGCCGGAGATCGTCGACCTCGCCCACCTGCGGGCCAACCCGACGACAGCGGTCTCGATCAGGATTTCGAAGGAGTTGAAAAAGCGCGGCTGGAGCTTTGTCGGACCGACGACGGTCTATGCCTTCATGCAAGCGATGGGTCTGGTCAACGACCATCTCGAGGGGTGTGTTTGCCGGGAGCAGGTGGAGAAGGAACGCAAGGCCTTTAAGAGGCCGAAGTAGGGCGCTGTCCCCCTACCTCCCCCTTGTGGAGAGGTCGCGCCGAAGGCGCGGGTGGGGGTATCTTGGCGCCGCACCCCCACCCCGACGCTACGCGTCGACCCTCCCCACAAGGGGAGGGTAAGGAACTCACGTCCCGCTGGCGCCAGTCAGGAACAATCCCGCCACAATCGCCGCCAGTGCCGCAAAGGCCGGATAAATCACCAGCAATCCGGTCATCAGCGCCTCGCGCATGGTGGAACCCTTGCGCTCGTCGGCGGTGACCTCAAACGGACCGAGGCTCGCCGTCACCTGCGCACGGCTCTCGGCCGGCCGCAGCCGGACTTCATGCAGGCCGTCGTCTCTGATGTCGAACTTGTGTGCCGCAGTCATGGCCCCAACCCTTTGTTTCGGCGCGCTTATCGGCTCTGATTGTGTCGGCACGATGCCGCGCCGATGGCGGAATTGTTTCCTTTTGGTGCGTTTTGTTTCGGAGGAGAAGGAAAAAGCGCAAACCCTTGCCGCACCAAGCCGCTTCGGTTAGGACACGCCCACTCCAAACAAGTCATCGATTACTAAGCGAAAAGACCCATCCCATGGCCGACAAATCGGAAAAGACGAAAGCGCGGCTGCCGCGCGGCTTTGCCGACCGCAGTGCGGAAGACATCCGCGCCGTCGAGAAGATGATGGCGACGATCCGCTCGGTCTATGAGCTCTATGGTTTCGAGCCGGCCGACCAGCCGCTGATCGAATACACCGATGCGCTGGGCAAATTCCTGCCCGACCAGGACCGGCCTAATGAGGGCGTATTTTCTTTCCAGGACGATGACGAGCAGTGGCTGTCGTTGCGCTACGACCTGACCGCGCCGACGGCGCGTTATGTCGCCGAGAATTTTGAGCGACTGCCGAAGCCCTATCGCAGCTACCGCTCCGGCTGGGTGTTCCGCAACGAAAAGCCCGGCCCCGGCCGCTTCCGCCAGTTCATGCAGTTCGACGCTGACACCATCGGCACACCGGGCGTCGCGGCTGATGCTGAAATGGCGATGATGATGGCCGACGTGATGGAAGCGCTCGGCATCAAGCGCGGCGACTACGTCATCCGCGTCAACAATCGCAAGGTGCTCGATGGCGTGCTGGAAGCGATCGGCCTTGGCGGCGATGAGAATGCAGGGCGTCGGCTGACGGTGCTGCGCGCGATCGACAAGCTGGACAAGCTCGGACCGGAAGGCGTGAGACTGCTGCTTGGTCCGGGGCGCTGGGATGGCGGCAAGGAAGGCGAGGGTGACTTTGCCAAGGGTGCCGGACTGAATGAGGCGCAAGCCGAGGCCGTTCTTCTCGCGACAGCGAGGGAACAGGCCCGCCAGGATTCCAATGTCGATGCGAACGCGATCTATCAGGAAGGCGTTGGCGAGCTCTCCACGATTGAAGCCTTGGTCAGGGCGGCAGGGTACGGCGAAGATCGTATCGCCATGGACCGCTCCGTCGTGCGTGGCCTCGAATACTACACCGGCCCGGTTTTCGAGGCCGAGCTTCTGGCCGAAATCCCCAACGAAGACGGCCAGATCGTGCGCTTCGGTTCGGTCGGTGGTGGCGGCCGCTATGACGGGCTGGTCTCGCGCTTCCGTGGCGAGCCGGTGCCGGCGACCGGCTTTTCGATCGGCGTCTCCCGCCTGATGACGGCGCTGAAGAACCTCAGCAAGCTGGACACCACCGATGTCATCGCGCCGGTCGTCGTGCTGGTCATGGACAAGGATACGGAAAGCCTTGGCCGCTACCAGAAGATGGTCGCAGAGCTACGCGCCGCCGGCATCCGCTCAGAGATGTATCTCGGCGGCGCCGGCATGAAGGCGCAGCTGAAATACGCCGACCGCCGCGGTAGCCCGGTCGCGATCATCCAGGGCGGCGATGAGCGCGCCAAGGGCGAGTTGCAGATCAAGGATCTGATCGAAGGCGCGCGCATGTCCGCTGAAATCGCCGACAACGCTGAATGGCGGGCTGCCCGCCCGGCGCAGGTGACGGTGGCGGAGGGAGAGCTGGCCGCCGAGGTGAGGAAGATTTTGGCGGTGCAGGCCGCTGACCGTGCGAAGGGTGGCGCTTGAACGCCCCCCTCTGGCCTGCCGGCCATCTCCCCCTCAAGGGGGGAGATTGGATGTCGCGCATGGTTTCG
The DNA here is from genome assembly GCF_040323095.1 of Mesorhizobium sp. M0058. NCBI lineage: Bacteria > Pseudomonadati > Pseudomonadota > Alphaproteobacteria > Hyphomicrobiales > Phyllobacteriaceae > Mesorhizobium > Mesorhizobium sp. M0058. The sequence goes on from NZ_JAMYUQ010000003.1 coordinate 425,913, forward strand.
CCAATCTCCGGCGTTGAAGAAGAGGCGCTGCGCTCCGAGCTGCCAATCTCCCCCCTTGAGGGGGAGATGGCCGGCAGGCCAGAGGGGGGTGCCTCGCGCCACGCATGACCTCCCGCTATCCCGCCATCGCATCCGAAATCACCAAACTCTTCGCCACCCGCAACACCCATGCGGTCGAGGTCGCGGTGCTGCAGCCGGCCGACCCATTCCTCGACATGGCCGGCGAGGATCTGCGCCGCCGCATCTTCCTCACCGAAAGCGAGACCGGCAAGACGCTGTGCCTTCGTCCCGAATTCACCATCCCCGTCTGCCTCGACCACATCGCCTCGCAGGCCGGCACGCCGCGCCGCTATTCCTATCTCGGCGAAGTGTTCCGCCAGCGCCGCGAGGGCGGCAACGAGTTTTTCCAAGCCGGCATCGAGGATCTCGGCGACCGCGATACGGCCAAGGCCGATGCGCGTTCGCTGGCCGATGCGCATGCGCTGCTGCAGCTGGTGCTGCCGGCGCAACCTCTTGCGATCACGCTCGGCGACCAGACCATCTTCGAGGCGGTGCTGGCGGCCCTCGGCCTGCCGCGCGGCTGGCGCATGCGACTTGCGCGCGCCTTCGGTTCGGGGCCGATGCTGCAGGCAGCGTTGTCCGATCTCGCCAATCCGCCACGCAACGGTCAGCTTGACGGCGAAGTCGCGGCCCTTGTCCTCGATGGCGATCTCGAAGCGCTTTCCGCCCACATTGCCGGCGGCATGGAAGAGGCCGGCCTGCTGGCATCCGGCGGACGCGCGCCCGCCGACATTGCCCGGCGGCTGATCGAAAAGGCCGAACTGCGCAGCGTGCGGTTGTCGAACGAAGCGTTTGCAGCACTCAGGGATTTTCTCGCCATCGACGTGCCGCTCGACGGCGCCAGCGCTGCGCTCGAAAGCTTCGCCGCTGGTGCCGGGCTTTCGCTGGGCGCGGCGCTGGAAAAATTCGCCGCCCGCGCCAAAGCCATCGAGGCGCATGGCCTGCCCGCAAAGACGATCCGCTATGACGCCGCCTTCGGCCGTCCGCTGGATTACTACACCGGCATCGTCTTCGAGATCGCAGCACTTGGTGGCGAGCGGCCGCTGGCCGGCGGCGGTCGCTACGACCGGCTGCTGACCCTGCTCGGCGCCAAGACGCCGATCCCCGGCGTCGGCTTCTCCGTCTGGCTCGACCGCATCGAAGCGCTGCGGGGAGAGCCGCAATGATCACGCTGGCGATCCCATCGAAAGGCCGGCTCAAGGAGCAGGCCTTGGAGGTACTGGCCAAGGCCGGGCTTGCCGTCAGCCTGCCCGGCGATGAGCGCCAGTACCGCGCCCGCATCGACGGCACTGAGGGCATCGAGGTGGCGTTCCTGTCGGCGTCCGAAATCGCCGGCGAGATTGGGCAAGGTTCGGTCGACCTCGGCATTACCGGCGAGGATCTGCTGCGCGAAAACCTCGCCGACTGGGAGGCGCGCGCCGAAATCGTCGCTCGCCTCGGCTTCGGCCATGCCGATGTCGTGGTCGCGGTGCCCGGCATCTGGCTCGACGTCGATACTATGGCCGATCTCGACGATGTCGCCGCCGATTTCCGCCAGCGCCACGGCAGGCGACTGAGGATCGCAACCAAATACTGGCGGCTCACGCAGCAGTTCTTCTCGCAAAAGCACGGCATCCAGGTCTACCGCATCGTCGAAAGCCTCGGGGCCACCGAAGGCGCGCCGGCGGCAGGCCTTGCCGATGTCATCGTCGACATCACCACCACCGGCTCGACCCTGCGCGCCAACCATCTCAAGGTGCTGGCCGATGGGGTTGTGCTGAAGTCGCAGGCCTGCCTCGTGGCTGCCAGGAAAGATCGTGCTGCTGCGGATGAGGCGCTAGTGCGGGAAATAGCCGCGAAGATGAGCGCGCTCCCTCCCCCTTGAGGGGAGGGTGGACAGCCGCCAAAGGCGGATGGACGGGTGGGGTCGCTCCGGCAGTGCTCGACGCGAGACGACCCAAGCCGGGTCGACCGTGACCAAGGAAGTCGAGCACTTCGCCGAGGAGCCCACCCGCCTCGCTTCGCGAGGCACCCTCCCCGCGAGGGGGAGGGGAACCGCCTCTACTTTCCACCATCCCATCAGGCTGATAGGCTCGCCATATCCCGGGAGGAAACGGCGATGGCGATCAATCTCGACGAGCTCAAGAACGCCACCAATCTGCGCGGGCGCGGCAGGGCGTTCATCGCTCCGCTCGACGGCCTGGCACATGTGTCGGGCGACCGTTCGGTGCCGCTGCTCGACAAGACGATCCCTCAGCTTTTCTCCGGCACGGTCAGCAAATACGCCACGCAGGATGCTGCCGTCTTCGTCGGACAGGACAAGCGCTTCACCTGGAGCGAATTGTCGGACACGGTCGATACGCTCGCCGCCGGCTTCCTGGCGCTCGGCCTCGAAAAAGGCGACCGTGTCGGCATCTGGTCGCCCAACCGCTGGGAATGGCTGGTCACCCAATTCGCCACCGCTCGCATCGGCCTGATCCTGGTCAACATCAACCCGGCCTACCGGCTGACGGAGCTGGAATATGCCCTCAACAAGGTCGGCTGCAAGGCGCTGGTCACCGCCGCCAGTTTCAAGACCTCCGACTATCTCGGCATGATCGAGACGCTGGCGCCGGAGCTCGCCAACGCCACCCCGGGCAAGCTCAAGGCGCAGAAATTGCCGACGCTGAAGATCGTCATTCGCATGGGCGACGACAACTCGCCCGGCATGTTCAATTTCGCCGATGTGCTGTCGATGGCCGGCCGCGACGAGCATGACAGCCTCGACCGCATCTCCGAAGGGCTGAAGCCGGGCGAGGCCATCAACATCCAGTTCACATCAGGCACGACGGGCGCGCCCAAGGGCGCGACGCTGACCCACACCAACATCGTCAACAATGGCAATTTCGTCACCGCTGCGATCAAGCTCACCGTCGACGACCGGCTCTGCATCCCGGTGCCGCTCTACCACTGCTTCGGCATGTCGATGGGCACGATGGGCTGCGTCACCAAGGGCGCGACCATGGTGTTTCCTGGCGAGGGTTTTGACGCCGGCGCGACGCTGAAGGCGGTGGCGCAGGAACGCTGCACCGGCCTCTACGGCGTGCCGACCATGTTCGTCGCCATGCTTGACCACGCCGACTTTACCAGCTTCGATCTCTCCAGCCTGCGCACCGGCATCATGGCGGGCTCACCATGCCCGATCGAGGTGATGAAGAAGGTGGTGACGCTGATGCATATGGAAGAGGTGACCATCGCCTACGGCATGACCGAGACCAGCCCGGTCTCGTTCCAGAGCAGCGTCGACGATCCGCTGGAAAAACGCGTCTCCACTGTCGGCCGCATCCATCCGCATGTCGAGGTCAAGGCCATCGACGCCGAGGGCGCCACCGTCGCCGTCGGCGCGCCGGGCGAGCTGTGCACCCGCGGCTATTCCGTCATGAAAGGCTACTGGGACGACGCGGAAAAAACCCGCGAGGCGATCGACAGCGATGGCTGGATGCACACCGGCGACCTCGCCACGATCGACGCCGAGGGCTATTGCAACATCGTCGGCCGGGTCAAGGACATGGTCATCCGCGGCGGCGAAAACGTCTATCCCAGAGAGGTCGAGGAATTTCTCTATCGCCATCCCAAGGTCAAGGAGGTGCAGGTGTTCGGTATTCCCGACGCCAAATATGGCGAGGAGCTGTGCGCCTGGATCGTGCTGAAGCCCAACCAGATCGCCACCGAGCAGGAGATCAAGAATTTCTGCGCCGGCCAGATCGCCCACTACAAAATCCCCCGCTACATCCGCTTCCGCACCGAACTGCCCATGACGGTGACGGGAAAACCGCAGAAGTTTCTGATGCGCGAGGCGATGGTGGAGGAACTGGGGCTGGTGGTGCAGAAGACGGCTTGAGGGGGCTGGTGCCGGTTGATGGGGATTGCCGGCTTCGCAATGACATTGGGGTACTTCGCACAGGCTTTCCGCACGGGTTGCAGAGACGCATGGGGGCTTGAATGACTGGTTTCGCACGATCGGCGATTTCCTATGCGATGCCTTTGGCCGCCCTGGCAATGGCCGTTGCGGTCAGAGCCAGCGGGCTATCGGTGGACGAAGGTTCGCCGAGCGTCAGGATCCTCGTCGGAGCGCTTTCGAGTGCGATCATGTTTATCACCATTTTTGTGGTGCTCGATCACGCCGAGGCGGTGGCCCACCGTGTGGGCGAGCCCTATGGCACATTGGTGCTGACTTTTGCCGTAACGGCAATCGAAGTGTCGATCATCGTTTCCATGATGCTGCATGGAGAGAACAACCCCACGCTTGCGCGTGAGTCCGTCTTCTCGACGGTGATGATTGCCTCCACCGGCGTTGTCGGAATGTGTCTCACGTTGGGCGGCTGGCGTCACCGCAAGCAGGCAATTGTCCGGCAGGGGACCAGCGCATATCTGGCGGTTCTGGTCGCACTGACCGTCATGACGCTTATCCTGCCGACCTACACGCGGACCACTGATCCCGGCACATTTTCAGCAGCTCAGCTTGGCCTTGTAAGCGTTCTTTCTGTGCTGCTCTATGCAAGTTTTGTGTTCGCGCAGACAGTCCGGCACCGGGACGATTTCATCGAAGGACTGGCACATGACGTTTCGGCGCGAACCACCCCTCACGCAAGCGTCTCTTCCAGCGCTCTGCTCCTGGTTATCGGGCTGATCGGAATTGTCATGCTCGCCGAGCAGGTCGCCGCAAGTGTTGAAGATGCGCTCGTTGCCTACCAGGTGAGCCAGGCTGACAGCATTGTGGGGGCAATGATCGCGGGTCTGGTTTTGATGCCGGAGGCCATTTCGGCGGTTCGTGCTTCACTCAACAATGAGCTGCAGCGCGGCCTGAATGTCGCAATGGGTTCGGCTTGCGCCACGATTGGTTTGACAATACCGGCGGTCGCAGCAGCCAGCCTGCTGACGGGACGAGGGTTGACCTTGGGGCTACCGGAGGCCGACGCAGTACTTTTGGTTTTAGCGCTTTTCATATGCGGCGTAAGCTTTAGTAACGAAAGGACGACGTTCCTGACCGGAATGGTCCATGCTGTTGTTTTTTTTACGTATGTATTTCTGATATTTATACCTTGAGGCTTTGGTGCGATCTGGCGATCAGCCCATCAAGGCGGATACTCTCGAACGCGCTTGGGTTGAGTTTCTTTTCCCGGTGTTCCCAAGGCGACATCTGAGACCCAAGCGCCTCACACCCCCAGCACCGCCATCCAGGCCGCGTATAATCTTCGCCAGTTCCCCACACTCATCATGCCGCACCTTGTTGGGCGCCAGGCCAGGCAGATCGTGCGCTGCGGCATCGGCTCCTGGAACGGCACGATCTTGAGGTCCGGCATGGCGCTGGCCGGCCTGGCCGCCATATCAGGGATAAGCGTGACGCCGAGCCTACCTCTTCCGATAGATGCTGATGTGGCGCCAACTGCGGGCATCGAAGGGTTCGCGCTTCCAGCCGCCGTATCGCTGGTCGAGCTGCAGGCCGGCGCAACGCGCCATCAGGTCGAACTCGGGAGGATTTGCCAGCCGCAGCCTCAGCGGGACCATGCGGACACTGTCGTTGCCGATATCGATATGTGACAGATCGAGCACCTGACTGACCGGATCATATCTGCACGCCGCGATGTGCACCGACCCGGTTCCAGGATGGGAAATTTCGACAAAGCCGTTGTCGGCCTGCATTGGCGCCGTGGGGACGCGACATTCGAGCAGGAAAACGCCATCCTTATCGAGGTGCCGGGCCACATTCTCGAAGCACTTGACCTGGCCATCCTGGGTGATCACGTTGCCGATCGAATTGAATACCAGATAGACCAGCCCGTATCGCCGGCCCGTTTCCACCGCCGTCATGTCGCCATTGACGACTTCGATCTTCGATCCGCCGGGCTTGGCCTTCAGCATGTCGATCATGTCGGGCGAAAGCTCGATGCCGTCGACGCGCAGACCGGTGGCCGCCAGCGGCAAGGCAATTCGCCCCGTGCCGACCGCGAATTCCAGGCAATCCCGTCCGGCAGCGATCTCCTGCAGGAACAGAACCGTCTCGTCCTCATCGCCGCGCAGCTCATCGTCGTAACGCCTTGCAACGTCACCGCGAAAGCTGTCTTCAGGCCTGAATCCTTCCATATCGCATCCTCCGGTTACGGAATTGGTTGGGATGCAACGCTGCCGGCAACCGCGCGTTCCAGAGATAGACTATCTGGAAGAGCGAAATACCGAATGGAAGGGCGGATCACCTCGAAGCGATAACGGGGTTCTTTTGGTCAACGACGGTGACCGGCAAGCCGCAGAAGTTCTCGATGCGCGAGACGATGGTGGAGGAGTTCGGATTGGTGGCGCAGAAGACAACGTGACTCAAGCCTTCCACAAATACGGCAGCAGCAGGGACAGGACGCTGCGCGCTTCATTGGTCAATGCGCCGGAAATCTTCAGAAGCTTGCGTATCTGCGACAGCGTCGCCCACGAGGCCGCCGGGCCATCGGAGCATTCCAACCCGTCAGGTAGCTGGACCATGCGGTAGCGCACACGGTTGTGGTCGAAACGGCCGCCTTCGTCTGATGCCCAGACGTCAGCGTGAACGATGCCCTCTTCAATGAGATCGACGAGCGGCCGCTGAAAAGGGTCGCGCAAATGCTCCGTTGCGGTCAATTGCAGGCTCGGGCCGAATTGAACGCCTTCACGAAAACCGATCTCCACGGCATGCCGCAACAGGAAGTGCAGCACACCGCCGCGCCGCTGGCAGACCAGCACGACATTCACGGCATGGAAGTCCGATAGCAGCGGCTGATCCCATCGCGGCACCTCGCGGTCGAGTGCCTGGATGCGATGATATCCGACACGGAACCGGCTACGACCTTCGTCGGCGATCTCGCTGTCTTCGAAAATCCAGCCGGATATGCTGTCGATGGGGACAGGGCACAGAACAATCGATGCGGACAAGCGGGCGGCAGACAGCCTGTCCAGCAGGTCGACGAAATTATGCACGGCTTTGTCGTCTTGCGTCCCATGCGAGGTGAAGAGATCCGCGCCGAAATTGCAGGCACCTCGCGCGAATGAAAACGGCGATCCGTCCGGGCCAAGCGATTCCCACGGACTGGCGACCAGCACCGAGCGTGCGTCTGTATTGATGACGTAGTCATGGTGGAGCAACGCGAGCAAAGGCTCCATGCCACACCATCGCCATGCCTCGCCGGCCGGCTCAGGACCGGAGCCGACGATTTCGCGCGTCGCATTGCGGTTGTATTTTGCCAGAAAACGCGTTCCTTGCTCGGACTGCAGCTGATCGCTGGTCGTGTCGGTCGTGATGTCAAAATACTCGAGATAGCGTGTCGGCGCCCCACCATGGAGCCTGTTGTAATTGCTGAGCGTCGCCTGGACGGTTGGCGCCAGTTGCGCCGCGCCGACATTTCCAGGCTCTGTCTTGGCCTGAACGAGGACGTCGCATTGCCCATCCAGGTGTCGCAACAGGAAAGCAAGCGTTCCCACCTCGGGCTGGTCGATGATAGGTTGGCTTTGGGTGTTGACGGCAGGGGAGGCAGATGCGGCTGCTATGCCGGCGACGCTGAAAAATCGCCTGGTGGAATGCTCGATGCGTCCGTCCGCCAAGCGCCAAGCGCGGCACTGGGAAAGCGGGATGCGTTCATAGTGAAAAGCACTCAGGGATAGCTGCTTTGATCGCCAGTCGAGAATCTGCTCAACCGAATCCAGCCTGTCCTGCATATTTTCCCAATCCCCCGAGCCGCTGGTTACCACACTGAGAGATACGGGAACAAGAATGATGTCTGGTCTGGAAGGAGCGATGCGTGACGATGAGATAACCTTCGTCGTGGCGACGTATAATCGCCCCGACACATTGGCAATCGCCTTGCGCTCAGTCCAACGCCAGACAGATCAGGGTTGGCGGGTGCTCGTCGTCGGCGACAATTGCGCGCCGGAGACCGAAGCTGTGGTGCGCTCGATGGCCGATTCGCGTTTCTCTTATCTCAACCTCCAAAGGCGTTTCGGGCATCAATCCGGGCCGAACTCGGTAGGCAGTCTCGTCGCCTCGACACCGCTCCTTGCCTACCTCAACCATGACGACATATTGCTGCCAGATCACATAGCGCGGGCAAGGGCGAAACTTCACGCGCGCTCTGACTTCTTCGTTGGCGCAGCCCTTTACGCCGAAGGTACCTCCAGCGAGGCGATGGATTCGCCAGTGCCGCTCTTTGCACGAATATCCCGCGCTGACCGGGTGGACCACGACGTCTGCGATCGCAACTACTATTTGTTTGAGCCCGCCAGCGCCTGGATTTTCGACCGCGGCATTGTCGACCGAATAGGTTTGTGGGCGCACCCGTTGACGCTCTATCGTCCACCGTTGCAGGACTTCGTGATGCGAGCCTGGCGTGCCGGCGCACATTTCGCATTCGGAGATACACCGACAGTGTTGAAGATCGTGACCTATCGTGGAGGAGGCTCTCCAGGCGGTACTTACGCCGTCGCAAGCCGCCAGCATCAGGCGTTGGAGATCCTTTTATCCGGCAAGGATGCGGATGAGCAGCGCCAAATCGCGATGGCCGCGGCCAATGACCCCCAACCCGATCGGCGCAAACCGGACCGTATTTCTGCCGCGCTTTACCGCTCGAGCGGTATCGATGCAACGGCGCTGCGCCGTCGCCTTACAGGGAGAACAGCCGGCAAAGGTTTTCTGAAGGCTTCGATTGGCAGAACATCGCTGCCGCTGCCATCAGCGGACGGCTATGCGCTGCATATCGCCGACGAAGTCAAAAGAGCCAGGCGCATCAACCAGGAGCGCACCAACTGTCGGGATGGATCAAGAGTTTAACTCTCACGCCCCCAGCACCGCCGCATCCAACCCACGAATGATCTTGGCCAGCTCCACGCACTCATCATGCCGCACCTTGTTGCGGCGCCATGCCAGGCAGATCGTGCGTTGCGGCATCGGCTCCTGGAACGGCACGATCTTGAGGTCCGGCATGGCGCTGGCCGGCCTTGCCGCCATTTCCGGGATAAGCGTGACGCCGAGCCCATGTGCCACCATCTGTAAGAGCGTCGTCAGGCTGGTAGCGCCGTAGCTTGCCATCGCCACCGGGCGCACGCTGCCGCACAGTGCCAATGCCTGTTCGCGCAGGCAGTGGCCTTCCTCCAAAAGCATCAGCCGCTCCAGCGCCGGGCTTTCCGGCGGCACCGGCGGCGAGGCGAAGGCCGGGTCGCCTGACGGCACGGCGAGGAAGAAGCGGTCGGCGAACAGCGCCTCGGTAACCAGGCCGGGTTGGTCGAGCGGCAGCGCGGCGATGAAGGCGTCGAGCCGTCCCGTTGCCGTGTCTTCGACCAGCGACGCGGTCACCGCTTCGCGCAGTTCGAGCTGCAAAGCGGGAAAATGCCGCTTCAGCTCCGGCAGTGCGTACGGCAACAGATAGGGCGCCACCGTCGGGATGATACCCAGCCGGAAGCGCCCTTCCATGGCCGGGCGGCCGCGCCGCGCTGTCGTCTCGACTTCGCTGATATCGCGCAGGATGCGCTCGATGCGTGGCAGCAGCGCTTGCGCCTCTTCGGTCATCCGCACCGTCTTGCCGCCGCGTTCGAACAGCCGGCAGTTCAGCCTTTGCTCCATCTCGGCGATCTGCGCGGACAGCGCCGGCTGGCTGACGCCGGCGAGTTTTGCTGCGCGGCCGAAATGCAGCGTTTGCGCCAAAGCCTCGAAATATTGCATCTGCCGCACGGTCAAGCCAATCATAAGGAAAGCCTATCGCAACAAACAGGAAAGGCAATTTGTTTTTATCGAAGAGACGGCTTAGTCTGGAACCATTCCAGAATGGCGCGGCTCCCGGCCGGCCCGGAAAAAACAACACATAAATCAGCAATTCGGAGGCCAAGATGGACGCGATGACCGACGACAACAGCGCGGGCAAATGCCCGGTCGCGCATGGAACCTCCGCCAGGACCAACCGCGACTGGTGGCCGAACCAGCTCGACATCGGCGTTCTCCACCAGCAGTCGAGCCTTTCGGACCCGATGGGCGAAGCTTTCGACTACGCCGCGGAGTTCAAGACGCTCGACCTCGACGCGGTGATCGAGGATTTGCACAAGGTGATGACGGATTCGCAGGATTGGTGGCCGGCCGATTTCGGCCATTACGGGCCGCTGTTCATCCGCATGGCCTGGCACAGCGCCGGCACCTATCGCATCGGCGACGGCCGGGGTGGCGCCGGTGCGGGCCAGCAGCGTTTCGCGCCGCTGAACAGCTGGCCGGACAACGCCAATCTCGACAAGGCGCGCCGGCTGCTGTGGCCGGTCAAGCAGAAATACGGCCGCAAGATCTCCTGGGCCGACCTGTTGATTCTCACCGGCAACGTCGCGCTGGAATCGATGGGCTTCAAGACCTTTGGCTTTGCCGGTGGCCGCGCCGATGTCTGGGAGCCCGAGCAGGATGTCGACTGGGGTTCGGAAACCAAGTGGCTCGACGACAAGCGCTATTCCGGCGACCGTGAGTTGCACGGCCATCTCGGCGCGGTGCAGATGGGCCTGATCTACGTCAACCCGGAAGGGCCGAACGGCAAGCCGGATCCGCTGGCCTCGGCCCGCGACATCCGCGAGACCTTCGCGCGCATGGCAATGAACGATGAGGAAACCGTGGCGCTGATCGCCGGCGGCCACACATTCGGCAAGACCCATGGCGCCGGTGATGCAACACTGGTCGGCGCCGAGCCGGAAGGCGCGGGCATCGAGGCGCAGGGCCTCGGCTGGTCGAGCAAGCATGCCACCGGCATTGCCGGCGATGCCATCACGTCCGGCCTCGAAGTTACCTGGACGACGACGCCGACCAAGTGGAGCAACAACTTCTTCGACAATCTCTTCAACTTCGAATGGGAGCTGACCAAGAGCCCGGCCGGGGCCCATCAGTGGACGCCGAAGGGCGGCTCTGGCGCGGTTACGGTGCCGGACGCGCACAATCCCTCGAAGCGTCATGCGCCGGCAATGCTGACCACCGACCTCGCGCTGCGGGCCGACCCCGCCTATGAGAAGATCTCGCGCCGCTTCCATGAGCATCCGGAGCAGTTCGCCGATGCCTTCGCCCGTGCCTGGTACAAGCTCACCCATCGCGACATGGGGCCGGTCGTGCGGTATCTCGGCCCGTTGGTGCCGAAGGAAGAGCTGATCTGGCAGGATCCGGTTCCGGCCGTCGACCATGAGCTGGTCAGCGACCAGGACATCGCATTGCTGAAGGCCAAGATCCTGGCTTCGGGCCTCAGCGTTTCGCAATTGGTCTCGACCGCCTGGGCCTCGGCCTCGACCTTCCGCAACTCCGACAAGCGCGGCGGCGCCAATGGCGCGCGCATTCGCCTGGCGCCGCAGAAGGACTGGGAGGTCAACCAGCCTGTCGAACTGGCTACCGTGCTGGCGAAGCTCGAAGCCATCCAGAACGAGTTCAACGCAGGCGGCAAGAAGGTCTCGCTGGCCGACCTCATCGTGCTCGGCGGCGTCGCCGCGGTCGAGAAAGCCGCAACGGATGGCGGCAATGCGGTGAAGGTCCCCTTCACGCCCGGCCGCACCGACGCCTCGCAGGCGCAGACGGACGTCCATTCCTTTGCGGCGCTCGAGCCGAAAATTGACGGCTTCCGCAACTATGTCAGTGGCAAACCGCCCATGTCGGTCGAAGCCATGCTGGTCGACCGGGCGCAACTGCTCAACCTGACGGCGCCGGAGATGACGGTGCTGGTTGGTGGCCTGCGCGTGCTCGGCGCCAACACCGGCGGCTCGAAGCATGGTGTGTTGACCGACAGGCCGGGCACGCTGACGAACGACTTCTTCGTCAACCTGCTCTCGATGAGCACCATCTGGGATCCGGCCTCCGAGCCGGGCTCGCATGAGGTCTACGAAGCACGCGACCGCAAGACCAGGGCGGTCAGGTGGACCGCCACGCGCGCCGACCTGATCTTCGGCTCGCATGCGCAGCTGCGCGCGCTGGCCGAGGTCTACGGGTCGGCGGATGCCGGGCAGAAATTCGTCGGTGATTTCGTCAAGGCGTGGACCAAGGTGATGAACGCCGACCGTTTCGACATCGCCGCCTGATAGCAGTGCCTCCCAAGCAAAAAGGCGCGGGCCGAGGCCCGCGCGGTTTTTTTATTGCGGCGTGGAAATGAGTCCGTTTGGCAGCTGCGCGCCGTGGGGCCGACGCCGGGGCTCGCGCCCCCGCTCAGCGGCGCCACGCTAAACCGCC